>CAMCDL010000036.1 GCA_945873565.1 uncultured Selenomonadaceae bacterium | reverse complement strand
ACGACATTCCTCTACGTCTCGTGGGCTCGGAGATGTGTATAAGAGACAGATAATAGACAAAGCGGTTTATAGGGCAGACCGTTTTGTTTCTAGGGAGGGGTTATATAATGGTTGGAAAAGTAAAATGGTTCAGTGCAGAGAAAGGCTACGGCTTTATTGAGAGAGAAGATGGCGGCGATGTATTCGTTCATTTCTCTGCAATTCAGGATGAGGGCTTCAAGACTCTTTCTGAGGGACAGTCTGTTGAGTTCGAGATTGTAGAGGGTGCTCGTGGCCCTCAGGCAGCTAATGTAACTAAGCAGGGTTAAAAATTAAGTTTGGTAGATTAAGCCAGGTCTGTTAGCGGAAAACGGATCTGGCTTTTCTATTTTTATTTTTTTTATTGAAGGTTTTTTTATCTCGATGGCGAAATAGTATATCAAGAACATAATAGAAAGGGGATGTGTCATAATGGCAACATTCACTATTAGAGGCAAGAACGTGGATATCACTCCAGCAATGCGGGAATATGTTGAGAAGCGTATCGGCAAGGTTACCCGTTACTTCGATGAGGTCGGAGAGATTTCTGTATTGCTGAAGGTGGAGAAGGAACGTCATCTGGTTGAAGTGACAGTGCCTGTTCATGGTATGCTCCTGCGCGGTGAGGAATCTACTATGGATATGTATACCTCCATTGATCTGGTTATTGAGAAGCTGGAGCGTCAGATCCACAAGCATAAGACCAAGATTCAGCGCCGTTTCCGCGATGGTGCGTTAAAGACTGATGTCTTTGCAGAAGCTCCTCAGCCTATAGAGGAGGAAGAGGGCGAGTTCCAGATTGTGAAGAAGAAGAAGTTCTTTGTAAGGCCTATGGACGTGCAGGAGGCTATTATGCAGATGAATCTTCTGAATCATGATTTCTTCGTTTATCGTGATGGCGAGTCCGGAGAGGTTTGTGTGGTTTATCGCCGTGGCGATGGCAAGTATGGCCTCATTGAGTCTGATGATAAGTAAATTTGTTTTGGCTTTGAGCTGCTCTTCGGAGCAGCTCTTTTTTATTGGAAAATTTCGAACATAGGCTTTTGACTTCTTTAATGTATCGTGCTATCATTTGTATTAGGTATGGTATCATCCCATAGCTATGCTTTTTCTAGGAGTGATTAAAGAATGTTTGGCTTTCTTAAAAGATTTTTAGGTGATAATAATGATAAAGAAATCTCTCGCCTGCAGGGTATTGTAGACCAGATTAATAGTCATGAACAGGAACTGGTTAGTCTCACCAACAGCCGCCTGTTTGCTAAGACTGACGAATTCAAGGAGCGCCTGGCTAATGGCGAAACCTTGGATGATATACTGCCAGAGGCGTTTGCGGTTGTCCGTGAAACTGCAAACCGCGTGGTTGGCATGCGTCACTTTGACGTTCAGCTCATGGGCGGTGTGTGCCTTCATGAGGGCAGAATAGCTGAGATGCGTACTGGTGAAGGTAAGACCCTGGTGGCAACCCTGCCAGTATATCTTAATGCCCTTACCGGCAAGGGCGTGCATATGGTTACTGTAAATGAGTACCTGGCTAAGCGTGATAGCGAATGGATGGGTATGATTTATAGGGCCCTTGGCCTTTCAGTAGGTCTGCTTCAGCATGAGATGGGCTTTGCTGAGAGAAGACATGCCTATAACTGCGATATTACTTTTGGTACTAATAATGAGTATGGCTTTGACTATCTTCGTGATAATATGGTGGTTTCTGCTGAGCAGATGGTTCAGCGTGAGCTGAATTATGCTATCGTGGATGAGGTCGACTCCATCCTGATTGATGAGGCGCGTACTCCTCTGATTATTTCTGGTCCTGGTTCTAAGTCCACTGAAAGCTATTCTATTATGGCTAAGGTGGTTGAGCAGCTTCAGGCGGGTGTTGATTATACTGTTGATGAAAAGCATAAGACTGTTGCACCGACTGATGGTACTGTAGCCAAGGTTGAGAAGATGCTGGGCATAAAGAATCTTTATGCTCCTGAAAATATTGAATATTCCCATTGCTTCGTAGCAGCCCTCAGAGCCAAGTCTCTGATGATCAGGGATCGTGATTATGTTGTCCGCAAGGGCGAGATTGTCATCGTCGATGAGTTTACTGGCCGCCTTATGACTGGCCGCCGCTTCTCCGATGGCCTGCATCAGGCAATTGAGGCCAAGGAGGGTGTAAGGGTACAGCGTGAGTCTCAGACTCTGGCTTCCGTTACCTTCCAGAACTACTTCCGTATGTATAACAAGCTTGGCGGCATGACCGGTACTGCTAAGACTGAGGAAGATGAGTTTATTAATATTTACAATCTGCCTGTAGTAGTTATTCCTACCAATAAGCCTATTGCCCGTGTGGATCATGCTGATGTTATTTACAAGACCCGCCGTGCAAAGTACAAGGCTGTTGTAAATGATGTGGAGCGCATTCATGCTACTGGTCAGCCTATCCTGATTGGTACTACCTCTATCGAGCAGTCTGAGGCACTTAGTGAAGTTCTTCATTCCAAGGGAATTGCTCATAATGTGCTGAATGCTAAGCTGCATGAGAAGGAAGCAGAAATTATTGCGGATGCTGGACAGATGGGTGCTGTTACCATAGCTACCAACATGGCGGGCCGCGGTACTGATATTAAGCTGGGCGAGGGTGTCGCTGAGCTGGGCGGTCTGTTTATTATTGGTACTGAGCGCCATGAGTCTCGCCGTATTGATAATCAGCTGAGAGGCCGCTCAGGCCGACAGGGTGATCCTGGTAATTCACGCTTCTATCTTTCTCTTGAGGATGATCTCCTGCGCCTGTTCGGTGGCGAGAACATTGCCAATATCATGGATAAGATGGGCATGGGTGAGGATGAACCTATCGAGCATAAGCTGATTACCCGCTCTGTAGAGAATGCTCAGAAGAAGGTTGAGGCTAGAAATTTCGATATCAGAAAGCACGTGCTGCAGTATGATGATGTCATGAACCAGCAGCGTGAAGTCATTTATGGTGAGCGTCGCAAGATTCTTCGTGGTGAGGATCTTAAGGAGAATATTAAGCATATGATTCATCAGATTATTCTGGCGGAGATGGATCAGTATGCCAATGAGAAGCTGTATCCTGAGGAGTGGACTCTGGATGCTCTTATCGAGGATGCAGAAAAGACCTACGCGGCACCAGGCGTCCTGAAGCTTGATGAGCTTGAGGAGCTGAGCCGTGATGAGCTTGAGGAGAAGCTCATGGAAGTGGCTATGGATAGATATGATCAGCGTGAGGAGGAGTTTGGCTCCGATACTATGCGTGAGCTGGAGCGCGTTGTTATGCTCCGCGTTGTTGATAATCACTGGATGGAGCACCTTGACCGTATGGATATCCTGCGTGAGGGTATTGGTCTTAGGGCTTATGGCCAGAGGAATCCGCTGGTTGAGTACAAGATGGAAGGCTTCGATATGTTTGAGCGCATGAACGATGCTATCCGTACTGATATTGCCAAGCTGATGTATCGCGTGGCTGTAGTTACCCAGGAGCAGCAGCAGGTTCAGAATCGCTTGGCAGGTGCAACTGCTTCTCATGGCAAGCCAGGTGAAAATAGTGATGAACGTCCAGAGCTTGCTTCTAAGGAGGCATCTGCTCCAAAGGCTCCAGAGCCAAGGACCCCTGTTACAAATAGCGGCAAGATAGGAAGAAATGAGCCATGCCCATGCGGCAGCGGCAAGAAATATAAGAATTGCTGTGGCAAGAATAATTAAGGAAGTGAAATGATGCTGGAGGATTTAAAGCCTGAGATTATGGCGCTCCAGGGGAGACTGAAGGAGATGGAAAAGGCTCTGGATGTGGCCCGTAAGGAAGAAAAGATAGCTGAGCTTGAATATAAGATGGGAGAGCCGACCTTCTGGGATGATGCCGAGGCTGCTCAGAAGATTAATCAGGAGCTCAATGATGTTAAGATAAGCGTTGATAAGTATAAGGCACTGTTAGGTAAATATGATGATGTCCAGGTGATGTGGGAAATCGGCATGGATGATAAGGATGAGAGCGTTGAGGCTGATGTCCGTGCAGACATGGAGGAGATAGACCGTGCTCTGGAGGAGCTTCAGCTGGAGGTTATGCTTTCCGGCAAGTATGATGCTAATAATGCTATTCTTACTCTGCATGCAGGTGCTGGCGGCACTGAGGCTCAGGACTGGACCAGCATGCTGCTACGTATGTATGGCCGTTATGCAGAGCGTCATGGCTTTACAGTTGAGACTGCTGATCTGCTGCCAGGAGATGAGGCTGGAGTGAAGTCAGCGGCACTTTTTATCAAGGGTCATAATGCTTATGGTTTCCTGAAATCTGAAAAGGGCGTGCATCGTCTAGTACGTATTTCGCCATTTGATTCCGCCGCTCGCCGTCATACCTCCTTCTGTGCTTGTGATGTTATGCCAGAGCTGGATGATGCAGCAGAGGTTGAGGTAAATATGGATGAGGTACGGGTTGATACCTACCGTGCATCTGGTGCAGGTGGTCAGCATATCAATAAGACCTCTTCAGCAGTCCGTATGACACATGAGCCAACTGGTATTGTGGTTCAGTGCCAGAATGAGCGCTCCCAGCTGCAGAATCGTGAGCAGTGCCTCAAGATGCTGAAGGCTAAGCTTTTTGAGCTGGAGGAAGAAAAGAAGGAAAAGGAAATTGCGGCTCTTGAGGGTGACCAGCAGAAGATTGAGTGGGGCTCCCAGATCCGTTCCTATGTATTCCACCCATATAATATGGTCAAGGATCACCGTACCAGTGCTGAGACTGGTAATACTCAGGCGGTAATGGATGGCGAGATTGATATGTTTATTGAGGCCTTTCTTAGGGCAAAGGCAAATCATCAGCTGTGATTGATGCAGCTGTCTGATGACTGTGCGAGGTTTTTCATATGAAAAAGGTTTTAGCTGGAATAATTGTGTTTTTGTGCCTGCTTCAGCTGGCGATTCCAGGTATAGCACGACAGATGATTTCTACCAAGCTGCAGAGTGCAGCGTCCTCTGAGACGATTGAGGTTGATGTTAATACTGTTCCTGCCTTTATGATGCTTCTCGGCCGGATGGATTATCTGAGGGCTGAGGCCAATAACGGTGTTTTAGGCAGGCTTCGGGTCAGCAATATGGTGCTGGAGGGCCGGAAAATCCAGGCCGATATTATGGAGCTGGATGCTAATAATGGCAAGGCGGTTTCCAGTGCAGAAAGCCTTACCCTCACTGGTATTATTACTGAGGAAAATCTGCAGCAGTTCCTGGAGGAGGAATGGGGTGATGTGGAAAACCTTAAGGTTACCATGACTCCTGAGCAGATTGCTGTCAGCGGTCAGCTGGAATTCCTTGGTAAAAAGGCTGACCTGCAGATGAGCGGTATTATATTTGAGGATAATGGTGAAATCAGCTTCCATATGGAAAAGCTGGAGATTAAGAATTCACGGCTGGGTAATGCGGTTATCGGGAACTTTTTCGGCGATATAGTTCTTCTGGATACAAGAAGGCTTTACTTCCCAGCGGAATATGAGAGTGCGGTTATGCAGAACGGCAGTGTCATCCTTAAGGCGAGGATGCGTCAGCCTAATGAATGATTTGTGCTATATGAGGTTCAGAAATGAAGGATTTCAAATATAATAGAATTCTCATGATAATAATCCTTATCGGCTTTGTGGCTTCCATGGCAATTAATCTGGAGCGTCATAGGGTCGAGGAGGCCAATAATACTGTTGAGCTGGCTATCGACTATGAAGGCCTGGTGGAGCTTGCCGAGCGGGAGGGTGTGCCTCGGCAGGAGGTCTTTGCCCAGGCTAAGGAGGCAGGTATCTGCTCCATGGCGGTGTATGATACCCAGTTCAAGAAGCTTAATGTCAATGGCAAGGCAACAGCCTGGAATGGCAGTACCATTATAGCTAATTATCAGAATGGAGCTCTGGCAGATCCTGCCTGGTGTGCTCTGGTTGAGGATGGTACCATTAAGGGGACTAATGTGTATGTGACCGGCCACCATGAACAGACCTTTAAGGAGGTTCATGAGGACCTGATCAGACGCCTGGGCGATGATCGGGTGAGGGAGCTGACCATCGGCAAGCAGCAGGTGCTTGAGGTAAAGGCTAATTATACAGCTTTTATCAAGATGGACCTGGGACTTCCTACTGATGAGATGCAGGAGGTAAATGCTGCCGGCTTCCACGTTATTGCTCGTCCTACCAATTTTAACCACTGTACCAGGGAGGATGTTGATGCCGTCTTCAAACGTCTTGATGGCATTGATGTTTCGGATATCGTTTTCGCAGGCTCTCAGGCTCTGGGGGCTCCTGATGAGGCAGACTATACTGCTGATAAGATGATGGAGCGCGGTATTACCCTTGGTATGATTGAGGGTGTGACCCAGCTTCAGTTCTTCCCTCAGGATGGATTGCTGGATATTGCCCGGGATATGGATTATAAAAGCGCCCGCTTTTATACTATAGCTAAAGAGGAGCTGGAAAAGCTCAAGATTGATGATGCTGTGGAGCGCTGGTCAAATACTGATGCTGAACGCAACATCCGCATTAATCTGCTGAGAATATATGAGAAGCCTGCTCCAGGAATGTCCCTCCTGGAGACTAATATGACCTACTTTGCAGCGGTGCGTGATCAGCTGGTTGCGCATGGGTATAAGATTGGTCCTGCTGCTACCTACGAGCATTTTTATCCATCGGCTCTCCTGAGGGCTGTGGTAATGGCTGGCGTAGCAGCAGCTATGGTTCTCTATCTGTCGCTGGTGGTGCCTGCACTTAAACCTAAATATATGTATGGCCTTCTGGCAATCCTTATGGTTGGCATGATGGCACCTGTGCTTATGGGGCATGGCAATAAGATCCGTCTTATTGCAGCTTTTGCCAGTGCAAATGTATTCCCGGCTATTGCTATTATCTGGCAGCTGGATAGAATCCGCAGCCGTCAGGCGGAGGGAAATTCCTCTCTGATTAAGATATTTATAGCAGGGGCTATTGCACTTTTTGCATCAGGTGTGGTATCCTATGTGGGTGCTTCCTATTTGTCAGGTTCATTGGCGGATACGGAATATCTGCTGGAGGTAAATATTTTCCGTGGCGTCAAGCTGACCTTTGTTCTGCCTCTGGTGCTGGTGGCAATTGCCTTCCTGCAGCGCTTTGATGTATTTGATGGCAAGATGGATGATACGGATGGCGTCATTGCTCAGGCCAAGAAAATCCTCGATATGCCAGTAAAAATAAAGACTCTCTTCATTATGCTGCTGGTATTGGCAGCTGGAGTTGTATTTGTGGCTCGTTCTGGGCATACCATGGGTATGCCGGTGTCTGGAGCTGAGCTTCAGTTCAGGGCGTTTCTGGAGAAGGCGATGTATGCCCGCCCTCGTTCCAAGGAGCTTATGATAGGTCATCCTGCCTTTATGCTGGCAGCTATGGCCTGGTTCAGGAAGTGGCCTACAATGGTGCTGTTTGCACTGGTTATAGTTGCGACTATCGGTATGGGGTCCATGGTTGAGACCTTTGCCCATATGCGCAGTCCTGTGTTCATGTCCTTCGCTCGTGGTATCGGCGGTATAGTGCTGGGCTGCGGCGTCGGTGCCATTGCTATGATGATGGCGGAGGCATGGAACAGTTTTATTTCTCCAAGGTTAAAATAATTATTTACGACACTGAAGGGAACACAGCTGATGAGTAATGTTGTGATCTCCGGATACTATGGTTCCAGGAATGCTGGCGATGAGGCAATGCTGGCAGCTATGCTGGAAGTGTTTTCGGATATGGACCCAAAAGTGAATATTACGGTTATTTCCTCTAATCCAGAGGATACCACCTCAAGGCATGGCGTAAGGTCCATTGGCTGGCTGGATTTTCCAGCTATATATGGACAGCTGAAGTCTGCTGACCTCCTTATTTCCGGTGGTGGCAGCCTGCTGCAGAATGTAACCAGCCGCAGGAGCCTGTACTATTATATGGTTATTATATGGATGGCCATATTTGTAAATACTCCTGTAATGCTGTATGCTCAGGGTATCGGACCGATACGTGGGTCTCTGGCCCGTAGTATTATGCGCTGGCTTGGCAACCGTGTCAATATGATTACCGTCAGGGATAAGGGCTCCTTAAGGGAGCTGGATAGCCTGGGTATTACGGTGCCATATATTGAAGCAGCAGCAGATCCTGTGCTGGCTATTCATAAGGTTGATCTGGCTATTGGACGGAGTATCCTGGAGTCAAGCGGTATTTCCGGAGCTAAGCCGATTATTGGTATTGCTGTACGTGAGTGGTGCGGGCTGCCAGAATATAAGACTACAGTTGCTATTGCGGCAGATAGGATAGCAGAAGAGCTGAAGGCTCAGATTGTTTTCCTGCCTATGCAGTATCCGGATGATGTGCGGACTGCAGAGTATATTGCTGGGATGACTCATTGCCAGCCGGCAGTGCTGAATGCGGATTATACAACCACGGAGCTTCTGTCAATAGTTGGCAATATGGATCTGCTGGTTTCTATTCGTCTTCATGCATTGATTTTTGCCGGGGTTATGGGTGTGCCTATGGTAGGTATTTCATACGATCCTAAGATTGACCGCTTCCTGGAGTGTTTGGGTGATGAGCCGGCTGGTAATGTAGAGAAGCTTGATATTGAAAGGCTTATGGCTGCAGTACATCTCCAGTGGAAAAACCGTAGCAGCTTCAGGGCTAAGAATACGGAGCTGTTTTCTGGCCTTCGTAATATGGCCTTGAGGAATGCTGAGCTTGCCTTTAGTGTTCTCAATGCAAAATGATAAATCGGGCAGTTTCTCTTTTTATGGAGGGACTGCCTTTTTTAGTACACATATTTTACAATATGTGGTAAAATGAAAAATAGTGTAATGTTCAATATGAGAGGGTTTTTCTATGATACATATGAAGGACATAATGAAGACATATGAGAATGGTGCTGTGGCACTTGATCATGTCAATGTGGATATTAATAAGGGCGAGTTTGTGTTCCTGGTTGGTTCCAGCGGTGCCGGCAAGTCTACTTTTATGAAGCTGCTGTTCAGGGAGGTTGTTCCGGATTCTGGTATTCTTACAGTGAATGGCCGGGATGTTATCCGTATGGCTAAGAGTGATGTGCCTTACCTGAGACGTGGCTTGGGCGTAATTTTCCAGGACTACCGGCTGCTTCCTGATAAGACTGTGTATGAGAATATTGCTTTTGCTATGCAGGTTATTGAGGCACCTCGACGCATGATACAGCGGAGCGTTAATTCTGTTCTGGACATAGTCGGCCTCAGGGATAAATACCGCTGCTTCCCGAATCAGCTTTCCGGCGGCGAACAGCAGCGTGTTGCTATTGCTAGGGCAATTGTTAATAATCCGGCTATCGTTATTGCGGATGAGCCTACAGGAAATCTTGATCCTGAGACCTCCTGGGGAATTATGGATATTTTCCAGCGTATCAACTCATCTGGTACCACCATTGTTATGGCAACTCATGATAAGACTATTGTAGATGCTATGCAGAGGCGCGTTATTGCCATTGAGAATGGCCGTATCGTGAGAGATGAGTCCCATGGAGGATATGGATATGAAGATTAGGACCCTGGAATATTTTGTGAGAGAGGTATTCCTTTCTCTTAAGCGTAACAACTGGATGTCAGTAGCATCAGTAGGTACAGTCGCCGTGTCGCTGTTTATTTTTGGCATGTTCCTGATGCTGGTTCTGAACATGAATAAGATGGCGGAGAGCCTGGAGTCTCAGGTTCAGATAAATGTTTATCTGGAGGAGGGGACTACCAGCAGTGAAATCCGCAGCCTTGAGGCTGAGCTTAATGATATGCAGGGTGTGGAGAAGGTTACCTTTGTCAGCAAGGACGAGGCTATGGAGCGTTTTAAGGAACGTCTCGGTGACCAGAGCTCTATTCTTGATGCTCTTGATGACACTAATCCGCTGCCAGATGGTTTTGAGGTTATGATTACTCAGCCGGAGCTTGTAGAGACTGCGGCTAAGAATATTGAGCAGCACAAGCATGTTGAATCGGCAAAGTATGGACAGGATGTCATGGAGCACCTCTTTGATATCACCAGGCTTATAAGATTTTTTGGATTGGTGCTGATGCTGTTTTTAGCAGGTGCTACACTGTTTATTATATCCAATACCATAAGATTGACCGTATTTGCCAGACGCAAGGAAATTGCCATAATGAAGTATGTCGGAGCGACTGACTGGTTTATAAGATGGCCTTTTATGATGGAAGGTATGGTGCTGGGGCTGTTTGGCGGTATCCTGGCCAATATAATCCTGCGCTTTGGCTATTCAGCCCTGGTCAGCGAGATTTATAGTGCTCTGGCATTCTTCCCGCTTATTCCGGAGCAGCCTTTCCTGAATTATATCAGTATTGTTGTGGTATTTGGTGGAATGGCAATCGGAGCCATGGGAAGTACGATTTCCCTGAAGCGATTCCTGGAGGTCTGATATGGGGAAGAGATTTATCGGCGCTGTGCTGGCTGCGCTTATGGCTTTATCGGCTGCCAGTACTGCTCTTGCAAATGATGATCTGGATGATCAGCTTGAGGACCTCAGACAGCGTGCTGCTGCCCAGCAGGAGGTTACCAATGAGGCTGCTGCCCGGGTAGATAGCATTTCCGAGCAGATGCGTCTTATTCAGCTGGAGGTAGAAGAAGCTTCTGACGCCTATAAGGCGGTAAAGTCTGAGCTTGATGATATTCAGGCAAAAATAGAGGAAAATGAGGAGCTTCTGGATACTACCGAGAAGACTATGAAGGGCAAGGTCAAGAAGCTGGCTCATCGCATCCGTGATATTTATATTAATGGCCAGATAAGCTATGTGGATGTGCTGTTCGGGGCAAAGGATTTTTCTGACCTTATGACCCGTATGGATATCCTGAAGCGTATTATAAAGCATGACTATGACCTGGTTATGGAGGTTAAGGCTCAGCGTGAACTGATTATTAAGACTAAGGCCGAGCTGGAGACACAGAAGACAGCAATTGAGCCGCTGGTCAAGGAGGCTGATGCTAAGCTGGAGGTCCTGGAGGATAAGAAGGCAGAGCAGAATGAGCTGCTGGAAAAGGCTATGTACGATCAGCAGACCTCTGAGCAGGCTTACGAAGAGCTGATGGCTGCTTCTGAGCAGGTTGCCAGAATGATAAGGCAGCGTGACCGTGGATCATCCGGCGGCTATTATAGCGGTGAGGGAATGATCTGGCCTCTTGATGGGCCTGTTACCTCTGAATTTGGCTGGCGTGTTCACCCTATTTTCGGCACATCAAGATATCATAGCGGTCTTGATATTGGTGGCGATTATGGCCTTCCTATCAGGGCGGCAGCAGGCGGTACTGTTATTTATTCCGGCTGGATAAGCGGTTATGGCTATGCAGTTATAATTGACCATGGTGGCGGACTTACCACTCTTTACGGTCATAATGAGGAGCTGACAGTAGGCGAAGGTGAGTCAGTTTCCCAAGGTGATATTATTGCCTGGTGCGGTTCTACCGGTAATTCCACTGGCCCTCATTGTCATTTTGAGGTCCGTCTGGATGGTGAGGTAGTAAACCCTTATGATTATCTGTAACAGCCAGTTTTCTTGGCATTAGAGAGGTTTCTGTAATGTTTAATAAAAAAGTTGTTTCTGCAGTGCTGTGTACCTTCATAGCAACGATAGCGGGTATTGCTGGGCTAGCTTATGCTGCAGCAGGCTTTGATGTGGGCCGTATTACTCAGACTGCACGTCTTATAAGCGCAATGTACTTTATTGATCAGAATTATGTCAGTGAGGTAGATGACCTGAATCTGGTCAGTGGTGCTATTGATGGTATGATGAAGTCCTTAGGAGACCCGCATTCTGTCTACATGGATAAGGAGCAGTTTCATGCCATGCAGTCCCAGAATGAGGGCACCTTTGATGGTATAGGTGTGGTCCTTGCTCTGCAGGGCGAGGATAAAAAAGTGGTTATCATCAATGTTATGGAGGGTAATCCTGGGGAAAGTGCAGGCCTTAAGGCTGGTGATGAGATATTGGCAATTGATGGCAAGCCAGTGAATGAGCTTAGCTTTGATCAGATTCCGAGGGAAATCATGGGAGAAAAGGACACTAAGGTAGTGCTTACCATCCGCCGCGAGGGCGAAGAGGACCGTGATTATGAGATAGTCCGGGATACTATTCCGTATGATACCTGCATAGGTAAAATGCTTCCTGATGAAGATGGAATCGGCTATATGCGTATTATTTCCTTCAGCGGTAATACTGCTGAGGAATTCAGGAATAATCTTTCTGAGCTGCAGGAGGCTGGACTGAAGGGGCTGATTATAGACCTGCGCCGCAATCCTGGCGGCATGCTCACCACATGTGTGGATATTGCCGATCAGATTGTGCCTAAGGGTGAGGTCGTTTCTGTGGTGTACCGTTCTGGCAAAAAGGAAGTATATGAATCATCCTTGGAGGACAAGCTGTGTCCGATTGTGGTGCTTATTGACGAAAATAGTGCCAGTGCCGCAGAAATTCTGGCTGGAGCTTTGAAGGATCGCGGGACTGCGGTACTGGTAGGAACTAAATCCTATGGCAAGGGGTCTGTGCAGGTAGTTGCCAGACTGGCTGACGATGATGCCCTTAAGCTGACTATCGCCAAGTATTATACGCCGTCTGGTGTCAGCATTGATGGCAAAGGGATTGAGCCTGATGTTTTAGTTGAGCTGCCAGCTGGAGATGATGCTGGGGTATATACCGTCGATGATACCCAGCTTATCAAGGCCATCGAGGTATTAAAGGAAAAGCTTAGCCAGCAGTAATATGGCTTAAAAAGGGCTGAATTAATCTATTTCAGTCTCTTTTTTTATGTATTTTTAATACATGGGGGCTAATATTATATGCAGAAAAGCAAGGGAGGCTGTGCATTATGAAAAATAAGAAATGGCTATATATAACGATAGCAGTGGTGCTGCTTCTGCTGGCAGCTGCTGCAGGATATAAATTCTTTGCTCAGACCGAAGTGCCAGCTGCTGCAGTTGAGGTAACTGAGGTGGAGAAAAGGAACCTGCGGTCCACTGTGTCTGCTACCGGTACTATACGGCCAATGGATTCCGTAGAGGTCAGCTCTAAGGTTACTGCCCGCATCCAGAAGGTGCTGGTAAAGGAAAATGATGTTGTTTCGGCTGGGCAGACCGTGGCTCTTCTTGAGGGCAAGGACTATGAGGCAAAACGCGATCAGGCTGCATATAAGCTGAATAATGCATATTCCAGATATAAGCGTATGCTGTATCTTTATGAGACTGGTGCTGTTTCCCAGCAGGATCTGGATGATGCCACTATGGAGTATAATACAGCCCAGTCCACTCTTGACCAGACCGAATCTGACCTTAATGAAATGGTTATTCTGGCCCCTATCGATGGTGTAGTGGTGGGAGAGCCTAAAAGTGCTGGTACTATGGCGGTTCAAGGCAACAGCAATCCTACTGTTATTATGACTATAGCGGATCTTTCAAAGAAGCAGATACTGGCTAAGGTGGATGAGACAGATATTGGCGCAGTAAAGATTGGCCAGACTGCCACCTTTACTGTTGATTCCTACACTGACCGTACTTTTAAGGCCAAGGTGTCCAGTATTGCCCAGACTGACATTACTAACAGCTGGAATACCAGATCAGTAAATAGCACATCTAATAGCTCCAGTGTAATTTATTATTATGTGGTGCTGGATGTTGATGATGAAGATGGTGTCCTTCTGCCAGCTATGACAGCCAGGGTAGAAATAAATACTGCTGAAAGAAATAATGTACTTACCGTGCCTATTTCAGCGTTGAAGAGCGATACCGATGGCTCATATGTAATGCTGTCATTGCCGGATGGCAATAGTGAGAAGCGCTATGTAGTAACTGGCGTATATAGTGATGAATACGTAGAAATTTTGGAGGGGCTTTCTGAGGGTGATAAGGTGATAAAGAGCTTTAAAACTTCCTCAGAGGGCGGTGGCGGCAGAATGCCTCCGCATGTCAAAATGTAAGCACTTGTCTGGCGGTGATTGCTATGGCTGAAGAAAAAATTACTATAGCCTTAAGGGGTATAAAAAAATTGTATAGGATAGGTGATCAGGAGGTTGCAGCTCTTGGTGGAATTGACCTGGATATTAAAAATGGTGAGTTTACTGCCCTTATGGGTCCGTCCGGTTCAGGCAAATCTACCCTTATGAATATTCTTGGCTGCCTTGATCGTCCTAGTGAGGGGTCCTATAGGCTGGATGGCCGTGAGGTGGCAAATCTTTCTGATGATGAGTTGGCCAGGACCCGGAATCAGCAGATAGGCTTTGTATTTCAGAATTTTAATCTTCTGTCAAGGATTTCGGCTGTTGATAATGTGGCCTTGCCATTGGTTTATGCTGGCGTAAAGGCAGCTGAGCGTAAGAGAAGAGCTATGGAGGTGCTGGAGATGGTTGGCCTGGCAGATAGGGCTAATCACCAGCCAAACGAGCTATCTGGCGGACAGCGGCAGCGTGTGGCTATTGCCAGGGCCCTGGTGAATAATCCAGAGATTATTATGGCTGATGAGCCTACAGGAAATCTGGATACAAAATCTACTGCAGAGATACTGGATGTTTTTACAAGGCTGCATGAAATGGGCCGTACTGTTATACTGGTAACTCATGAGCCTGAGGTAGCTATGCGGGCAAACCGTCAGCTTCTTGTGCGGGATGGACTGATTACCCGTGATGAGGGAAGGGGCGTGGTGCTGGATGTTGTTTAAGGAAAGCTTCGGCATGGCCTTCAGTGCCCTTATGGCAAACAAGATGCGTTCCCTGCTGACTATGCTAGGTATAATTATCGGTGTAGGTGCCGTTATTGCAATGGTGTCTATAGGCATGGGGGTGAGAAATAATATCCAGCAGTCTATTGCAAGCCTTGGATCTAATATGCTGATTGTAATGCCAGGGGCAGAGAATCGTACTGGTGTCCGGGGCGGGGCAGGCTCCAAGACTACGCTGGAGGATGAGGACGCTGACGCTATAAAGGCTAAAATCGGTGGCATAGATAATGTATCTGCTATGGTTTCTGGCTCATATCAGGTAGTTTTTGGCAATTCAAACTGGAAAACAAGTGTGCAGGGGGTTTCTCCGGATTACATGGATATCCGCTCTCTGGAGGTAGAGTCTGGTATCTTTATCACTGAGCATGATATGGTAAAGCGTAACCGTGTAGCAGTTATAGGCTCTACTGTATCGGAGAACCTGTTTGGCGGCAGCAATCCTGTGGGGCAGAATATCAGAATTGATAATCAGCCCTTTAAGATTATAGGGGTCTTGAAAAAAAAGGGACAGTCCTCTATGGGCCAGGATCAGGACGATGTAATTATCGTTCCTATGACTACTGCCCAGGAGAGAATGCTGGGAGTAAATTATGTTCATTCTATAAATGTTCAGGTATCAAGCCCTGATATTATGGATGAGGTTCAAGAGGATATTGAGACCTTGCTCAGGCAGAGGCATCATATAGCAAAAGGTCAGGAGGATGATTTTAATGTCCGTAACCTGACCAGTCTTATGGAAACCATGGACAGTACAACGGCTATGATTACTATGCTGTTAGGTGCCGTTGCTGGTATTTCACTGCTGGTTGGCGGTATTGGTATTATGAATATTATGATGGTATCAGTCACTGAGCGTACTAGGGAAATCGGTATCCGCAAGGCTCTGGGGGCTACCTTCCGGAATATAATGATGCAGTTTCTGATTGAGTCAGTGGTAATTGGTATTATTGGCGGAGTTATTGGTATTTTCATGGGCTGTACGTTATCGATAGCTGTGGCAGAATTTTTTAATTTCAATACGGTTATTACGCTTTTGCCAATAGCGGTATCCTTCTCCTTTGCTGTAGGTACTGGCCTGTTCTTCGGGATATATCCGGCCAGGAAGGCGGCGAAGCTGGATCCTATTGAAGCATTGAGATACGAATAAAACCGTAGGGGTCGACGGTGGCCGACCTAAAAAAGCCGTAGGGGCTAAAATCCCCTACGGCTTTTTTTATATTCCAGATATTTTATTTTGGATTATATTCTACGATTCTTAATGTACGATCCATATTGAGATCGATGATTTCCTCAGCTGCAATGCTTACCAGCGGATGCTCGGCCATGTCGTTAGGATATCTTACTATGGTGCCCTTGCGGCCGTCATTCAGGGTTACTGAGGAACCCAGGAAGGCATTCTTTATCTGCTTGAGGATGACTACGCAGATGGATGGGTCAAGCTTTGTGTACATCTGCTCGGTAATTCTGGCAATTGCTGTAAATGGTGTCTGGCGGACAAAACCCTCGCGCTCGGTGGTAATGTTGTCATACATATCAGCGATAGCGATGATGCGGGCATATTCGTGAATATCCTGGCCAGTGGTACCGAATGGGAAGCCGGAGCCATCCATGCATTCGTGATGCTGCAGGGCAGCAAGCTTTACACCTTCAGGAATGCCAGGGTTAGCACATAGCAGATGATGACCGTCAGCTGTGTGCTGGAGATAGGTCTCGAAGTCATCGCCTCGCATGGTTTCAACACGGCGGTTATGGAGCCGGTCAGGGAATTTGGTTTTGCCTATGTCATGCAGAAAGCCTGCCATGATAAGCTCATTGATGTTTTTTGATGGCATTTTCAGCCATTTGCCGATAACGCCAGCAAGCACTGCTACTCGCAGGGAGTGGTTGTATACGTCGCTGGCCAGATGGTTGAGATCATAAAGGTAATCTATAGCACCGCTCTGTCTTGCCAGGGGGGTGATGGATTGCCTGATGAGATTATCAGTTTTTTCGATAGGGATGCTGTTGTTGTCAGCAGTAGCAGCAAAAATATCATTTACTTCGCTGACAACCTCCTGATACTGGGAGGCAAAAGCATTGCTGCGATTGAACATTGCCTCTACCGTCTGGTAATTGGCACTCATTTCGTATTCGTCCTTGACGAATACCAGCGGTATATTCAGGAAGCCCAGTCTTGTGATATGGGCCTTGGTAAGCAGAGTATTTTCTGACAGTATTACGACCATGTCTTCATTTATGACAGTACGGGCTAAGACCATGCCAGGCCGCAGGTCTTCTGTATTCATGGGTTTCAATATACTTCCCCCTTGTGTAGAGATTATTATGGATTTTTAATATCTTCGACACCTATTTCAAAAATCCTACCTGTATATGAAAAATGGGACTATAAGATAAAAAAGCTTTTTTGTATCATTGCGGGAACAATTTATCAAAGTAAAGTATTAACTTATTGCGGTGGCAGCATTTATCATGTATAATGTGCTTGTAGATTATTTTTATAAGGAGAGTGCTCTATGAAAAAGTTTCTGGTTTTATGCATGATGCTGGTATTAGCAGCAGGCGTTCTTGCTGGTTGCGGCAATGACGCTGCCAAGAAGGATGAGGGCGGCAAGATTGTGGTAGGTCTTGACGACAACTTCCCACCAATGGGCTTCAAGGATGAGAATAATGAAATCGTAGGCTTTGATATTGACCTGGCTAAGGAGGCTGCAAAGCGCCTGGGCCGTGAGGTTGAGTTCAAGGCTATTGACTGGTCCTCTAAGGAGGCTGAGCTCCAGAGCGGTCGTGTTGATGTCCTCTGGAATGGCCTGGATATCACTGAAAAGCGCAAGGAGAATATGCTTTTCTCCGAGCCATACATGGACAACCGTCAGATTATCTTTGTAGTTAAGGGAAACCCTGCTGGCATCAAGGATGAGGCAACCCTGGCTGGCAAGACTGTTGGTACCCAGAGCGGCAGTACCACTGAGGAGTATCTGGACAAAAATGCTGCTTTCAAGGCAAGCCTGAAGGAAGCAAAGATGTATCCTGATTTCATCAATGCTTTCATGGATCTGGAGAATGGCCGTATTGATGCAGTTGTAGGCGATGAGATTGTTGGCCGTTACTATATCAGCAAGCATCCTGATAAGCTGGAGGCTGTTGATGTAGCTGTTGGTCCTATCAGTACCTTTGGTATTGCCTTCAAGAAGGATAATCAGAAGCTTCGCGATGAGGTTCAGAAGGTTATCGATGAGATGGTTAAGGATGGCACCGCTTCCAAGGTTTCCGAGAAGTGGTTCGCTGCTGATATCATCAAGAAGTAAAATAGTATGAATTCTGGCTGCTGCGTCATTATGGCGTGGCAGCCTTTTTTTGTATGAAGAAAACCCCTGGTTAGACCAGGGGTTCAGGGAAGCTTTAGC
>CAMCDL010000035.1 GCA_945873565.1 uncultured Selenomonadaceae bacterium | reverse complement strand
TTTTCATAGCGCTTATTATTTTTGCGGCTTATTTAATCAATATATATAACAAAATATAGAAAGAGAAGTCCTTATGTATCAAGTGTTTTATCAGATATCCCACTCAAGATTATCAGGATTTGGCGTTGCCTTATCTACCTCAGCCAGTATCCAGGAAGCATTCTCGTGCTTAGCAGCAAAAGCCTTCTCTAGACCTGGTTTATAGCTTTCTGGTACTGCCATAGAATGGATAGCCATATGCATGTAGTCCTTAGCTACCAGAACCACTCCACGCTCTGCTGCTAGCTGGGCCTTGAAGCGGTAGCCATAGTAGAGATAGCTGTTATACTGGATAGGAATGTCAGTATAGGCTTCAATACGATCATCAACCTCTTCCTCAGCTTCCTTGGTCAGCTTCATCAGATGCAGGAGATTCCAGCGGTCTGCCCAAAGCTCACCACGGAGAATATACTTGAAAAGGTAATCGGTATTTTCTGCCAGCTCTATAGCATTGCAGATATAGTTCATAGCCTCATCATACTTCTTCTGTTCCCTGTAAAGAAGACCCAGCCGCTGCATAGCATATATTTTTTCCTCTACATCCTGGCTGTTTTCCATATCTGGCTCTATGTCAGCAATGCTGAGGAAAAGCTCTTCAGCCTCCTGGTTTTTGTCAATGCCCTCCATGCAGAGAAAGTGGGCAAGACGAGCTCTGGCATGCCAGTCCTCTACGCCATGAGCAAAGAGATGATCAGGCGGATTTGCACTGGTACTCTGTACAAAATCTACAAGCTTTTCAAAGGTTTCCTGTGTCATATGTATTTCCTCCATTAATCGATGTTGAATCTATAGTTGCAGAATAATAGCCCGATAAAGCTGATTATTGCAGAAATGAGCGGAATCATCTGATTGAAAGCCTCAGAGGCTCCCATAGCTGCCAGGTAAAGGCCCATAAGTATCATAAAAATGTTCATAATAAAGGCTGATATGATACAATGGAAGTGTTTTTCTTCCCATGCAAGACCCATGGAAACAGTGTCACTGATCATGCTGATAGATGGCTTATCGACCAAGATATGTGCTGTATCCTTAAGCTCCTGGGCAGCCTTCTGAGGAGCAATAGCTACATCAGCAGTCTGCATGGCAGGGATGGTATTCACCTTTGTTCCCAGTACAGCTACTGCTTTGCCGGCTGTCTGCTGAATAGCAATCTCCTTAGCCTTATCCTCGCCTGAAAGCCCTGCCTTAACATTCTTAATGGTGGCCAGCTTTGCCCAATAGCGGGCAGTAGTACGGCTGTGTCCAGACAGTACCATAGGATCCATACCCATACTTGTAATATCCTTGACATCCTCTGGCAGCAGCTCATGTGCCAGATCATTTACAGCAATGATGCCACGGCAGAATCTGCCTGAGTTTACAAAGACAACAAAGCGTCCCTTGGCTGCCAGCTTATCAGCCTGGATAAGCATTTCAGAATTTACGTCTACTCCATTGGCCTTGAGAAACTTTTCAGAGCCAACTCTTACAACCATGCGGTTGATTATTGCCTCGATGCCCATGCCAGGCAGAGTATTTGTACCAGAAGCAGTGCCAAGCTTAAGCTTGCGGCGCCGGGCCTCCTTAACGATAGCCCATGCGATAGGGTCATCCATATAGGTTTCAGCTGTGGCAGCCATATTAAGCATAGAGTCGGGAGGAATTCCCTGAGAAATAACATCAGTAACTATCATGTCGCATCTGGTGAGTGGGCCGAGTACGCCGAAGGCGGCTACATTAATCTGTGGCAGCCTGGAAAGTGCTTCAGGGTTCTGGATGTATATACCATAATCTCTGCATACCTGCATCAGAGTCCTCAGGAGAAGCGGATAAAGCAGCTTGATGGTAACAGGACAAGCACAATAGAGCATGATAAATACGTAGGAAATATCAAGCCTTCCTGCAGAATATGACAGAAATAGTGCCAGAATACACAGGATTATGGTGCATGGGATGTACCATAAGGCTATATGATTCAAGGAATCTGTATCATCATTAACCATATTAGGGTGATTATCCCTGATAGAGGCCATGAGGCTGTCACCAAAGGTGCTGATGGAAATCATGATAATGGCAGAAAGTATATATAATTCAGTGATATATATGTCATAGCCGCGTTCACCAATATGCATAAAGCTGGTCAAGGCTAAACCTGAGGCTCCGATAGGGCCTATAACTGCCAGGGAATCAATATCAGGATGCCTGGAGATAAGCTTTTTGGTTCCGGATATTATCCACTGCCCGTTCAATACAAAGGACAAGCCGAGCATTCCCAGCTGAAGCCCGGCAGAATTGAAGGGATATTTTTCCGGATTAAGCATTAGCGGAAATATATCTGGAAGAGCTAACGGCCCTGCCAGCAAAGCAAGACTTATGGCCAGAGGGATAAACATAAAGAAAATGGTGGTCTTTTTCATAGTGTCTCCATAGTTATATTTATGTGATAAAGTTTAAATGCACAACATATATATTATCAGTTTCTATAGTAGAAAAGTCAAGTATGGGGATAGCTGGCATTTTGATAGAAAAGTGGGATAAGGTACTTGCTGAATTTGGCAAAAATTGGTAAAATGCGAAGAGGAATGAGTGGAATTATTGACTAGGAAGTGTTGGCAATATGGTTTCTATAAATGGAAATGCCAAGGTAAATCTGACTCTTGATATTCTGGGAGTCAGAGAAGATGGTTTTCATGAGGTTGCTATGGTCATGCAGGAAATAAGCCTGCATGATACAGTGGAGCTTTCTAAGACTGATGGAGATATTACTCTGATAATAGATGGCTCAGATCTTCCAGCAGATGAAACTAATCTGGCCTGGAGGGCGGCAAAGCTTATCAAGGACGAGTATAAGCTTTGTGGCGGAGCAGCGATAAGGCTGTATAAACGTATTCCTATAGCCGCAGGATTGGCAGGAGGGTCTGCTGATGCAGCTGCGGTCCTTAAAGGAATGAATGAGCTTTATGAGCTGTCAATCTCTGAGGAAGAGCTATGCAGGCTTGGCGCAAGGCTGGGCTCCGATATACCATTTTGTATAATGGGTGGAACCATGCTGTCTACAGGACGTGGAGAAATTCTTGAAAGACTGCCTGATTTTCCAGAGTGCTGGATGGTCCTGGCAAAGCCGCCGATAGGAGTATCTACAGCCTGGGCCTATAAGACCTATGATAACGGCTATGATGGTCCTCATCCGGATAATGCCGCCATGCTGGAGGCAATAGAATCTGGTGATATGGAAAAGGCTGCATCCCTTTTATGCAATGTGCTTGAGGGCGTAACAGCAGCAGCCCATAAGGAAATAAATGAGTATAAGTCAATTATGATGAAAAATGGTGCTATGGCCAGCATGATGTCAGGAAGCGGCCCGACCTGCTTCTGTATAGCTAGGAATGAGGCTTCTGCCAATGAAATAGCGGGGGCACTCCGTGCTGAGGGCATAGAGGATGTATTTGCAGTAAAGACAGTTAAGCAGAAGGAGGAAATTTGATGGAACCGATACTGGAACCAATTCCGCTTAACAGTTATCTCCCTTTAAGGGAAATAGTATATGAAACTCTTCGTGATGCCATCAGGAAAAAGATTTATAAGCCTGGTGACCGTATTATGGAGAGCAAGATTGCTGATGAGCTGAAGGTAAGCCGTACGCCAGTGCGCGAGGCTATCAGAAGACTTGAGCAGGAGGGATATCTCTTTACCATTTACCATAGGGGAACCTTTGTGCCAAGTGTTACCCTGAGGGATATAGAGGACATTTATGCTATCAGAAGAGCGCTGGAGGCTTTGGCCTGCAGCTTGCTGGCAGAGCGTATCCATGATGATAATGAGGTTTCGGCCGAGGAGCCAGTAATAGAGGTGGTTGGTCATCTCAGAAAGCTTCTGGATAAGATTGCCGGGTACATTGAAGAAAACGATATGGACGGCATAGTTGAGACTGATATGGCTTTTCATGATTTCCTGTATAGGGCCAGCAATAATTCCCGGCTAGAGGGTATTATCTTTAACCTTCGTGGTCAGCTTACTCAGTACCGCACTGTATCAATGTCATGCCCAGGCCGTCTGGAGGCTACTCTTGACGAGCACAGAGCTATTGTAGAGGCTATAGCAGCTGGCGATGTGGAGTCAGCGAGAAAGGCAGCAGTAGTACATATGAAAAATGCTGAGGATACGCTGCTGAACCATTTTGAGGATAGAAATCGTCTTATGGCTAGTATGAATAAAGATTAGTTCCTGGAGGAGATTATGGACAATTTAGTTACAATTATTCTGGCTGCAGGCAAGGGTACCCGTATGAAATCAAAGTTGCCTAAGGTTCTTCATAAGGTGGCAGGAAAGAGCATGCTTCAGCATGTTATTGATGCTGCCAAGGCGGCAGGTGCAAGCCGTAATGTAGTTGTGGTAGGCTTTGGCGGAGATACCGTTAAGGCGGCTATAGGAGACCAGGCAGAGTTTGCGGTGCAGGCAGAGCAGCTTGGTACAGGTCATGCAGTGATGCAGGCAAAGCCTCTGCTGGGTTCTGAGAAGGGTACCGTAATGGTCCTTTGCGGAGATACGCCTCTTCTGACTGGTCAGCTTCTGGAAAAGCTGTATAATGAGCATAAAGCTTCCGGTGCTAAGGCAACCGTATTGACTGCTATTATGCCGGATGCTGCTGGTTACGGCCGTATTGTGCGTACTGCTGATGGTGCTGTTTCCAAGATTGTGGAGCATAAGGATGCTACTGAGGAAGAGCGCAAAATAAACGAAGTAAATTCCGGTATTTACTGCTTTGATATTCAGGCAATGTTTGAGGCTTTGGAGAGTGTTGGCTGTGATAATGCTCAGGGTGAGTATTATCTTCCAGATGTACTGGAAATACTGAGAAACAAGGGCGAAAAGATTTGGGCCGCAGCTGCTGATGATTATGAATCTACCCTGGGAATTAATTCCAGACTTCAGCTTTCTGGTGCAGAAAAGATTCTGCGCCGCCGTAAGAATATTGAGCTCATGGATAATGGTGTTACCATAATGGATCCAGATAGCACTTTTGTTGATGCTGATGTTACTGTTGGCAAGGATACAATCATTTATCCCTTTACCTGGCTTGAGGGCAAGACCTCCGTTGGTGAGAACTGCCAGATTGGACCTAATTGCCGTTTTACTGATACTAAGATGGGTAATTCCGTGGTTTGTCATTTCTCATACGGTCATGAATGTGAGATTGATGATGGCGTAACCTTTGGTCCTTATGTACACCTTAGACCAGATACACATCTTTTTAAGGGTGTAAAGATTGGCAATTTTGTTGAGGTTAAGAATTCTAATGTAGGTGAAGGGACTAAGCTTCCTCATCTGCAATATATCGGTGACTCTGATGTGGGTGCTAATGTTAACATGGGATGCGGTACTATTACCGTAAACTATGATGGTAAGAAAAAGTTCCGTACCACTATTGGCGATAATGCTTTCGTGGGATGCAACAGTAATCTTGTGGCTCCAGTTACTGTAGGCGATGGTGCCTATATCGGAGCTGGCTCTACCATAACAAAGGATGTTCCTGCAGGTGAGCTGGCAATTGCTCGTGCACATCAGAAGAATATTCAGGGCTGGGCAGATAAGAGAAAGTGATGGTTGCTTTTTGTCATCATTACTGTTATCATAGAGAATGTGTCAAATACACAAGCAACTCGCAAACATTAACCATATAAAAAAGTTTGGAGGATTTGAATAAGATGAATGAGGCTACGAAAAATTTACGTATCCTGGCCGGCAATGCTGCTCCAGAGTTAGCAAAGGAAGTTGCTGATTGCCTTGGAGTTGAACTCCTTGATGCAACAGTAGGTCACTTTAATAATGGCGAGATTCAGGTCATGATTAGTGAAAGTATTCGTGGAAAGGACATCTTCATTATTCAGCCAACCTGTCAGCCTGTTAATGACAATCTGATGGAATTGCTCATAATGACTGATGCGTGCAAGCGTGCTTCTGCACATAGTATTACTGCAGTAGTACCATATTATGCTTATGCTCGTCAGGATAGAAAGACCCGTGGCCGTGAGCCTATATCAGCAAAGCTGGTAGCAAATCTCATGACTGCAGCAGGATTGAACCGTATTCTTACCGTTGACCTTCATGCTGGTCAGATCCAGGGATTTTTTGATATCCCTGTTGATCATCTTAAGGCAGCACCGGCTATGGCCCAGTACTTCAGTGGTATAGGCCTTGATATGAATGAGGTTGTAGTAGTTTCTCCTGACCTCGGCGGTGTTACCCGTGCTCGCAAGATGGCAGATATTCTGGGCACCAGAATTGCTATCATTGAGAAGCGCCGTCCAATGCCTGGCTGTGCAGAGGTTATGAACCTTATTGGTGATGTTAAAGACAAGATCTGTATTATGATTGATGATATGGTTGATACCGCTGGCTCTCTCTGTGAGGGCGCTAAGGCTCTTAAGCATATGGGTGCAAAGGATATTTATGCATGCTGCTCTCATGGCATTTTATCCAATCCAGCAGTTCAGCGCATTAACGATTCCGTAATTAAGAAGCTGATTATTACTAATACTATTCCGCTTGCAGAGGATAAGAAGAGCGACAAGATAGTTGTTATCTCCCTTGCTCCAATGCTGGCTGAGTTCATTGAGTGCATCCAGAGCCATGACTCTGTGAGCAAGCTGTTCCAGAAATACTAAGAATAGATTGACCCCTTGGCCTCAGCGGGACAAGGGGTCTTTTGAGGTGAAGCAATGAAATTTGCTAATAGAATGAACCAGTTCGGGGAAGGCGTATTTTCCCGTCTGGCTGAAATGAGAAAGAAACGTGCAGCAGCTGGTTTAAGTGTTATTGATCTGAGTATTGGTGCGCCTAATATTCCACCTGCTGAACGTATAATGAAAAAGCTGGCAGAAGAAGTTATGCGGCCAGAGAATTATGTATATGCTATTTCTGACACCACAAAGCTTTTAGAGGCGGTGGCAGGCTGGTATAAAAGCCGTTATGGCGTAGAGCTTGATCCTCAGCAGGAAATATGTTCGCTGTTAGGCTCGCAGGATGGTCTGGCACATATTGCGATGTCCATACTTGATCCAGGTGATGTAATGCTTGTGCCTGATCCTTGTTATCCTATTTTTGCAGATGGACCAAGGCTGGCTGGTGCTGAGCTGTATTACATGCCTCAGAAAAAGGAAAACAATTATGTTATTCAGCTGGCTGATATTCCTGAGGATATTGCCAGAAGGGCAAAGTTTATGCTGGTATCATACCCTAATAATCCAACAGCGGCTATGGCACCGGAGTCCTTTTACCATGAGCTGATTGCTTTCGCCAGAAAGTATGATATTATTGTTCTTCATGATAATGCCTACAGTGAGCTTGTTTTTGATGGACGTACCTGGGGAAGCTTCCTGGCCATGCCAGGGGCCAGGGAAGTGGGCGTAGAGTTCAATTCTTTGTCAAAGACCTATGGCCTGGCTGGAGCACGTATAGGCTTCTGCCTTGGCAATAAGCAGGTGGTTGGTCATCTTAAAACTCTTAAGTCTAACATGGATTATGGTATGTTTCTGCCTATTCAGGCAGCGGCTGTTGAAGCCATCACTGGCGATCAGTCATCCGTAGCCGAGACCAGGGCAGCCTATGAGGAACGCCGTAATGTATTGTGTGATGGGCTTATTGCTGCTGGCTGGAAGATGGATAAGCCACCAGGTACTATGTTTGTTTGGGCACAGATTCCAGAGAGCTATAAGAGCTCAGAGGAATTTGTAGCAGATCTTTTTGATAAGACAGGTGTACTTGTTACTCCAGGATCGGCCTTTGGACCATCTGGAGAGGGCTATGTACGCATGGCACTGGTACAGGACGCCGCTGACATGCAGAGGGCTGTTGATGCCATTCGCGAGAGCGGTATATTTTAAGTTATTTTCCAGCCAAAGAGCTGGTAGAATATAAAGTAAGAAAGGAAGTATTTTCATGGTAGAATCAGCATGGTCTGTGCTGCCACCTATAATTACTATAGTTTTGGCACTGGCCACCAAAGAAGTGTATATGTCATTGCTTATAGGTATTTTTTCCGGTGCAATACTGTACAGTGAGTTCGATGTTTTTAATGCGGTTGTTACGATGTTTACTGTTATGGCCGATAAAATTGGCGGAAACGTAAATATTCTTGTATTCCTGGTAATTCTTGGTATTATCGTGGCTGCAATCAATCGCTCGGGTGCGACTCATGCCTATGGCGAATGGGCTGCAAAAAATATTAAGGGACGTCGCAGCGCCATGCTTCTGACTTCATTTCTTGGTATGCTCATTTTCATTGACGATTACTTTAACTGCCTGACAGTTGGTACTGTAATGCGTCCTATCACTGATAAGTTTAAGATTTCCCGTGCTAAGCTGGCATACATAATTGATGCTACAGCAGCTCCTATCTGCATTCTGGCACCTGTATCCAGCTGGGCTGCAGCAGTAGGATCTTCACTGCCTGAGGATAGTGACCTGGATGGCTTTGCTCTCTTCCTGCAGACTATACCATTTAATCTTTATGCACTGCTGGCAATTACCTTCATGCTGTTTATTATTTTCTCCCAGAAGGATGCCTTTACTATGGCAAATGTAATCCGCGAGGGGGATAGCACTCAGGTTCCTGAAGAATACCGTGATAATGAGGATCATCAGCCTATAGGCAATGGCAAGGTTATGGACTTGATCCTTCCTATGGCAGTTCTTATCGTATCCTGTATCTATGGAATGCTTTATACTGGCGGAATACAGGATGGTGCTACCATAGCAGATGCTTTTGCAGACTGTGATGCTGCTCAGGGTCTGGTTATTGGCGGTTTCATTGCTTTTGTATTTACTGCTCTGCTGTATCTGCCTCGTAAGGTCGTAAGCTTTACTGATTTCTGTGGTACATTTTCCCAGGGCTTTAAGGCTATGGCTCCTGCTAATATGGTTCTCTGCTTTGCCTGGACTCTGTCTGGCATCTGCGGTGCAGATTATCTGAACCTTGGCGGCTATGTAGGAGATCTGGTAAGTGCAAATACCGGCGTAGCAATGTTCCTGCCAGCTATTTTCTTTATAGTTGCAATCATTCTTGCATTTGCAACTGGTACTTCCTGGGGTACCTTCGGTATACTGATTCCGATTGCTGTAGCTGTAATTGGTACTGAGGATATCAATATGCTGACCATCTGCGTTGCAGCCTGCCTCTCTGGTGCTGTTGGCGGTGATCATGCTTCTCCAATTTCAGATACTACTATTCTGGCATCTGCAGGTGCACAGTGCAGCCATCTCGATCATGTAAGTACTCAGATTCCTTATGTTGCCCTGGTTGGCGTAGCAAGCTTCATAGGCTATATAGTTGATGGTATTACCTGCAATGGATGGATGGGCCTTGCTGCTGGCTTTGCAGTACTGGGCTGCATTATGGCAGGAATCATGGCAAAGGGGAGCTCTGTGGAATAATTTTCAGAAATTATCTGAATATAGTGGTGGCTGTCTTTATAGGCAGCCGCCTTTTCTTTTTCCTTGACATTCACAAAGATTTGTCCTATTCTTATTAAGGTTTTATAGGACTTTGTATGAAGGAGGCGGACTGATGACTGTCAGTGTAAAGCACAAGGTTAATTTTTATGACACTGATGCTATGGCTGTGGTGCATCATTCAAACTATATCCGCTGGTTTGAAATTGGCCGGGTAGAGTTTCTTCGCGAGGCTGGTATAACCCTGGGGGAGCTTATGGATGATGGGTATTTGTTTCCAATAGTTGATGTCAGTGCAAAATACCTGAACCCAGCTTATTTTGATGATCAGCTGATTATTGAAACAATTCCGACAGCTCTGACAAAGGCAAAGATGGCATTTGATTACCGTATTTTGCGGGAAAAGGATGGCATTGTGCTGGTTACTGGTCATACACAGAATGTATTTACCTGTCGGGCAACTGGCAAGATAGCTCGCCTGCCAGACAAATACTATGATAAGCTTAAGATTATGATATGAGTGGAGGTATTGAGATGCTGTTGTATATATTGCTGGTGGCAGCTTCTGTTGTCCTGCTTTTGGTAGCACTGATAAATCTTTATCTGACAAATGCAGGAATTGAGAAGGTAGTACCTAAAATCGCGGAGCGTACTCCTTTTGTTATTGATGAGCAGACTGAGGACAGTGTAACCATAAGTACAACTATGGACTTTATTAATGAAGGAAAGCAGTGTGCAACCATTATGGATGCATTTGTGCGTCCGCATCTGCCATATGAGCAGTATGATCTTATCGAGACACGGGGACACGCTGAGCTTACCACTGCACCTCGTGAGGATGATTACTTTGAGGCGGTAATTATCCAGAAGGCTGGTTATAAGGGAGGCCAGGATAAGATTTCTATTAAATCCCAGGTCAAGCTTACTGCTCGTAAGGGTCTTACTATTAGGGAAGCTGTCGCTCATATGCCAGATTTTAATTTCCAGCTTATCTGGCTTGAAACAGGCCGTACACCTTGCCATTATCGTCAGCTGAGAATTGAGGTCCCTGCAGCTGAGATAGCTGATTTGCTGGGTGTAAAGTGGTCTTTGGAGTAAGGGGGAATATAAATATGGCAAATGATGTAAAGATAGAGCTTGTTCCAATCCCTACCCGTATCCTCACAGACAAGGACGATATCATTGATTGTGTAGAACATTATACCAAGGGAAAGATTGGCGAAAATGATGTAATTTCTGTAGCTGAATCAGTTGTAGCTATTACTCAGGGCCGTGCAATACGTCCAGAGGATCTTAATATTTCCAGCCTGGCAAAGCTTTGCTGCCGTTTTATACCAGATTACGGCTCCTTAGCTAGTCCACATGGAATGCAGTCTCTCATGGATGTTGAGGGAAAATGGCGTGTAGCAGGTGCACTGGTAGCAGGTTTTTTAGGAAAGCTTGTTGGCAAGAATGGACTGTTTTATGAGTGGGGCGGCGAACAGACCGCTCTTATTGATGATGTTACAGGTACCATGCCGCCATTTGATAAGCATATTGTTTATGGTCCAAAGAATCCGCAGGATGTGGTACGAAGGCTCAAGGAGCGTCTGGGCTGCTTCGGTGCACTTATTGCTGATGTAAACGACCTGAAGCGTTCCCGTGTTGTTGGAGAATCTGAGGGGCTAGATGGATTGGCAGCTGCTAATCTGCTGATAGATAATCCTTTCGGCAATGCATCTCAGAAGACCCCGATAGTAATAATAAAGAATTTTAAGCAGTATCAGCTTTCAAGATAATGCAGGTGAATGAAAGCCGCCTTGTAGGGTTACGAGCCTTGGGGCGGCTTTTCTTATAGATGGGAGGTATAAGCATGGAAAGAGCGGATGGACGTCAGCATGATCAGCTGCGCAGACACAAAATCAATAGATATTTTCAAATACATCCGGCAGGATCATGTCTGATAGAAATGGGAAATACAAAGGTGATATGTGCTGCAACTGTTGAAGAAAGAGTGCCTGGCTTTCTGAAGGGAACTGGTGAGGGGTGGATTACAGCAGAGTATTCACTGCTGCCTAGCTCTACAAATACCAGAAGCTCCAGGGAACGAGGAAAGGTAAGCGGCAGAACACAGGAGATTCAGCGCCTTATAGGCAGAAGCCTGCGGTCCGTGGTGGACCTTAAGGCACTTGGTGAGCGGACAATTACCATAGATTGTGATGTAATACAGGCTGATGGTGGTACTCGTACAGCTGCAATAACAGGATCTTTTATATCTTTAGTAGAGGCGTGTGCTTCTATCTATGATCCTGCAGGCAAAAAGCCATTTCCAGTAAAGGATTTTCTGGCTGCTATAAGCGTAGGAATATCTAAAGATGGGCAGCCTATCCTTGATCTTTGCTATGAGGAAGACTCAGCAGCTACTGTAGATATGAATATTATTATGACCGGGGAAGGACAGCTTGTGGAGGTACAGGGAACCGGTGAGGAGCGTCCTTTTACAAGACAGGAGCTTAATACTCTTCTTGATCTTGGAGAAAAAGGCATTGATGAGCTGATTTCTTATCAGAAGGATGTTCTTGGTAATGATCTTGTATGGAAGGTGGGCAGGGAATGAAGAAAATAATTATTGCCACATCAAATAAAGGAAAGGTAAGAGAGCTTAAGGACGAATTCAGACAGCTGGATGTAGAGCTTGTGCCTCTTTCTGAGCTTGAGGTTCAGTATCCTGAGCCTGTAGAAGATGGAAAGACCTTTGCTGAAAATTCTCTTATAAAAGCAAAGTATTATCAGGAAAGGACTGGCTGTGCTTGCCTGGCTGATGATTCAGGGCTTGAGGTTGATCTTCTCGGAGGTGCACCTGGAGTTTATTCTGCCAGGTACTCAGGCGAGCATGACCAGCCAAAGAACAATAAAAAGCTGGCAGCCGAATTGGAGAAATTGCCTGAAAAGGAGTCACCTGCTGCCTACCAGTGTGCATTGACCTTTGTGGATGAGGATGGTGCTGTATTGGCAGCCCAGGGATATTGCCGTGGCATTGTAAAACCGGTGGCAAGAGGAAATGGAGGCTTCGGCTATGATCCATATTTCTATATTGGAGAGAAAACTATGGCAGAGCTGACCCTGGAGGAAAAGCAGGCAATAAGCCATCGGGGAGCGGCTATCAGGGAGATGGCAGCAAAGCTGAAGGAGAGACTGTAGAATGAAGATAGCCATAATGAGCGATTCCCATGGCAGGACCAGCTATGTAGAGAAGGCAGTTCTTGAGGCTGGAGAGGTTGATCTCTGGCTGCATTGTGGTGACCTGATACCTGATGCTGACTATCTGAGAACTCTTACTGATGCACCTGTAGTTAATGTAGCGGGAAATTGTGACTGGCGAAGGGGAAATACTCAGTATATAGAGATATTAGAGCTTAAAGGACATAGGCTGCTGCTGACTCATGGTCATGAATTCAATGTAAAATATAATCGCAGTAGCCTGAGGGCTTATGCAGAGCAGGCTGACTGTGATATCGCTGTATATGGTCATACTCATATCTCTGAAATAAGCCAGAAGGATGGTGTGCTGATACTTAATCCTGGGAGTGTAGCTTTACCAAGGGATGAAAGCAAGCCATCATTCATGGTTATAGAGCTTATAGAGAACAATAAACCTGATATATTCCTTTACAGACTATAAAATGTTTTAAAACAGGCAAAAGGTAGCAGATTTTCTTTGATAAAAGCAGGAATTTATATATGTTTTGCCTAATATATAATCCAATAGTTTGGTATTTTTTAAGTCGTGCAAAATATGAATATGATTCATATTTCTGAAGTGTAAAAAGACCTGCTAAATCCTTTATTTATAAGGCTTCAGAGGTTGAAAGAAAATGTGAATTATGTTATGATGTATTTTGCGAGTGTATTAAATTTTAGTTTTTGGGAGGGTTTAATTTGCGTACCATCCAAGTAGAAACAATTACTGAAGCTGTAGCGCAGATGTGTAAGGAAGCCGCTTATTACCTGCCTATGGACGTGTATGAGGCTCTGAAGAAGGGCCGTGCTACCGAGCAGTCTCCAGTAGGCTGTGATGTTCTGGATCAGATCATCCGCAACTCCGAGATTGCCCGCGAAGAGGATCGTCCAATCTGCCAGGATACTGGTATGACCATCGTATTCCTGGAGGTAGGTCAGGACCTGCACATTGAAGGCGGAGATCTCACTGAGGCTATCAACGCTGGCGTTGCAAAGGGCTATGTTGAAGGCTATCTGCGTAAGTCTGTAGTAGCTGAGCCACTGTTTAACCGTAAGAATACTCAGAACAATACCCCAGCAATCATCTACACCAAGATTGTTCCTGGTGATCAGCTGAAGATTGAGGTTACCCTTAAGGGCTTTGGTTCTGAGAATAAGTCCGGCATTAAGATGCTGGTACCTGCTGATGGTGTTGAAGGCGTTAAGAAGGCTGTACTCGACATTATCCAGCATGCAAGCTGCAACCCATGCCCACCAATGGTAGTTGGTGTAGGTATCGGCGGCACTATGGACCAGGCTGCATACCTGTCCAAGCGTGCATTGATGCGTCCTACTAATGTACGTAATGCTCATCCAGATTATGAGAAGCTGGAGGGCGAGCTCCTCGAACTTATCAATAAGACTGGTATCGGACCTCAGCTCGGCGGTACTACCACCGCTCTGGCTGTAAATATCGAATGGGGCCCAACCCATATCGCAGGCCTGCCAGTAGCAGTAACCATCTGCTGCCACGCAATGCGCCATGCCGAGCGTCATTTATAATATAAGAGAGGAGAAAAGCTAATGGCTGAGAAAATTCGCATTACAACCCCTTTAACTGAGGAACAGTCCCGTAAGCTCCGTGCTGGCGACAGCGTTCTCATCTCTGGCACTATCTTCAGTGCTCGTGATGCTGCACATAAGGCTATGACTGAGGCTCTGGCGCGTGGCGAGAAGCTGCCAGTTGACTGGACTAATCAGATTGTTTATTATCTTGGACCTACTCCTGCAAAGCCAGGTAATCCAATTGGTTCCTGCGGCCCTACTACTTCCGGCCGTATGGATGCATATACTCCAACCATGCTGGACCAGGGTATCCGCGGTATGATTGGTAAGGGCTCCCGTACCCCAGAGGTAATAGAGTCCATGAAAAAGCACGGTGTTACTTATTTCGCTGCTGTAGGCGGTGCTGCTGCCCTGATTTCCAAGTCCGTAAAGTCCTATACTGTTTTGGCATATCCAGAGCTTGGTCCTGAGGCTGTTGCAGCCCTTGAGGTTGAGGACTTCCCTGCAATCGTTGTAATCGATTCTGAAGGCAATAACTTCTACGAGATGGGGCAGGCTCCATATCGTAAGTTATAAAAACTCTCATTGAGAGAAATTTTTTAGGAGGTTTAGAATGATTAACACAACTTTTTATCTGCGCCGTCTCCATTCCCTTTGCGGACTTGTGTTACTTGGCGGTGTTCTGATTGAGCATCTGCTGACCAATGCAACTGCATTGGGCGGCCCTGAGGTGTTCAATGCTGGCCTTGAGGCTATGGAGCAGATTCCAAAGCCAATATTCCTTGCTATTGAGGTATGCCTGTATGCTGTTCCTATTCTGTTCCATGCTATCTATGGTGTGTACATTGCTCTCCAGGCAAAGAACAACCAGGGTAATTATGGCTATAACAAGAACTGGAAGTTTACCCTCCAGAGATGGACTGCATGGTATCTGGTAGCATTCCTGATCTGGCATGTTGGCTATCTGCGTATCTTCCTCAAGGGTATCAACGGAGTTCCTATTTCCTATGAGCTGGTTCTCAGCGTTGTATCCAATCCTATCGTATGGGTTCTGTATGTTGTTGGTATGTTCGCTGCAATCTTCCATTTCTGCAATGGTATCACTACCTTCTGCATGACCTGGGGTATTGCAAAGGGTCCTCGCTCTCAGAGTGTAGTTGACAAGATGGCTATGGGCCTGTGCGCTGCAATGTGCCTCGTTACTTTGGCTTTCATGGGCAGCTATCTGGCATAATAGCCTATTACTGATTCCGTTGTTGTAAAATATTGAATAAGGAGAGAACCTACGTGGCTAAAAATAAGATTATTGTAGTAGGTGGCGGCTTATCCGGCCTCATGGCTACCCTTAAGATTTGTGAAGCTGGCGGCGAAGTAGATTTATTCTCTTACTGCCCAGTAAAGCGTTCTCATTCCCTCTGTGCCCAGGGTGGTATCAATGCCTGCATGGACACCAAGGGTGAGCACGATTCCATTTATGAGCATTTTGATGACACTGTATACGGTGGTGACTTCCTGGCAGACCAGCTGGCTGTAAAGGGCATGGTTGAGGCTGCTCCAAAGCTCATAAAGATGTTCGACCGCATGGGTGTACCTTTCACCCGTACCTCTGAAGGTGTTCTTGACCTCCGTAACTTCGGTGGTCAGAAAAATAAGCGTACTTGCTTTGCTGGTTCCACTACTGGTCAGCAGCTCCTCTACGCTCTCGACGAGCAGGTTCGCCGTTGGGAAGTTAAGGGCGGCGTAAACAAGTATGAGTTCTGGGAATTCATCAAGATTATTAAGAACAAGGATGGTATCTGCCGTGGTATCGTTGCTCAGAGCATGAACTCCATGGAAGTTAAGGCATTCCCAGCTGATGTAGTTATTCTGGCAACTGGTGGTCCTGGCCAGGTATTCGGCCGTTGCACCGCTTCCACAATCTGTAACGGTTCTGCAGTTTCTGCAGTTTACCAGCAGGGTGCGAAGATTGCAAACCCTGAGTTCATTCAGATTCATCCAACTGCTATTCCAGGCTCCGACAAAAACCGTCTGATGTCTGAGGCATGCCGTGGTGAGGGTGGCCGTGTTTGGGTTTACAGAGATGGAAAGCCTTGGTACTTCCTGGAGGATATGTATCCTGCATATGGTAACCTGGTACCTCGTGATGTTGCATCTCGTGCAATTTTCAAGGTTTGCGTACATATGGACCTTGGTATTAACCATGATCGTCGTGTATACCTCGATCTGTCCCACATTCCAGCAGATTATCTGGAGAGAAAGCTGGGCGGTATTATCGAAATCTACACTGAGTTCGTTGGTAAGGACCCTCGTAAGGTTCCAATGGAGATTTTCCCTTCCGTTCATTACTCTATGGGCGGTATCTATGTAGATAGAAACCATTTCACTAATATCCCAGGCCTTATGGCTTCTGGTGAGTGCGATCATCAGTATCACGGTGCAAACCGTCTGGGTGCAAACTCTCTGCTGTCTGCAGCTTATTCTGGTACCGTATCTGGCCCAGAGGCAATGAAGTATTGCAAGGCGGGCAAGCAGGGTGTTGCTTTGACTGATGCTGAGCTCGAGGCTGCACGCAAGGAGGTTCAGGACGAGTACGATAAGATTCGTCAGATGAACGGTCCTGTTAATGCACATCAGCTGCATCAGGAGATGGGTGATCTCATGTATGAGTATGTATCCATCGAGCGCGATAACAATGGTCTCGACAAGTGCCTCGAGAAGCTGAAGGACATCCTGAAGCGCTGGAATGATATCGGCCTGACTGACCATGGCAACTGGGCTAACCAGGAGGCTATGTTCGTTCGTCAGCTCCGCAATATGATTATCTATGCAATGGCTATCACTAAGTCTGCTCGTTGCCGTGATGAGTCCCGTGGTGCACATGCAAAGATTATGCTTGACGAAAATGGCAAGCGTATTGAGAAGGATGGCGAGCTGCAGTTCTATCCTCGTAACGATGAGAAGTTCATGTTTACTTCCGTAGTAAGCTTCGACGCAGTTAACGAGGAGCCTGTAGTAACTTATGAGGAGTTTGAGCACTCTCTCATCAAGGCTCGTCCTCGTAACTACGCTGTTGCAAAGAAACAGTAATAGGGGGAGAAAGTAGAATGGCAGAACAGAAGAAAACCGTAAAGTTTATTATAGAGCGTCAGGATAGCCCTACTAGCAAGCCTTATACTCAGGAGTTTGAAATTCCTTATCGCCCAGCCCTGAATGTAGTTGCATCTCTGATGGAAATCCAGAAGAACCCTGTAACTACCTCTGGTGAGCGTGTTGCTCCAGTTACTTGGGAGTGCAACTGCCTGGAGAAGGTATGCGGCGCTTGCATGATGGTTATCAATGGCCGTGCACGTCAGGCTTGCTGTGCTCTGATTGATGAGCTCGAGCAGCCAATCCGCCTGCAGCCAGCTAGAACCTTCCCTGTAATCCGCGATCTGCTGATTGACCGTTCTGTAATGTTCGAGTCTCTGAAGCGCGTACAGGCTTGGGTTGAGATTGATGGTACCTGGGAGGTTAAGGATGCTCCTATTCAGAATCCTTACACCGCTACCACCGCTTATGAGATTTCTCACTGCATGACCTGCGGCTGCTGCCTCGAGGCTTGTCCAAATGTAGGTCCTCAGTCTGACTTCATCGGTGCATCTCCAACCGTTCAGGCTTACCTGTTTAATCTCCATCCACTTGGAAAGTTCGACAAGGAAAAGCGCCTGAATGCTCTGATGGGCAAGGGTGGTATTACCAGCTGCGGTAATTCCCAGAACTGCGTTGAGGTTTGCCCTAAGAACATCAAGCTGACCACTTATCTGGCACAGCTGAACCGCGATGTTAATAAGCAGGCTCTCAAGAACATGTTCAATAAGTAATACATATTACTTCTGAAACAGAAGCCCCAGCCTTTGGCTGGGGCTTTTTGTGTTGTGGCATAAGATTCCTTATGATAGAATATAAAGGTAAATATAGTTAATCTAAATTATGTGGTGGTGGATAAAGCTGATGAATATAGTTGTAACAGGTGGTGCTGGCTTCATAGGCTCAAATTTTGTATATTACCAGCTGGAAAAGCATCCAGAGGATAAGATAATATGCTTTGATGCTCTGACCTATGCTGGTAATATGGAAACCCTTGCTGAGGCAATGGAGAACCCGTCCTTTGTATTTGTAAAAGGAGATATAGCAGACCAGGGAGATGTAGAAGGTCTGTTTTCAAGGTATAAACCAGATGTAATAGTTAATTTTGCTGCTGAGTCACATGTGGACCTGTCTCTTATACACATCTGACGCTGCCGACGATATGCAGTGTGT
>CAMCDL010000034.1 GCA_945873565.1 uncultured Selenomonadaceae bacterium | reverse complement strand
AGATCTACACACTGCATATCGTCGGCAGCGTCAGATGTGTATATGAGACAGGTTTATACCAGCAACGCTAACACCATCAACAGTAAATTCCTTATATATATTAAATTCTGTATCTAACAAATAGCAAAAGGCTATTTTTACACCATAGTCACATTCTGTGCTAATCTGAGTAGGCAATATGTACTTATTCTTATATTCAAAAGGCACTCCAGCTGCTCTGTCTTGGAGATTATATCCTCTCTCTTGCTGATTCTCTATAGGCAGAATAGCATGTTTTTTCATGTCCAATAGATTATAGCAAAACTTGACATACAAAGGATTATCTTGACATATCTCCGATGAAAGCAGCACTATTCCTTTCGAAGTATTCTTCATCAGCACAGAATCTACTAGCATTTTATCAGTTTTTATCTCTGCAACTTTACGCCATAAAAGAGGAAATTGCTCTGCTTTATAAATATTGAGTGAATAATTTTCACTAGTTTCTGGAAGCATATATATATCATTTTCCCAAGAAAAAATCATTGGAAATGACATATGATATGGTTCATCAATAATTTTTTTAAACTGAATATCTCTAATATCATCTTGAATCTCTGCCACAACAATATGACCTTTGTGTTTATGTCTATCATAGGCTTCTGCAAAGAGATATGTTTTTCCATTATGCTCCCAAGCAATAGGATCTGCATACCAAAATTCATCCGAATAAGGTATAGGGTAGAAAATTTTATTTTTGCCATCTAGCAAGGAGTCAGACGATCTGAATCTAATCCCAATAGTATATATTTCATCATAGCCCAGCAGCTTCTTAATTAAGCGTGTCTTAGGTATTTGCAGCATTCTCTTAATCAAATTGCTCATCGTTTATCATCTGCCCCTTAGCATGTATATGCAGTCTTGTAGATGTCCATAAGTATCTGATAGTTAATAATCTCTGTATATTTCGATTCATATGTCTTATGTGCATTTATGCCTAACTCCATATAGTCTTTCTTCATATGTGAAATACATTCCAACAAAGAATCTACATCACCTGATATAAACTTATACCCATTCTCTCCATTTGTAATCAAATTACCAGCATTCCCAATATCTGGACAAATAACTGGCAATCCGTTGGCAAAAGCTTCTACAATTGTCACAGGAAATCCTTCATATACACATGTTGGAAATACTAAGCATATGCTTTCACGCATATAAACCATAACTTGATCATGAGAAACTTGTCCCATTATTTTAACTGTATGCATAGCGTAATCACTGATATATTGTCTACACCATTCTTCTAATGGACCCATCCCACAAATAAGTAATTTGGGCGCATTCTTTCCTAACATACGCCATGCGGCTAATAAAAAATCTATACCTTTTATTTCTTCCAATCTTCCGATAAATATGTACTGTATATCCTTTTCTTTTTCATGAAAAGCGGAAACATTATTAACAAAATTGGGCTTTACATAAACAGTATACGGTGAAAGTCCAAGCCCTTTACAAATTTTATTTTTATTAAACTCTGTAAGCGCAATATATTTTATTTTTTTATATATCCCCAAAAAAGAGTGTATTTTTAAGTTCAATACACATATAGCAGTCTGTATCTTGCTATGGCGATAACAACCGTATCTCATTGCCTGTAGCAATCCAATATGCAAGCAATCTTCACAAATACGTCCATCACGATAAAAAGTAGCAGCTGGACATAATAATCGAAAGTTATGTACAGTCTGTATAACAGGCTTTTTCATAGAAATAGCTGCATAATAAACAGCAGGACTGATAAGTGGCAGGGTATTGTGGACATGTACTATATCTATATTTTCCTCGCGGATAATACGTCGAATATCCATATAAGTCCGCCAATTAAATATAGTTCTAAACATTAACAGAAATTTACCAAAAATAGATAAATTCTTTAATTCATTATTATGACGCGTATACAGCACAACCTTATGTCCATGGTCTTCTAACATTTTTTTCTCATTAGCAACCACAGTATCCTCTCCACCAGGAATCTGGTAATAGTTGTGCACCATTAAGACAGTTTCTTTTTTTTCCACTGACATACCTATTTTCTCTGCACAATTGACCACTGATTTTTCTTTTTGCAATTTGCTGGGTACTATTTAGTCAAAGTATGACTCCAAACATTCCATCTTTCCATCACGATCCGTATAATTTTTTATTACATTAGTTAACAAATCAAATCTGCACATATCTTCTCTTATATTATTGTCATTCTTGAGGGCATCAATCATTTCTATAAGCTTCTTCCCTTTTCCTCCCTTTTTTATCATGTTATTTACATGCTTGACTTTACTATCAAACGGTGTATAATTTTGAAATTTTAGTATATTTTCCTTAAGTTCAAATAATTGTGTCCCCGGTTTTGCATCCCACAAAACGATAAGCCACATTATTGCATTATACAACTGCTTAGCTACCGGATCCCAAGGTTTCCGTATACTTTTGAAACTAGCATTTTTATCAAGATTTTCGTTTTCTTCTAAAGGTTCACAATTCGCACCTACTAGTGGATTAAATATAGGCAAGCCATTAATGTTTAATAACTGGAGAAAATCTCTTGCCGCACCCATTCCACACTGTATAATATCTTTTTGCCCAGTACTTTTATGGGTAGCTTCAAAAATATAATAATCATTTTTTATTATTGCACCAGCATCACTATATTTCTCTTGGCCATTTAACAATTGAATATGCGCCACAGGCACAACATTGTAATGCTCTACAATCCAGAGTCTCTTCTCTGTACTTCTACATTCCATATGCTCCTCCAAAATTTATTGCATGCAGGCAGACATGGATAGTCTATCTACTTCATTGCAAAAACAAAGAAAAACCACTATAACAAATTATGCCACTAACAAGCAAAGCCAGGTATGATAAAATCATTAAACCTACGGAAAGCCGTTGAAACACAACAGCCTTTCTATCCACCGGCATTGTATACGATGTAGTAGATAAAACAGCATGCCTATAAGATTCTGCATTTTTAGAAAATCCATGTAAATAAAATTGCTGACACAAATAAGTACTTCCAAATGCCATTACACAAAATAGTAATCCTAACAACCAACAGACCATACTGTTTAAAAGCGCATTTCCTAAACAAATAATTTTCTCATTATGTGTAAGTACATTATTGACATTTGCGTTAAAACGCCATAGAAGATACCAATGCTCCTGCATGGACTATCATACTAGCCTTAATAGCAGCTTGCCCCATAGATACAACCGCGTTAAAATTTATATCTATATGATGCTGAATTTGTTCAAAAACATCTTCTATACGCTTTTGCGCAATCCACTCATTAAAATTATGTTGATTTTGACTCATACGCACTCCACTAACATATATATGCAAAAAATCATACCTTTATAAAATTCCAAGGATTATTTTTCCCCAGTTCGGTATTCAGAACAACAATTTTTATATCCCAAATTTTCCGTAATTTGATCAAACGCTTTTCCAACTCTATTTTTGGTCCTTGTAACCAATCCAACTCTGCAGCTGTAATAACCAATACAAAGATAAATCTGCTATCTTTGTACTGCTGCTTGTTCTTTATTTCGCTGCCTATAGTTCTATCATCGTATCTTCCTAAAACCGACATCAAAAACATGTGAAAGGAATCTGTAAACTTATCCTCAACGTCATCAAAAAACTCTATATATTTTTCTCTTTTCTCATCAGATGAATCCTTATTATTTTCATTTGGACAACTAGTTTTGGCCTCAACAAAGAGGATATTGTCTTCCTTGCGCAGCAAAATGAATTCTACACTTTTTATGCCATCCCCTACATACTTATGCAAAGGTGAATGCTCTAGTCGATACACACTCGTTTCTGCAAATTCACCGAATTCAACACCAGATTCCGGTATACTGATCATTTCAATACCACTCCAAGTTCATCACGATAAATCTGCAAATATGTCTGCACTATAGGGTTATTTTCAAGTAATGTAAACTCCTTGCTCTGTTCACATTGAACGCCACTCTTATCATCAGCCCTATATAGTGAATAAAACGATACATTATCGCCATTTTGCTTCTTTATGTCTATATATTTTGCCAAGAAATAACTATGGGTAGATAAGAAAATCTGTACGCCACTCCTCTGTAATTCTAAGAGTAATTCAGCAATTGTGCCAATAAAGGAAGGGTTTATATTTGCTTCAGGCTCATCCCAAAAAAGGATTGAACCCTTTTCCAGAGTTCCATTCTTAGCCAATAACCATAGCAGCCCCATTTTTTTTATGCCTTCAGCAATCACATTAAACTCTTGATTTGAGCTTCCCTTTCTAAGATAAAACTCATCCTTTGTTGCATCATATACGACCTTACCATTTGTCATCTTCTCTATACGCTTTAGCAAGGTTGCTCTAGCAGTTGGATTTTTTTCCATCGCAATATCAATCTTCGCCGAATTAATAATATCAATATAGGTATCATCAAATCTAACATTATCAACACTTGTCGCAGCAGCTAATTTGTAACTATGCGATAAAATTTCTTTGGCAGGAATAAATATACTACTATTCTTGGCAAATGCCTTTTCCCACGCCTCTTGACCTTTTACCTCGGATGACCATTTTGCTGTTCTATTACCAAACTCCGTGCTTAACTTCTTTTCCGTTTTTGCGTCATCTGAAATTGCACTCACCTGAATCTTAGCCTGATGACTGCCTTGACTTCGAGTTATAAGTCTAGCAATCCTAAACCCATCCGGCATCATAGTTCGTACAATCTTATATGAAAAATCAACATCCATTCGATTGGATTGACAAGCTGCATATATAAGTTTTAGCAGGTGTGTCTTTCCTGTGGCATTTTCACCAATCAAAACATTGATGCCACTGCTAAACTCAACCGAAATATTTTCAAAAACAGTATAATTTTCTAGTTTTACATGCTTTATTTTCATATATAACCGCCCTCATTTATCTCGTATCATAGCATACCAGATAAACTTTGTATTAGTCACCAAATATCTTTTAAACAGTCTTTTCGGATCCTGAAGCAGTCTATACAGCCATTCCAGATTATTCCTTTGCATCCATTCTGGGGCTCGGGATATATTACCAGCAAAGTAATCAAATCCAGCGCCTACGCCTACCATAAAGCTATGAAGCTTATCCTTATGTGCTGCCATCCAAATTTCCTGTTTTGGTGCACCTAACCCCACCCAGAGGAACTCTGCTTTAGCCGCATTTATCATCTGCACCACCTCAGCATCCTCCTTAGCAGTCAAGGGACGAAAAGGCGGACTATACATGCCAGCAATCTTTATCCCCGGGTAGGCTGCAGACAGCTTCTCCTTCAGCTTTGCCAGAGTTTCCTCTGTAGCACCATAGAAGTAGTGCCTGTACCCATATTGGGAGGATATTTTAAAAATCTCTTCCATATAGGATGGCCCTGTTGTACGGGCCATTTCTGCAAACCCACGCTTACGGCCAATACTGGACAATGGTCCTCCATCCGGTATAGCCATTATACCACCATTTTGCACATCACGATACGCTAAATCTTCATAAGCTGTAACTGTAGTATGCACATTAGATACGCACATATAGTTTCCAGCCAGCTCCTTGATATGTTTGATGGTAAAATCTACTAGCCAAGGCATGTTAATAGCAGCTATATTAACCCCAAGAATATTGCAGGTTGGTATTTGTTCTTTAAAATTCATCATCGCTTAATAAGCTCCATCCTTACTAAGTACAATCTTAAATGTCTTAATCAAAAACAGAATATCACGCCACACAGACCAATTCTTTACATACCATTCATCCATGGCTACCCGACCTGCAAAATTAATATCATTCCGGCCATTAACCTGCCAAAAGCCAGTGATACCAGGCTTTATCATGGTAATGGTATCCACGGCTGTTCCCATATCTTCCTTTTCCCGTGGCAGATATGGTCGGGGCCCCACCAGGCTCATATTGCCAATCAGCACATTTATCAGCTGGGGCAGCTCGTCCAGACTTGTCTTACGCATCCAATTACCAGCCTTGGTTACACGAGGATCATAGCCACGCAGCTTGGCAAACTCCTTCCATTCAGCCGCTGCCTCTGGATTATCTGCTAAATACTTGGCCAAACGGTCATCGCCATCCATATACATGGATCGGAACTTATAGCAAAGAAAGTTCTTACCGCCTTCGCCTAAGCGTTCAGCATTATAAAAAACTGGTCCATTGGAATCAAGCTTTATAATTATTGCCAGCAAAAGCAACACAGGGATAACTATTGGCAAGGATATTATGGTCAAGGATAAATCAAATAAACGCTTAATCAGACGATTACGCCGACGCAGCATATTGTTACAGCTTTTCAGCAGTACAATACGCTCACTAAACAGAGTCTGCACCTGCAGACTCCCCACTGGCGTATCTACCAGGTCAGGTGCAAAAAGAATATTGCGCAGATATGGCTGTATTCTGGTCAGCAAAGCATTGAATTTGCTATGCTCCATACCAGGGGTTGCCACCAGCACAGTCTGTACGCCATATTCCTTGATTATTTTCTCAGCCTGATCAAAGCCGCCCAGCAGCTCATATTCAGCTACCAGCTTCTTTGATAAAGGATTATCATCAATAATACCAATTACCTGATAGCGATAGGCAATGTCCTTATCAAAGTAACGCCTTATCCCCTCGGCAGTCCTGCCTGCCCCTAGAATAATAATGCGTTCCTTCATCCATGTAACCCCTTGGAGATACTTGCCGACAGCATAGCGCAGCACAGCAGTGCAAACCAAGGAAGACAAGAAAAAGCAGCCTGCATACAATCTAGAAATCTGCCCTGCCACATGGATGAAGAACAACACCATTATACATAATACAAAGCTGTAGCATAGCCCCCAGAACACATCCTTGCTGATATCTAAGGATGGTCTATTGAAATCATAGCCTCCAGCTAAGGCAATACAGGCGATGTAGATCGTAGGTATAAATATCAGCTGATATTCCATGGGCATAGAGAAGGTTGTAGGCAAAATATACTGAAGCAGGCTATGTATAAACAATGCCAGCTCCTGCGCCATAACTACAGCCAGATAGTCTATGCCTATATACAGCACCATATGTAGATAATGACGACGAGATGATACTCGCGACTGCTTACTAATACCCAATCACTTTACCCCCAAATATATTAGCCTATTCCTTTAACGCGAAGCCAGATAAGCCCCATAAAATTCCCTACGCAATTTAAGCCTATATCCTCAATATCACAATGGCGGCCAACAACCAGTGGTTTAGTTGCCTCATCAAAAACAGCTACTGCTACCAAAACACCTAATGCAGCCAGCCAGCTATAGCCTCTATGCCACAGTAAAACACCCAAGGAAATAGCCAGCACCATATATAATCCTATATGAGCAGCATGACGAATAAATCCATGCACCTCATGGGGATCCATACTCAACAGATTAGCTATGAGCAAGGAAATCCCACCACTTGTTTTAGCTGTATCAGGACCTGGCTGATGTGAAAGAAACATCATAAGAAAAAACCAAATAATAGTAAACCAAAACAGTTTCCTATCATCTTTTCTATAAATACTCATTCCCTGCTACCTCGACTTTAATCTATTAATAGCTCCATCCTTTTCCGCCATAACATAAGCCCATGCTATTAGCATAAAAGAAATCCTAAAAATTCGGCCATTCCACTCAGTCAAACCATGCAGCATCATAGACAGCATAACCGATACAATAATCAGCCCATAAATAGACTGTCCACGAATATATAGCTTACCTCCATAGTATAGTGTATATAAATACAAAACCAATAAACCAGTTAAGCCAATCACACCAGCCTCACTAGCAATATGCAGATACATATTGTGGGCGTGACTGTAATCAACCTTTTCTGCGGTAGCCATCTTATACTGGCCATTATACACATCTTTAAAGGTTCCTAGCCCATAACCCGCTATAGGCTTATCCTGAAACATACCAATAGCACCGCGCCAGATATGCCAACGCTCATCACTAACAGTTTTTACATCATCAGTTATGTGCATTACACCGTACACTGTAGTCTGTACACGCTGGTTAAATGATGGCACCGTATAAACGATACCAGAGAAAATTATAAGTGACAGTATGCCTGCTACCCACAGCTTTTTATTACTTCTACCTAGTAGATAAGTACAGATAATAGCTGTAATACCCACAGCCAGCCAAGCGCCTCTAGTGTTATTTGCAATGAAGCCGGCACAACAGAACAGTGCCATAGCCCACATCACTAGTTTCTGACACCTTGTATGCAGCAAACTGCCATCCATCAGGGCAATCATAAATAGTGGCATAAACAAGCTGTAGTAGCCGCCTAAATACATCCAATGACCACTCAAACCTATAGGCCTGGGGTCGCCATTGGCATACTGCCAAAGGCAGGCGGCTGTGGTTACCACCATAGACCCAAATCCAGCCCACAGTACCCATTGCAACTTCTCTTTATTGACATATTTTCCCATGTAAAGAATCAGAAAGAAGGGCAGTAAACAATTAAAATAACTGCTCCAAATTTCATTTAAGCTACCGGTAATATTTGTGCTAAAAGCAGTGGCAAGCAAAAGCATGGCCCAGAAAAAGACAATCCTCTTTGTTAAGGGATTTTGTGTTATAGTTTCAAAATGACGCTCTTTGTACATTACATAAAAACCTATTAAAAATGCTATGACAGAAAAAACACTAACCCCTGCTGTAGCTATGCATATACAAAAGGCCCCAGCACATATACTGTATAGCCAATAATTGCCCAGTTTTTCCATAAATATCTCCTAAGGTACTGAAAAGACCTTCCTAAGGCAAGATACAATCAACACTTTACCTTTTAAGCACCTAGTACATGTAAATATACTTTACTGTTTATTAGCAACAGATAGGAGTAAATCCTCCCACTGCTTCCAAATAATCTCAGCAGCATACTGCCTCATGCTGTTATGAGCATTTTTTCCTAGCTCACATCGTAAAGCAGCATCGCCCATCAGCTGCCTTAATTTTAAAGCCAAATCATCTACGCCTTCATCACATAGATAACCATTAGCCCCATCTTCAATCAATTCATTAACAGCTGCACAATTACGATAGCCTATACCTGGCAGCCCTATACTCATAGCCTCTGCCAATGTCAATCCAAAGCCTTCATAGGCGCTTGGAAAAGCAAACAGGTCGCCCTCACACAAAACACCATTGACATCATTAGTCGTTCCATTAATAAAAACTCTCTCCGTCAAGCTGTTATTTACTATCATATCCTGAAGCTGTTTAGTATACTTCTTGTTATCTTCAGCACCCCAGAGCTCAAGCTGCCAATTTGGAAATTCAGATGCTATCCTACAAAAAGCCTCTAACAGCAAATGTGGCCTCTTATGATTTCTCACCAATCGCCCGATAAAGATAATCTTATACCAGCCCTTTGAACGCATTAAGTCAACAGGCTGCTCATGCTGAGGAACCACATTGCCTATAACTACCGTTTTTTGATAAGGAAAGCGCTTGGTTATCGCTTTAGCAAAGGAAGGCATCAAAACCTGACATGCTGCACTTAGTCCTAAAGCAGGCAGCTCTTCTACCGGATAGGTATGAAAATAATCTTCTGGGTCGCCATGAGACATGGTAATAACTGGTATGCTTGTATGCAAATCACAAAGATACACCTTGCTGGATGCTGGTTGCGAAGACACAATTACGTCTGGCTGAGCCTCTGCAAGTATCTCTTTAATCTGTGGCAGTAAGTACTTGAATGTAAACGCATTGTTTACACCACGACCACGACGCTCATCAATTGCACGCAAAAGCTCACGCTTCAACTTCAAATACACTGGATAAAGGCAATGCTTTCCTTTGTAGTGTCGTAAATTGAAACAAACAACCTGCTCAGAAATAGGAAAGAAAAAATCCCCTTCCTTGTCATCACTATATACCAGAGTAACCTCATGTCCACGTTTAACCATCTCATTGGCAAAGGCACAGGTTACCTTAGCTAGCCCGCCTGAATCCTGCACCATCTTTGCAAAATTTGCCAGCATTATTTTCATTTGAGAACCCGCTCCATTTTTTCCTGCACTGCTGCATCGATTTCGTCTAAAAGGGCAAATCTCTTGCGATATACGGCACGCTTTCTGGTAGGCACCTCTTCCATGGTCTTTCTCGTCTCTACCAATGGCAGGCTATAGAACCTGCTGTCATCAGTCGGCTCACCGCCAGCCTCAACCCAGAAATCACTAAAGGAGGTCTTGAGCTTGCGATCTAATCTAATATGATTATTAGCGTAGTAGCCCTCGTTGGTTACAGCATAAATTCTGCTTATATCCAGAGCTCTAGCTACGGCCTGCAGCATGTAGAGGATAAGGTTCTTGGTTCTATAGCCATGACAGAACTTAGTCATGCGCTTAACCAGTTCCTTGGCATCCTCCATATTAGGTCCCTGCAAAGCGCCTATCCAAATGGCATCGTTACCTTCCTTATCCTTAGCAATCCAGAACATTATCTGATACAGATGCTGCTTGCCAAGATTCAACTCTATTGAAAGGCAGCCCTCCTTGCGCTGACCGCTTTCTGTAATCAGAACAGCCCTTAGCGGCTGTTCCTCAAATTCGCTTTCCCATATTACATAGCCTCGGCGGTTATCATACAAAGACATATCCAGGAAGGCATCATCCTGAATCTTTTCAGTCAAGAAATCGTAATGCTCCCTGATAAGCCTGCAACGCTCAAAAAAGGTTGAGCCCTTATAGAAGAAGGCTCTGGTCGGCTGCTCAATAGGAAATGGCAATCCCTCCAGGATAGGCTTAAGCTGAGGCTTGCTGTTAAAGAATTCTATCAGCTCATTTATCCGTTTGCTGTGAAGCTTAGCCATGAGCACAAAGGCAGCCATGCGACGCACTTCTCTCGGATTATCCAGGTTATATATTTTCTTTCCTATGTCAATATATCCACTCAACGGCCTGCCTCCAAATCATTAAGCTTTTATTATAGCCTCTACCCGCTTGGCAAACATTTCTGGCGAGAATTCCTCTGATGCCTTATCTAAAGCATCCTTGTATATTTCTACATTAGCATCAAAACCATTTACAAAATCTTCCAGTACACGCTTCAGCTCTGTCAGATTGCCGCTGGCAAAGGTTTCGCCAATATGGAACAGCTCAAATACTTCAGGGTTCATATCATCACTTGTTACTACCGGCTTTTTAAAGCCAATAGCAGTAAAGAGCATCCCCCCCCAATGATAAAGATATCTTTTTGCAGAGTATGGCAGAAGCAAGGCATCAATTTCCGAAATCTTTTCCTGCCACTGGGCCCCGATAAGCCCCTTGTGCAGGAATTCTATATCCTCACGGCCGCTATATTTCTTAATAATCCGCTCAAAGTCTGCCGAATCCTCAGGATGCATAGTAGCCCCCTGAACCATAAGCTTTACCGGCCGTGTGTAGGTTCCATTTATATAAACCTCCAGGAAATCCTCCAGCTTCTTTTCCCGGCGATACTGTCCAAAAAAACCTATAGTAAGGATCTCCTTTTTTTCTACCTGCGGTACATATTCTATATCCCTTGGGGTATAGGTAGGCGGATAGATCATATTGATATTATCCAGCTTTTCGCCAAAAATATCCTTGGAAAAGGTCAGCACTACTGGCTTGATATTTTTATACTGAAGCAGGTCTCTGGCTGCTGCCATAAACTTTGGAGATTCTCCTGGATTAATTCCATGCAGGATAAAAATAACTGGTACCGGTGAATCCTTGAATACATTCTTAGCCAGGGCTCTTAAATATCGATAAGTAGATGTTGGTACAATAATGGCATCCACCTGGCCATTTCTGGCCTCTTCATACAGCTGCTTGTACCAGCTCTGACGGTTCCACTCCCGCTTCACAGAATACAGAAGCTTTTTAAGACCCTTTACACCAGTATAGGTCACAGTTTTACCCTTCAGTCTTTTTACTGGTACCTTGTAATCCATGCTGAATACAAAATCCTCTGGCACATAAAAGGAAACCTCATGGCCCAGCTTCTGGAATTCTTCCACTATTATTCTGTCAAAATCCACCTCATGTCCACCAGGAGTCATGATGTTTTCAAATATAGCCAGACGCATTATTTTCCCTCTTTTTTCTGCAAATAATAGAGCTTTACGTACTTAGTCATGGTGTAGAAATAATGGTTAACTGCAAGAATAAGCCCCAGCTTACCCTCGCAGATTCCCTTCTTGAAGAAGTAGAAGCGGATAAAACCAAAAAAGGCATGGGAAAACATATTGCACATATTGGCCCGCTTGCCTGCAGTATACATCTTCTCAGCCATCAGGGTCGTATATTGGTTAAACTTAGTGAAATACTTATCCCACTCGTCATATGGATAGTGCTCCAGCTCCCCCTTAAGGTGCTCCAGCGGCAGATCCGTTATAGCTCCCTCGTGGACTACGCCCTCCCACTTTACATGACCTCTAGGGTAGAGCCTCTGCGGATAATCCGGGCCATGGCCTCCATATTTCATGCGCTGGCCGAAGACTATATTCACCCGCTTTATATCATAGAAGGCCTGCCTGTTTTCCTCAGCCGCCCGGCGGATGTCCTTGGCTGCCTCCTGGCTGATACGCTCGTCTGCATCCAGATAGAATATCCAATCTGCATCTGTCTGCTCCAGGCCAACATTGCGCTGGACTGCAAAGTTTTCAAATGGATGGATATGCACCTTGGCTCCCTGGCCTTCTGCCATGGCAACGGTATTATCTGTGCTGCCAGAGTCTACCACAACCACTTCATCAGCAAAGCTGGCGCTTCTGATGCATTCCTCTATATTCCTTTCTTCGTTATAGGTAAGTATTATTACCGCTAATTTCTTCATATTACCTTACCCGTTTCTTTAGGCAGTCCAGCAGGCTGCCGCCCTCGTATTTTATACCAGCTGCCCCAGCAGCCTCAGCACACGCTATGTCTCTATCTGAATCCCCTATAAAATATGAATCCTTAAGGCTGATGCCCATTTCCTCGGCTGCTCTAAAAAGCATGCCTGGCTTTGGCTTGCGGCAGTCACATTCAATGCTGTACCTTGGAACCGACCCCTTTACATAATGAGGACAGTAATAAATCCCATCAAGATGAGCATCCTGCTGAGCCAGCTGCTGATTCATCCAGTCAAATAGCTTCAGTATGTCCTTTTCCTGGTAATAGCCCCTGGCTACACCGCTCTGGTTGGTAATGACCACTGCCAGATAGCCGCAATCGTTGCAGTATTTTATTGCCTCAACAGCACCCTCTATCCAGACAAATTCCTCTGGACGGTACAGGTAATGGGTGTCCACATTCAATGTGCCATCCCGGTCAAAAAATACCGCTTTTTTGCTGATATTATTTTCCATACTGGAAATATCCGCCAGCATCCAGGAAATCACAGTATTCCTTTACTGCTGCAAACATATCATGGAAGCCCTCATCATAGCCTGCTGCCAGAAGCTGGGTCTTGTCTGCCTCGGTGAAGTTCTGGTATTTGCCCTTTAAGACCTCAGGGAAATCCCTATACTCGATATGTCCAGTTCCCAGAGCCTGAATTACAGACTGTGCCACCTCGTTATAGGTATGAGCCTTGCCGGTACCGCAGTTATAAATACCGCTTGGGCCGTTGTTTTTCCAGAACCAGAGATTTACCTTCACTACATCCTTAACGTAGATGAAGTCACGCTTCTGCCCACCATCCTCAATAGGGGTGCCATCGCTGAAGCAGCCATAGCCCTTGAAGAGACGGCAAACATCATTGTCCTTTACCTGATGATACAGCTGATAGAAGATAGATGCCATATTACCCTTATGATGCTCCTGGGGACCATACACATTGAAATACTTCAGGCCCACAATCTGGCTCTTAGCCTCTGGCATTACCTGACGTACATAACGGTCAAACAGCAGCTTAGAATAAGCATATGGGTTTAAAGCATCCTCGCACTCGTCTCCTTCACGGAAGCCATTCTTGCCTGCTCCATAGGTAGAGGCAGAGGACGCATACAGGAATGGTATTCTGTGGTCAATGCAGAAATGCAGCACTGCCTTGGAATACTCATAATTCACCTTCATCATGTAATTTACATCATACTCCATAGTATCTGAGCAGGCGCCCTCATGGAATATAACATCAATGCCTGAGCCATCAATGGTTCCGTTTTCTATATCATAGAGGAAATCATCCTTATGCATGTAATCAATAAACTGCAGGCCACGGAGATTTCTGTAGCTCTGATTTTCCTTTTTGCCATTATTCAGGTCATCCACAATGAGAATATCAGTGCGGCCCTGGCGATTAAGCTCCTTGACGATATTGGAGCCGATAAAGCCTGCTCCACCGGTTACTATTATCATGCTAAATCCTCCTACTCGGACATTGCTTCACGAAGGGCCCCTAAAAGCTCTTCCCTGCTTACTGCATAGGTTCCTACCTTTGCCACAACTACGCTGGCTGCCAGATTGGCCAGATAAGCAGCCTCAAGATTGGTAAGGCCACCTACTATGCCAGCTGCAAAGGTTGCCAGCACCGTATCCCCAGCACCAGATACATCAAATACCTCCTGGGCCTTGGTAGGGATATGAGACACATCATCCTTGCCGACAATGCTGAGACCACACTCCGACCTTGTGGCCAGCACATTGGCAATACTAAAACGCTCCATAATATTGCGGCTGGCAATCTCCACCTGCTGATCCCTATTCTTTATCGGCTTTTCTAATATAGCATTTATTTCCTTCAGGTTAGGCGTAAGATAATCTGCTTCAGCATACTTTTCCCAGTCCCAGCCCTTTGGATCCACAAATACCTTTATGCCAGCCATATGGCATTCCTCTATGATAGACCTGCAGACACGTTCGCTGCAGGCTCCCTTGCCATAATCGGAGATAAGGACTGCGTCAAACAGACCAGATTCAATGACCTGGCTTGTATAGTTCAGCATCCGCTCCTCATACACCCTGGCAATAGGCTCCACATCCTCAAAATCCAGTCTGAGCATCTGCTGATGGCCTCCAATGACCCTCAGCTTGGTGATGGTTGGCTTGTCATAATGAATAATACCCCGGTAATCTATGCCCCTGGAGGTAAACTTATCCATCAAAGCCTGGCAATGGTAATCATCTCCCACATATCCAGCGATGGATGTATGACAGCCTAGAAGGGCCAGATTATGAGCCACATTGGAGGCACCGCCCATAGTGTCCTTGGTCTGGGTTACTCTGGTAATAGGCACCGGAGCCTCCGGTGATATGCGGGTAACCTCGCCGTAATAATACTTATCCAGCATCACATCGCCAATAACCAGCAGCTTCAGCTCAGATAAATTATGGGAAACAAAGTCTACCAGCTTGTTTTTGTCTACAGTCATAACAGATGAAACCTCCTGTCAGCTTTCTCCCTTGGCCATATCTATTACCTTGCACTCATAGGCTCCATAAACACGTGGGATATTTCCTGCCATATCCCCATACTTTTCCAGAAGCTCATGAGCATACTTCATTACTATATCCACTGTAATATTCTTCATGCAGGCCATGTGCCGCTCGCCCTCTAATGGACACTCATGGATGCCGCATGGATGGCATGGCTCCGGAGTCTTTATAAGCACATCCTTGGCATCATATGGATAAAAGCCCGGTACTGGGGATGCTCCAAACATGGTGACAATCGGCACATTCTGGGCAACACCCACATGCATAGGACCAGAATCAGTAGTAATAAAGAGGGCACATTTCTTTAAAAGCGCACCAAGCTCGGCTAAGGAAACCTTGCCAGTAAGCACAGTGTAGCTTCTGCTATCCTTATGCTTCATCTGTCCGATGCAGGCCTCTACTATTTCCAGATCCATAGGGCCGCCGAAAAAGGCCAGCTCATAGCCCTCCTCAATCAGCTGATCTGCACACTGAGCAAAGTAACTGTCTATCCAGCGCTTGGTTTTCCAGCTGGCCCCGATATTAAGAGCCACAACCCTCTTGCCTGGAGTGAAATGCTCCTGCCAGATTTTTTCAGCCCGTTCTTCGGCCTCCTTGGGAAGCCACATTTCCAGACCGCCATCATCAATCTTCTCAATGCCCACTGCCTGCTCCAGCACATCAAAGTGAGAATGTATCTGATGCTTCACCGCCTTCAGATTTGGCAGCACCTGGCTGAAAAACATGGAAAAGCCCGGCTTTGAGTAGCCCACAATCCTGTCAGCGCCGCTGAAGGCAGCCAGAGCGGAAGCCCGCTCATTTCTATGAAGATTAATTACCAGATCATACTTCTTCTTCCGCAGGCTAAAAATGTACCGGATAAAGTTGGGCAAGCTATCGTCCACGCCCTTTTTATCTATCAGGAGACATTCATCAATCCATTTGTTGTACTGCACAAGGTCAGCCAGCTTCTTATCAGCCAGGAGAGAAATCCTGGCCTTTGGATAATTTGCCCGAAGGGTCCTTAACACTGGAGTCACCAGCATAAGGTCACCGATGTGCATGAGATTTATAACAAGTATGTTCTTATAATCTTTCATATATTATTCCTCCAGGGAATTTCCTTTCTTAAGAAGCCACCAGGTAAGAGTGCGATATATTTCTATTCTATCACTCAGCTTAGCTTTTTCTGCTTCAGCCTCATAGCCCGCTGCTCCAGGCAATGCCTCAGTCTGATTGCCAGACATGGAGCCTATCATATTAGCAGTAATCCAGCAGTCCTGATTAAAGGCAATATTGCCACCATAGGTCATGCTTTCAGCTAATGAGCAATACTCAAAGCCTGCTGGGGCTATCAGCTCCACCAGGGTAGGCATAATACTGTTATGACATCCAGCGGTTCCTGCTGGTATAAGCTCATGACTTACCCCCTGGCCATATAGCACAAAGGGTACTGTCTGAAATTCAAACATAGTCGGGTTAACCGATGGATTCATTCTTACTGCATGATCACCAGTAATTACAAAAAGGCTGTCTGGATATTGAGCAGCAGTTTTCCTGACAAAGTCGGTTACTATCTTGTCCATATACCAGTAATGCCCCAGCTCTACCGCTAGCTCATCACTGTTTTCTACATCAGGCAGCTTAGCTGCTTCAGCCTTTTCCTTATCAAGGTCAAAGCCCTCAGCTGCTAAGTCAAGATTATATGGCGGATGATTGGTGGTAGTCATTACCACATGTACCGTAGGCTCTTCCCCAGCCAGATGGTTATATATTGCATCAAACAGGTAGACATCCTTAGTGCCCCAGACACTCTGTTTAGGAGCCCCGAAATCAGGATAGCCGTAATAGCTGTCAAAGCCCTGAGCCTTGGCCAGCTTGTCAAAGCCATCCCAGGAGGTCGTGCCGCCATACCAGAAATCCACTCTATAACCAAGACGATGAAAAGCCTCTGGCATTGCCGTAGGGTAAGCTTCCTTATAGCTTTCCGGCATATAGTTTGCCCTGAGACCTACATTCCCCAGGTTGGTAATTATACCGTTTATGGATATGGAAGTGAAATTGCCATTTGGCAGGAAGCTCTGGACATAGCAGGAATTCTCTTCTGCAATGAGACTTCTGAGGCCATCTGCAGCATGCAGCTGAGCATACTGATCAAGCATTGGCCACTGAGCCCAGGATTCTCCCATGATAATGAAGATATGCCTTGGCTTAGGCAGCTTAGCTCCCGCAGCCCTTCTCGTAATATAGTCGCTGAGCTTATCTGACTCTATATTCTGTCCTGCAGCTTTCTTGGCTAAAAGGCGGATATTTTCTGGCTGAATCCCCTCGACATTTCCCTCCTGCATCATTTCCTCAACCTGTCTTGCCCGGTAGAGGGCCTGGATATCATCCAGAATACATTCATTTAAAAAAGCATCCTTGGTAAGGGCTGCATTTTCCCAGTTTATAGAATGCTCATAATTGAAGCTGGCACCAAAACGAATAAAGAGACAGAAAAGAAAGGTTATTACAAGCGCCGGGATATATCCCAGCATGAGTTTTTTTGCATAATTCCAGGATAGTGGCAGGCTAAGCTTAAAGGATCCAGTTCCCAGCAGCCTTTTCCATAGCATACAGCCTATGGCCGTCAAGGCCAGCGCTATCAGGAAGCGCCAGATAAGGCCATATTCCTGTACCATCATTAAAAATATGGCGTACCGGTCGTCAGCAAGACCTTCCATTACCTGGGTATTGAAGCTGGTTCCATACTGACGATAGTAGGGAAATCTGGCTTGAAAAAGCACTGATAAAGCAAATATGCAGGCACTGCCAAAAAACAGGCGCACCTTGGTAAAATCTATTTTGGGAAATGATATATTAACCAGGGTACAGAACACAAAGGGCACTGCTGCCATAATACCAGCAGACTTTAAGCTAAGACGAAAGCCCGCCCAGCTGGCTATGGCAATATCTGAAAAATCAGCTCCATCAGCCATATAGCCATTCATATAAAACATGAAATAGGTTCTGTACAAACAGATTATGACCAGTAATAGAGCAAAGAGTTTCAGGTCAGTTTGTGCATTTTTTATGTATTTGTCCCAACGCATCAAAACATTCCCCCGGACGGGTCGACCACCGTCGCCCCCTACACGTCATTTGGGTTTTCGCCATCATACGGGTCGACCACCGTCGACCCCTACACGTCATTTGTTTTTT
>CAMCDL010000033.1 GCA_945873565.1 uncultured Selenomonadaceae bacterium | reverse complement strand
AAAGCAATTACCTCTCAAAACTATTCGCAAAAAATTATACCATAATTTATTCAAACAAAAAAGTAGAGACCCTAAGGCCTCTACTAGATTTTAACATAAATTTTAATGCATCAATAATTTCCGCCGCCACCGCCGTTTGAGCCGCCGACAGAGGGAGAATCAGAGTCATTGTCGCTGCGCTTGGTATACACCTTATCAGTGTAAAGATAAATATCCTTAGAGGTATCCAGCTTCACAGAATCCCTTTCCAGATATTCCGACGCTTCATTGACAGGTCTTATATTGCTCATCTGTCCTTCCAGATAACTTACATACATCCAGGCTAGAAGAGCCGACAGTCCAAGACCGCATATCAGTGAAATCCAGCTGAATTCATTCCCAGGGTCGTATGGCTCTTCATTTTCCCAATAATAGCAGCAGAGCTCATAAACAGTATCAGTATAGATATCAAAAGCAGTATAGTAATCATCATCACTAAGTGAAGACAGGAAGCTGCTGCTGAGATAATCAAGTCCGGCATCATCAGTAATAATCCTCCGCATATTGTTGTCGGTGGAAATATACCAGTCACGGGTAGAGGTTGCTATCATCAGTATGATGCTGCCCTCATTATTGGCCTCATCACGATAATTCTTATTCAGGTAGCCATCTGCAAAAGCCTTGGCACTCATTCCGTCAGGTATAGACTTTACCGTCAATATAGCCAGCCTGATATTGCAGCTATCCTCTATGGCCTCGATTTTTTCTTCCAGAACAGCCTTCTGTGCCTTGGACAGCAGATTAGCATTATCCTGCAGGCTTGGTACGGCCTCAGTCACAGCCTGTGCCGGAGCTGGTGCCGCTGCCGAGGTATCATCCTGAGTCTGGGCAAAGGCTGTAAGTGTCAGGGAAACGAATACCAGAAGCATTGTAATAATTGAAGCTATCTTTTTCATTATTTCTGCCACCTCCTTAGTCCACAAACAGGCTTAAAAGGTCTGGTATAAACAGCTTGCACAAATAATAGGTAAATATAAGGGAACCTGCCGTAACACCAGCAAGATACTTTTTCTTCTTGCCCTCATCAACAGGCAGTGAGCCGACAAATTTACCTGTCTGGCCATTCATGACAAAGGTATATGGCTTATCCTGATACTTAGTAGTAACAATCCACACCGGAGCCATAGCATAGGAAACATCATTTGATTTTTTAACTATAGAGCTATTTTCTACCTCAACACTATCATAACCGGTAACTGTCTCAAGAAGAGTATCGCAGGCTGTAACAGACACACGCTCATCCGCCCTTGGTACTGCAGCCTCTACATCCACATCATATTTATCAGCCAAATAGCCAGCCAGGTATGATGTTGTAAAAGACTTCAGCTCACTATAATCAAATGGTTCAATACTTTCCATCCAGTTATCATCCATTTTTTTACTTCCGTCCACCGGAACCATCTTGAAATCCATACGGCCCTTTCTGACAGCACGGTAATAGCTGGTTTCAGTAACATTATACTCACCGGATATATAGGTATTAATATTCTTTGCCTTGAAATCTGCCACTGCTTTTATACTGGAATCAAAAAGCCAATATGGCACATACATACCCTGAATAGCCTCAACTCGGGCCTCAGAGGCAAAATTATCTGGCAAAAGCTTCTTTCCCTTGTAAAATTCCCTGAAGGCTGCCTTGGCATCCTCCTTAGTCTTCTTGAAAGGAATAACCATGTCCGGCTTAAGTGCGCCATTGAAGCGGTTAGTAATCATTGTAGGATTACCGCAATAGCAGCACTCTGTTGCCATAGTATTCTCATCACAGATTATTTCTGCTCCGCAGGATGAACAGGTCATAGCCTTTAAAATTGCAGTCTCCTCAGGATCCCACTCAGCACCGGCAGCATCAGTATTCCACTTAGCTTCCTTAGCCTCGAGAGCTGCCGCAGCAGCCTCTTCCTGAGCGGCAAAATACTGCTCCAGGGCATCCGAGGTAAACTCACTTTCACAATATTCACATTTTACCGAATCACCACTGCCTGGCTTATATCCCAATGGACCGCCGCAGTTAGGACACTGATAGCTTACTGATGTATCAGCCATAAAAATCTCCCTTAAGCCTCATTCAATCCAAATTCCAGATTTTATACAATATCATTATCATCAAAAACGTCACCGCATTCAGGACAGAACTTTGGTGGCTTAGATGGATCAGCTGGCTTCCAGCCACACTTATCGCATCTGTATAACGGAGCATCTGCTGGCTTCTTGGCACCGCACTCTGGACAGAACTTGCCAAGATTTGTTGAGCCGCAGCTGCACTTCCATCCCTCCTGCGGCTTTCCCTTGCCGCATTCAACACAGAACTTGCCAGTATTTACTGCTCCGCAGGAGCACTTCCATCCAGCAGCCTGCTGTGGTGCCTGAGCCTGCTGCGGTGCCTGCTGGGCCTGGGCCTGCTGCTGCATTCCCATCTGGAAGAAATTGCCAGCATTATTCATACCCACATTGCCAACCATACCTACACCCATCATGCCCATACCTGCGCCAGCCTCATTGGAAGCAGCCATTTTCATAGCATCTGCTGTAGCACCAGCAGTCTGGAGACCTGCCATCATAGGGTTACTCATGCTAGCATATCGCTGGTAATCCTTAATCTTCTCCTCATCCTCATCAGTGGCCTTGACGCTGCTTACACCAAAGGAGACAATCTCGATGCCTCTTAAATCACGCCACTTCTGGCTAAGAGCATCATTAAGAGCGTCTGCCAGCTCCTCGACGTGGCCTGGAATGCTAGCATAGCTGATTTCCAAAGCAGACAGCTTGCCCATAGCCCCCTGCAGCTTGGTCATCAGCTCACTCTTGAGCTGGCTATCAATCTGATCACGAGTAAAATCACCAGGAACATTGCTGCATACGTTTGAATAGAAATTAATAGGGTTGGTGATACGGTAGCTGTAATCACCAAAGCAGCGGATAGAAACAGTCATACTGAGACCGCTGCGCTTATCGAAGGTATCAAAAGGAATAGGGCTTGGTGTACCATACTTATTGCCCATTATTTCCTTAGTGTTAATGAAGTACACACGCTGATCCTTTCCTGGATCACCGCCGAAGGTAAACCGTTTGCCTACCTCCTTGAAGATTGACTTAACGTTATCTGCAAGACCGCCAGTAAATACGGATGGCTCAATACTTGTGTCGTACCTGTACTCGCCTTCCTCTGAGCAGATATCTACCACCTTGCCCTGCTCTACAATTATCATACACTGGCCCCTGTTAACTGCAATCACTGAGCCATTGGAAATTACATTATCCTCAGCGGTAGTATTTGAGCTTCTGCCCTGACTGCTGGTACGTTTCTGTCCCTTAGTAACCAGTACATCCGCAGGCATACTCTCACAGTAGATGTATTCCTTCCACTGATCGGCCAGAACACCGCCTATTGCACCCGCTGCTGCCTTAATAAGACCCATAATAAAGTCCTCCTAAAAAAACAAAAGTATAATTAATTATAACATAAAGAAAGCACTAACGTAATTTAATTCCGCTAGTGCTTCTGTACTATTTTTTAATTATTTTGCATAAAGGTCACGCTTATCAATTACACGCTTTGCCTTACCCTCTGAACGGGTAATAGTCTTTGGCTCTACTACCTTTACAACAGCATAAATACCCAGCATGTCCTTAAGCTCCTTGACAAGCTTCTTCTCTGCCGCCTTTACATCATAAGAAGCATCGGCAGCCATAACAGGAGTCATCTCAACATTAACCTCAATGCTGTCGCGCATATTCTCGCGGTCAACTACGATGAGGTAATTTGCCTCATAGCCGTTCCTGATAAGAACCTGCTCAATCTGAGATGGCCATACATTTACACCCTTAACAACCATCATGTCATCGCTTCTGCCCATAATCTTGTTCATGCGGACATGGGTACGGCCGCACTTGCACTTCTCATGAGTAAGCTTGCAGAGGTCACGGGTACGATAACGGAGCAAAGGATATGCCTTCTTGGTAATGCTGGTAAATACCAGCTCGCCAACCTCACCGTCAGGAAGGACCTCACCGGTAACAGGATTGATAATCTCTGGAATGAAATGATCCTCCTGAATATGCATGCCCTCCTGATACTCGCACTCAAAGGATACGCCAGGACCAGAAATCTCAGTCAGTCCATAAATATCATGAGCACGGATGCCAAGGTTCTCTTCGATGGTCTTTCTCATTTCCTCGGTCCAAGGCTCTGCACCGAAGATACCAGCCTTCAGCTTCAGCTTATCCTTAATGCCTGCTTCACGTATAGCCTCGGCAAGATTAAATGCATAGGAAGGAGTACAGCAGAGAATAGTGGAGCCCAGATCCTCCATGAACTGGAGCTGACGCTCGGTGTTACCAGAGGACATTGGCAGGGTCAGGGAACCAAGCATATGGGAACCGCCATTCAGGCCAGGACCGCCTGTAAAGAGGCCATAGCCATAGCATACGTGAACAACATCCTCATTTGTACCGCCAGCTGCTACAATAGCACGGGCACAGCAGGTATCCCAGATGTCGATATCATCCTGGGTATAATAAGCAATAACTCGGCGACCAGTGGTACCTGAAGTGGACTGAATACGTACTACATCAGACATCGGCACTGCCAGAGCACTATATGGATAATTATCTCTCAGATCATCCTTAGTAACAAATGGCAGCTTGCTAAGGTCCTCAATCCCCTTGATATCCTCAGGCTTAACACCTGCCTCGTCCATCTTCTTGCGGTAAAAGGCAACGTTCTCATAAACATGCTTTACCTGTTTTACCAGCTTTGCAGACTGGTCAGCCTCAATCTGCTCTCTAGGCATTGTCTCAATTTCTGGCTGGAAATAATTACTCATGATTATACCCCTTTACTCTTTCATTTTCACCTGCCGCTTTGCTGCAGGTCTTATATCTTAAATCAGCCTCTGCCAAGGGCAAAAGCCTTTTTATTAAGCTCAAGGAACTTAGGTGGAACACAAGCCTCAATAGCCTCGATCCATTTAACTTCAGGAATCTCTGGGAAATAGGTGGATAGCCTGCCCATAAGGACAATATTAACTGCCTTGGCAGAGCCTGCCTCTTCAGCCAGTGCCAGGCAATCCATAGCATCCACCTTAGCACCTGCCTCCTGCATACGCTCAATAAGTCTTTCCGGATACTTAGCCGCACCAGTAATTACAGGCATCGGATCCATTTCCTGTGTGTTTGTCAGAATGGTACCCTCAGGCTTCAGATACTCTAAATATCTTGCAGCCTCCAGCTTTTCAAAGCTGACAATAACATCGGCCTGTCCCCTGTCAATGATAGGGGAATAAACCTTATCACCAAAGCGAACGTAGGTTACTACGCTGCCGCCACGCTGGCTCATGCCATGAACCTCAGAAACCTTAACATCATAGCCCTCGGTCAGAAGCAGATAACCAAGAAGCTTGCTGGCCAGGAGTGAACCCTGACCGCCGACGCCTACAATCATAATATTCTTTGTATCAGCCATCATTAGTCCTCCTTACTGGTTTTCCAGAGCATCGAATTTACACATCTGCTTACAGATACCGCAGCCTACGCAGAGGGTGGTATCAATCTGAATCTTGCCATCCTTCATGCTGGTTGCAGGGCAGCCAAGACGCATACAGCTCTTGCAGCCTACGCACTTGTCCTTATTCACCTTAAGAGGCTTATTATGCTTTACATACTTCAGCAGAGCACAAGGCCTGCGGCTGATAATAACAGAAGGCTCAGCCACTGCCAGCTCTTCCTTGATAGCCTGGTTGCAGGCCTCAAGGTCATAAGGGTCAACCACACGGACGCGATTAAAGCCCATAGCCTTGCAGAGGGCCTCCAGATTGATTTTTCCAGCAGGATCGCCCTTTATATTATAGCCAGTAGTAGGATTCTGCTGATGGCCGGTCATGCCGGTAATAGAATTATCCAGAATAATCACTGTAGAATTACTCTGGTTGTAAGCAATATTTGCCAGGCTGGTCATGCCGGAATGCATGAAGGTGGAATCACCGATAACAGCAACGGTCTTTCCCTCGCTAGCCTCACCCAGAGCCTTGTTGAAGCCATGGCTAGAGCTTATGGATGCACCCATGCAGAGTGTCATATCCATAGCAGATAACGGAGCAACAGCGCCGAGAGTATAGCAGCCGATATCACCAAGCACGGTGCACTTGTTGCGGGAAAGGGTAAAGAAGAGGCCACGATGCGGGCATCCTGCGCACATTACTGGCGGACGTCCAGGCAGTACCTCATCAAGCTTTCTGCAGGAAGGAACATCAAGGCCCAGCTTCTCAGCCAGCAGATTCTGGCAGAACTCTCCCTCAATTGGCAGCAGCTCCTTGCCGATAACCTCAACTCCCAGAACACGGCAGTGATTCTCGATAACAGGGTCAAGCTCCTCAATTACATAAACCTTATCTACCTTAGCAGCAAAATCCTTGATAAGCTTCTCTGGCAGAGGGTTAACCATACCCAGTTTCAGGATGCTGGCCTTATCACCAAATACCTCCTTAGCATACTGATAGCTTGTACTGGAGGTAATGATACCGATGGCAGTATCTCCCATCTCAACTCTGTTAAATTCGCAATCCTCAGCCAGAGCTATAAGACGGCGGGTACGCTCCTCAACAAACGGATGCCGTCTGATAGCATTGCCCGGCATCATAACATACTTAGCGATGTTCTTTTCATATGGATTTGGCTCAGGCATAACACGCTCCCCTGGCTCCACCACACTCTGAGAATGCGCTACGCGGGTACACATCTTTATAATAACCGGAGTATCATACTCCTCAGAAAGCTCATAGGCCTTCTTAGCAAATTCATAGGCCTCAGCAGAATCTGCCGGCTCCAGCATAGGAACCTTGGCAGCAATAGCATAATGACGGGAATCCTGCTCATTCTGGCTTGAGTGCATTCCTGGATCATCAGCAACACAGATGACCATACCACCATTAACACCGGTATAGGATGCAGTAAATAATGGGTCAGCAGCCACATTCATGCCTACATGCTTCATACCGCAGAAGCTTCTCTTGCCGGCAAGGCTGGCACCAAATGCTACCTCCATTGCAACCTTCTCATTAGGAGCCCACTCCGCATAAACCTCATCAAACTTGGCAATCTCCTCAGTAATCTCGGTACTTGGTGTGCCAGGATAGCTTGATGCCACACTGCAGCCAGCCTCAAAAAGGCCTCTTGCCAGGGCTTTATTGCCCAACATAAGATTTTTCATCAGTATACATTCCTCTCTACGTTAATCTAAAACCCTAATTTAGGATTTTAGCACAAAAAAGAACTCAATTCTACCAAATTATTCCACAATACCTTATAATATATATATACTTATTTTCAGGAGGATTTTCAAAATGAAAGGAACCGACATATTATCTAAAGTTGATCATACTCTTTTAAAGGCAGCAGCCAGCTGGCCTGAAATCCAGGCTATCTGTGATGAAGCAATAAGATATGGCACCGCTTCCGTATGCATTCCGCCTTCCTACATAAAGAGAATTGCTGATACCTATGGCGAAGCAATTAATATCTGTACTGTTATCGGTTTCCCTCTTGGCTACGAAACCACAGCAGCAAAGGTGGCAGCAGCCAAGGAAGCAGTAGCTGACGGCTGCCGTGAGGTAGATATGGTAATAAATATCGGCGACGTAAAAAATGGAGATTTTGACAAAATCACTGCAGAAATTGCTGCCATGAAGCAGGCAGTATCCCCTAATATCCTTAAGGTAATCATAGAAACCTGCTACCTTACTGATGAGGAAAAGGTACGTCTCTGCCGCTGCGTTACAGAAGCAGAGGCTGATTATATCAAGACCTCTACCGGCTTTGGTACTGCAGGAGCCACTCATGATGATATCAGGCTCTTTAAGAAAAACATCGGACCTGATGTAAAAATCAAGGCAGCCGGCGGAATTCGTACCATTGAAGACATGAAGCAGTACATTGAAGAGGGCTGCAGCCGTATAGGTGCCAGTGCCGCAATAAAGCTTTTAAAAGATAACACCGAAGCAGATTATTAAGAGAATCATTATGAATAAGACTTTTAACATCATATCAATTATTGCATTATTCATTTCTCTTCTTATTACTTCAGCCTGCAGCAATGAGCGTTACAGCTCAGCACCAAAGGATACAATCTCCATGGTACTGAGTGCTGAGCCTTCCAGCCTCGATCCTGCCATGACATACGGTATTGCCGACAGTAATATCGAGGTGGAAATTTTCGAGGGACTTACACGGCTTGACGCTAATAATACAGCTCAGCCTGCTCTCGCAGAAAGCTGGGATATTTCCCCTGATGGTCTTACCTATACCTTTCATCTCCGCCAAGGAATATGCTGGAGCGATGGGACACCTATTACCGCTGAGGATTTTGTGTATTCCTGGCAGAGGGCTCTCGCTCCTGCCACCGGATGCGGTAATGCATATATGCTCTATCCTATTGCTGGAGCCGAGGAATATAACAATGATGAGGCAGGCCCTGAGGCCCTTGGTCTAAAGGCCATTGATAGCAGGACTCTTCAGGTGGTTCTGAAAAATCCAGCCGCATATTTTATAGACCTTACTGCTTTCCACGTATTCTACCCTGTCCCTCGCCATGTAACTGAGAATGCTCCTGACACCTGGGCCAGCAACTATGAGACCATTATCGGCTGCGGTCCTTACAGGATTACCAGATGGGTTCATTCCAGTGAAATTGTTCTTGAAAAAAATGAACTCTACTGGAATAAGGACAATGTACGTTCATCCACCATTATTGTCCCTATAAGCGAATCCCCAAGCACCCGCCTTACTATTGTTGAGAGCGGCCAGGCAGACATTATGCTGGACCCGCCTCCAGCAGATGAGGACCGGCTAAAGGAAAAGGGTATTTACCGGATTGAGCCGATGCTTGGCACCACCTACTACGTGTTTAATGTAACCAAGCCACCTTTTGATGACGCTAATGTACGCAGAGCCTTTTCCCTTGCAGCAGCCAGAGAAAACCTGGTTAATAACGTCCTTAAGACTGGCAAGGTTCCTGCCTATGCTTTTGTCCCTCCAGGCATAATATACGAAGGAAAGGACTTCCGCTCAGAGGGTGGCAATCTGATTGAAGAAAACCCGGATAAGGCCAAGGAAATCCTTGCTTCCTCCAGCTACAATGGCGAGACTGTTACCATTCTTTACAATACCAGTGAAATGAACAAAGCCATTTCCGAATCACTGCAGGCCATGTGGAAAAACAGCCTTGGAGCTGATGTAGAGCTTGCCAATCAGGAAAAGAAGGTTTTCTTTGCTACCAGAGAAAACGGAGAATATCAGGTGGCTATTGCCAACTGGGTTGCCGACTTTGCTGACCCGATTAATTTTCTGGAGGTATTTTCAGACGCATCAAATGATGCTCAGTATCATGATGATACCTACAACAGCCTCATAGAGGCTATCAATCAGGAAGCCGATCCTCATAAGCGCCTGAAAATCATGCATGAGGCTGAAAAAAAGCTATTTAACGATTGTGTCATAATCCCATTCTTCTTCATATCCCAGCCTATAGTTATTAATCCTGGCTTTAAGGGCTACTTCTTCTCACCAATGGGAGTCATTGACCTTACTCAAGCCTATCGAGAGGACCAGCCATGAATAACAATACCGCTGATGAAATCAAAGCAGATATATGTACAGAGCTTGATCGGCTCAAGCCTGTATTTGTGGAAATTGCAGATACCCTGCATGCTAATCCTGAGCTTAGCGGGCAGGAAGCAGCTTCCTGCGGCCTCCTAAAGGAGGTTGCAGCCCAGGCAGGCTTTAAGGTTAAGCCAATACTAGCAGAAACACTGCCCTATGCCTTTCAGGCCAGCTATGGACAGGGAACTCTTAATATCGGCTTTCTAGCAGAATATGATGCCCTGCCGGATTTAGGCCACGGCTGCGGTCATAACCTTATTGCTGCCATGAGCACTGCTGCAGCTCTTGCCTGCGGAAAAGTTTTAGGCAGCAAGGCAACCATTCATCTCTTTGGCTGTCCTGCCGAGGAAACCATCGGCGGCAAGGTTTTCATGAGTGAAGCTGGATGCTTCAAGAATCTGGATGCTGCACTTATCTGCCATCCCAGCAATGTGACGGCCATGGGCGGAACATCCTATGCCACCCACCCATTAAGAATAACCTTCCTGGGAAAGCCTGCTCATGTAGCAGACCCTGATTATCATGGTATAAACGCCCTGGATGCCCTGGTAGACTTTTACCAGCAGCTCAGTCTTTTGGAAAAAAGCTTTACTCAGCCCTACATCCTGGGAAAAATTATCACTGAGGGCGGCTCTGCACCAAACATAGTGCCTGAAAGGGCAACAATAAAGGCGACCATAAGATCTCTCAGCACAGAATATCTTGAAAACCACATGCTGCCTGAAATAAAAGCATTGGCCAGACAGATTTCTGAAAAGCACGGCACTGATTTGGAGCTGGAGCACTACGAACCATTATTCAAAAATCTGGTAAATGACGCCAGATTAAATGCCTTCATGAAGGCAAACATCCAGAGCTTAGGTATCACTGATATCAAGGAATATCCTGACAGCTATGCTGATGGCTCTACCGATGTAGGAAATGTCAGTCACGATGCACCTGCCATACAGCCAGAAATCATGATCGGGCAGGGAATAGCTGCTCACACCCATGAATTTGCCGTTGCCGCTGGCAGCGGATATGGCAAAGAAATGGCCTTCCTAGCCGCCAAGGCTATGGCCATGACAGCAGCAGATTTACTATAACAAAAAACAGTCAGCTAAAAAACCAGTGATTTTTATAGCTGACTGCTTTTTTTATAATTATTCCGGATAAGGCTCAGGTATAGCTGCCAGAAGCTTCCTGGTATATTCATGCTGAGGATTAGAATACAGTTCATCAGCATCATTAAGCTCAACTATGGAGCCCATATTCATTACCGCCACCCGATTGCTTATATAGCGTACCATGGCCAGATCATGGGCTATAAACAGATAAGTAAGCCCAAGCTCCTTCTGAAGCTGACTCATGAGATTTACAATCTGTGCCTGAATAGAAACATCCAGGGCAGATATAGGCTCATCACAGATAATAAGCTCAGGGCTTACCGCCAAAGCTCTGGCTATGCCTACCCTCTGGCGCTGACCGCCGCTGAATTCATGTGGAAAACGGTTGGCCTGCTCACGGCTGAGGCCCACCATATCCAGAAGCTGTTCCACCCGCTTCTGCCGCTCTCCAGGCTGAGAATATAATCCCTTTATTTCCATAGGCTCCGAAATAATTTCGCCTACAGTAAGTCTTGGGTTAAGGCTGGCGTATGGATCCTGGAATATCATCTGTATCCTGCTGTCAGGTCCCTTGCTATAATCCATCACCTGACCATGCAAAAAAACTTTTCCTGAGGTAGGCTTATACAAGCCCATTATGGTTCTGCCAGCAGTTGTTTTGCCACATCCAGACTCACCAACAAGGCCAAGGGTCTCCCCAGGGTAAATATCAAAGCTGATGCCATTTAAAGCACAGCTATATTCCACAGGCTTGCCCCAGAAGGATTTTTTAGTAACAAAATGTTTTTTCAGCTCCCGCACAGACAGCAGGGGCTGTTTTTTTACACTGCTATCACTCATCTGAGGCCACCTCCTGCTCTTTATAGCTTTTCCAGCACCAGCAGCTATGACCACCTTCAAGCATCACCGGCTCAGGCAGATTTTCATGGCACACAATCATTGCATAAGGGCATCTAGGCAAAAAGCTGCAACCTTTTATATCCAGCAGAAGATCAGGTGGCTGACCGGCAATCACCGATAATGGCTCGCTGCGGTCCGAATCAAGCCTAGGCAATGATTTAAGCAGGCCCTGGGCATACGGATGAGCAGGCTGATAAAATACCTGTCTTGCACTGCCTTCCTCTACTATTCTGCCAGCATACATAACACATACCCTGTCACACAGGCTAGCAATTACTCCCAGGTCATGAGAAATCATGATAATAGCCATACCATATTCCTTGCGGAGATCTGCTAAAAGCTCCAATATCTGCGCCTGAATTGTAACATCCAAAGCAGTAGCAGGCTCGTCGGCAAACAGCAGCTTCGGCTTGCAGATAAGGGCCATAGCTATCATTACTCTCTGACGCATACCACCGCTGAATTCATGCGGATAGGAATCCAGCCTATCCTTGGCATTTCTGATTCCCACCCTGTCAAGAAGCCGTATGGCCTCCTGCCTTGCCTCCTCATAGGATACTCCCTCATGAAGCATAATACCCTCAGTAAGCTGGCTGCCTATTGTAAGCACCGGATTCAGCGAGGTCATGGGATCCTGAAAAATCATGGCCAATTCCCGGCCTCTGATTCTTCTGAGATCTTTTTCCTTCATTCTAGTAATATCCTGGCCATTAAAAGTAATACTGCCACCAGCTATAAAAGAGTTTTCCTTAGGCAGTAGGCCCATTACAGCATGGGCAGTAACACTTTTGCCGCAGCCAGATTCTCCTACAATACCAAGGATTTCCCCCTGCCTCAGGCTTATACTCACTCCACGGACAGCTTTCACATCACCCCGATAGGTATGGAAGCCAACCGACAGGTCCCTTATGTTCAAAAGTTCATTATTCTCAGTCATAGGCTCCTCCTATCTTCTCATTTTAGGGTCCAAGGCATCACGCAGGCCATCACTCAAAAAATTAAAAGCCAGCATAGTAAGGCTTATGGCCAGAGCAGGGAAAAACAGCTGGAAAGGAAATACCCTTATGGAATTTACACCATCCGAAGCCAGAACACCCCAACTGGCCATCGGTGCCGATACGCCAAGGCCTATGAAGCTCAGAAAAGCCTCTGTAAAGATTGCATCAGGAATTGACATGCTTAGCGAAACTATAATTGCTCCGACGGCATTAGGTATCAGGTGCTTCACAAGAATGCGGCTGCTGCCAGCGCCCATACTTTTGGCAGCCAGAACAAATTCCTGCTCCTTAAGCTTCAGCACCTCACCTCTCACTATACGTGCCATCTGTAGCCAATAACTTATACCCAAAGCAACGAATATATTCATCAGGCCGGGCTTAAATACCACCATCAAGAGGATTACATATAACAATGTAGGAACGCTATAGAGGATATCTACAATATTCATCATAATGCGGTCTGTCCTTCCACCGGCGTATCCTGAAATACCTCCATATATTACACCTATTACCAGATTTATCAGGCTGGCCACAATGCCGATTGAAAGAGATATCCTTGCTCCATAGAGGACCCTTACAAAAAGATCTCTTCCCAGGCTGTCTGTACCAAACCAGTGCTCAGCTGATGGAGACAGATTAGCCTGCATGAAATTCTGATCCTCATATGAATATGAAGAAAATGCAGGACCTATTATTGCAAAAAGCAGCAGCGCCAGAATAAAGATAAGTCCCAGCATAGCCGCCTTGTCCTTTTTCAGCCTAAGCCAGGCGTCTTGCCAATAACTAAGTGATGGACCTGACGCAACCCCAGCAGCATCCCATTTTGCCAGATCTAAGGGAGTAAAATCATATGCTTTCTTCATGTCAGTCCTCCCTTTCTCCCAGCTTGATTCTTGGATCAAGCAACGGATAAATAAAATCTACCAGCATATTCATAAGAATTACAATAGCTGAATAAAACAGGGTAATACCAAGAATTACTGTATAATCACGATTATAAATGCTGGTAACAAAATAACTGCCCAGCCCAGGTATAGCAAATATTGTCTCAATTACAAAGCTACCTGTCAAAACGCTGGCAGCCATCGGACCAAGATATGTTACAACCGGAATAAGCGCATTAGGCAGAGCATGCTTAAAAAGCACGGCACTGGTGCTGAGGCCCTTGGCCTTTGCAGTCTTAATATAATCCTGCCCCAGCACATCAAGCATACTGGACCTGGTAAGCCTGGTAATAAATGCCATTGGCATAGCCGCCAAAGCAATAGCCGGCAGCACACGGCTGGCCCAGCTGTTCCACAAAGCTGCAGGCAAAAGCCCCAGCTTCATAGCAAAAAAATCAACAAGAAGCGCGGCCAGAACAAAGCTTGGAACGGCAACACCCAGTGTAGTAAGCAGACTCACCGTCCTGTCCTGCCAGCCGTTTCTCCTATAAGCAGCATAAACTCCTGCAGGCACACCGATAAAAAGAGCCAGCAGAATAGCTTCCAGTCCAAGCTCCAGCGAAACTGGAAAGCTTTCAAGAATAATATCATTTACCGACCGTCCCACATACTTGAATGATGGCCCAAGGTCTCCCTGAAGCACATTAATCAGGTAATCCTGATACTGGGTAATCAGGGGATCATTCAGCTTATAGCGGGCCTCAATATTAGCCATTACAGCTGGTGGCAGACTCTTTTCCTCGGTAAATGGTCCTCCAGGTATAGCATGCATTAAAAAGAAGGTCACCGTCATGACCACCCATAGCACAAGTATAGAGTTACCAATCCTCTTTACAAGATAACTCAGCATAGCAGCATCTCCTATTAAAAACTTCAATTTAATTATCCTGCTAGCATACTATTCAAGCATTGCACAGCATAAAGCATTCATTATTCTTTCTTCCCAGACAAAATTACCGCTGAAGCGGCCATGGCTAGAGGCCTTCTTTTCTGAAGAACCTTCTCCATTCATGATATATGCAAATCCATCCCTTGTACCAGGCCTAAAAAATACACCACTTAAAAGACCAAAGGCCTGCCCTGTATGACCAACAAGATCAACCTCGTAATTCTCACATACTCTGGCTGATGTATTTCCAGCAATCTGATACAATCCTAGTCCATAGCTGAGAAGTGTACCATCACAGGTATCACCATTCTTCCTGCCTGCTTCATAGCTCCAATGCTTGGAAAGCATTGATTCCAATGAGCTGGCCGATATAATTTGTCTGTCTCTATAAACGCCACCATTCATCAGAAGCTCAAGAACATGTCCTAAACCTGTCAGCGAAATCCTCAATCCTCCCTGTGGTGAGAAAAATGTAGCATTTGTGCCAGGCTTATAACCGCAAATACTATAAGAAGCTGGATCATCATTTTCAGCATAAGGATTCTGCATGGTAACTGTATCAGCTCCAGGCTGCACTCCATCAAACTGGTCCATCATAGGCTGCCACTCATGGGAATCATCTATTTTCTGGTAAATACCTCCCAAACGGCAAAAGGCTTCATGCGAAAGCCTGGAGGGCAGATAGCTGCCATCTATATCCAGCGGAGCCAGAACGTTTAGCTCCATATAATGGTCAAAACGCTGTCCTGTCACTGCCTCTATTATTGTACCCAATAGGCCATAATTCAGATTACAATACGAGAAATAATCTCCAGGCGGCTCTTTTATTGAAGAAAAATGAGCCCCGCCTTCAAAAAATCGCCCCTCCGGCACAAAGAATTCCTGCACGCTATCTCCTGGAGGAATACAGTAAATTACACCATCCCTTAAGCCAGAGGTATGGGAGCATAGCATCCTTACGGTAATCGGCACCTCAGGAAAATACGGATGTCTTAAGCTGAAGCCAAGATACTGGCTTACATCAGCATCAAGGCCTAAAAGTGATTTTTCCACCAGCTGCATTATAGCATAAACCGTAAACTGCTTTGAAACTGACGCCACCCTGAACAAGGAATCCATCTTGAAATCCTTGTCAAGGCCATATCCTGATTTTCCTATATAGGCTCTTCCTGCACAAAGCTTATAGCAGGGATTGCCATCCTTGTAAAGAACAGCTCCCAGACCAGGCACCTGATTATATCCGTAACCAATAATAGCCTTAAGCTCTCTCTCAAGCTTCTTATAATCCATCATTCAGCAACCTCACTGATACATTGGAAATATACATATGCGGACGTTATTATCCACATGCTGCAGAATGAATTTCATATTCTCCTCGCTTACAGCTACACAGCCAGCTGTAAAAGGGCTAGGACCATCGCAATGCATAAAGATATATGAGCCCTTGCCAGGAATACACTCTTTATTGTAATCAAGAAACAGCCCATAATTAAATTGCGGGCTTGTATCATTCATGTGGTCACCATTATATTTGAGGATTTCCTCCCGCGGAATTTCCCTATCATCCACCAGCTTATTATAATATGGCCCATCAGCGCAGAAAATGTGCTCATCCAGCTTCAGGTATTCTGCTTTAGTACCAGGATTATCTTTCATACCCACAGCAGTAATAACACCAAAATCACCAGCAGGCGACTTCATATCCCCTTCCATAGTCTTGCCAAGGCCATTTCTGCCTACATATGCGTCGCAGGTCAGAAGCTTAGTCCAGAAATCAGGATATTCATCCGTCTTTACATAAAGCTGAACTCTTGCTCTGCTATTCTCTATATGCTGTACCAAAATCACCTGACGCACCTCAGGCTGCTGGCAATACATTCTTAAAAGATTATTCCATCCAGGATGCTGTTCAGACATTTATCACGCCTCCAAGTACAGTATCATTATAAGGGTCGTTAGCTCAAAACTAACGACCCTTATTTTTGTATTATTTCATTAAAACTAACCTGAATCTTTCAAGACTATATGCAGTCCCAAAGAGCTGCATCTTGTCACCTTCCTGGAACACCTCATGGGCATCAGGATTAACAATACTCACGCCATTCCTCTGAATACTGATCACATTAAGGTTGAATTTCTTTCTCAGATTAAGCTCAATCAGATTCTTACCAATAAACTGAGGAACTACCTCCATATTGATGATGGCTGTATTATCTGAAAGCTCCGTATAATCAAGCACTCTTTCAGAGAAGAGTCTGTAGGCCAGACGACGGGCAATATCTCTCTGAGGATAAATTATCACATCAGCACCGATTTTCTCCAAGGTCTTGCCATGCAGGTCATTAGTAGCCTTCGCCACAATAGTAGGCACGCCAAATTCCTTCAAGATAAGTGTTGCCAACACACTTACCTGCAGATTATCTATACCAATTATAGCCACATCTACCTGGTCTGCTCCCATTGCCTTTAAGGTTTTCTCATCTGCCGCATTGCCGCATACCACATAGGTTAAATCCTGAGATAATGACTGCACTGTGTTTTCATCTGAATCAATTGCAATTACATCACAGCCCAGGCTCTCCAGGGTTATAGCCAGGTTCTGACCAAATTCCCCCAAGCCTGCCACTAGAAACTGCTTTTCTATTTTTTCCATAATATGCTATTCTCCTTAACCAATTATCATATCCTCAGAAGGATATCTAAGGATTGATGCCTCCTTCTCCAGGAAGGCCATCGTAAAGGTCAGTATCCCTATTCTGCCTATAAACATAGTCATTATCAGAATCAGCTTGCATACCGGATGCCATTCCGGTGTGATACCTACACCAAGTCCTACAGTACCAAAAGCTGAAAACAGCTCACACATAACCAGATGAAAATGGTGCTGCCTGTTGTCTATGGCCAGAAGCAGGAAAAAGGCTATTCCCAGCCACAGAAGACACAGTACAAAAACCCCCATGCTCTTATGAATCAGATCCTCACTGATACGTCGATTATAAATTACTACATCCTTCTTGCCACGGAGCATCGCTACAGTTGCCATAAGCACTACTGCAAAAGTAGTAATCTTGATGCCGCCAGCTGTGGACGCCGGCGCACCACCAATAAACATCAACAACATCATAAAGAGCAGTGTATCCTCCCGAAGGCTTGCAATATCAAGAGTATTAAAGCCAGCTGTACGGGCGGTAACAGACTGAAACATAGAAGCCATCAGCTGATTGCCATCTGGCAGATTGCCGATAGTAGCTGGATTATTAAACTCAAAGGCCCAGATAAGCAATCCACCACCAACAGACAGTATGAGATAGCCCATCAGTACAACCTTTGACTGAAGCCTGAGCTTTTTCCAGCAGCGTTTCTTCAGAATATCCCCCTCTACAGCAAAGCCGATACCACCCAGGGTAATCAGCAGCATAATACAGACATTGACCACAACATCATCCCTGAAGCGGGTAAGACTGTCAAAATTACCGCAAAGATCAAAGCCGCCATTACAGAAGGCAGATATCGCATGCCAGTAGCCATAATAAAAGGCCTTAAAGCCCCAATCAGTGGTGAAAAAACCGTATAATGCCAAAATAGTACCAAAAAATAATTCAATGACAACAGTATACTTTATCATGCGCTTTGCCAGCTCAATAACACCAGCAGGTCCATCCTGATTAAGTGCCTCCTGTATAAGCAGCCGCTCCTTCAAGCCTATATGCTTGCCCATACCTAAAACAATCATGGTAGTCAGGGTCATGACGCCCACACCGCCTATCTGAATCAGAAATATTATTATCAGCTGACCCAGAATATTGAAGTAAGTACCTGTATCCACCACCACCAGACCAACAACACAGGTTGCTGAGGTAGCTGTAAACAAAGCATCAATAAAGGAAAGCCATTCACCATTGGTATGAGTTATTGGCAATGTCAGAAGCAGCGCTCCTATAAGTATCACAGCCATAAAGCTTGCGCCTACTACCATACTGCGGTTCATGTGTAATATAATATTGCTAAACCTTTCCATTACTTTTTACTGCTCACGCCCCTTCATATAATGTATCAGCGTAAATTATATACCATAATGCACTGATTTTCAACGAATCGAGTAGGAGGAGGATTTAAATAAATCCTCCGACCTCTCACACCACCGTGCG
>CAMCDL010000032.1 GCA_945873565.1 uncultured Selenomonadaceae bacterium | reverse complement strand
CTGGTTAGGGACTTTCACCCATTAGAGTGCGCCCATGCTGGGCGCACAGCAAAAAAACTGCCACGAAATCCCGTAGCAGTTTTTAATTTAATATTTATTTAAAGCTTGATTCGTGCCGCATCTGCTAAAGCTTTCCTTGCCTCAGCCATCATGCTTTCAATAATATCAGCCATAGGCTCAACCTTCTTTAATGGAGTCAGGCTCTGACCAGCCTGCATCATGCCATTCTCGGTATCACCGTCAACCGCTGCCAGCTTATTAGTACCGGTAGCCTTCTTAAGCAGCTCTTCCTTGGTAGCCTTGCCGGAAAACTCTAGTGCCTGATACTCCTCAGAGAATTTATTCTTAATGCCACGTACTGCACTCTTTATTGTCTGTCCAGTTACGATGGTATCAGTATCTACAGCCTCAATCAGCTTCTGCTTCATGTTAGCGTGTACAGGGCACTCTTCAGCAACCAGGAACCTGGTACCAATCTGAACACCTGCTGCACCCATCAAGAGAGCTGCTGCCAAGCCACGTCCATCAGCAAAGCCGCCTGCCATAACAACAGGAATATTCACCTCGGGTATAACCTGAGTCATAAGTGCCATAGTAGTAAGCACGCCAATATGACCGCCAGCCTCCATGCCCTCAACTACTATAGCGTCAGCATTATTAGCCTCTAGTCTCTTAGCCAGCTTAACATTTGGCACAACTGGAATAACCTTGATGCCTGCATTATGCAGCGGCTCCACATAAGGAACAGGATTTCCTGCACCCAGAGTCACGAAATCAGGCTTTTCCTGGCAGATGACCTCTACTATCTCGTCCTTATTTGGCGCCATCAGCATGACATTTACACCAAAAGGCTTGTCAGTAAGGGTCTTGCACTTTCTTATTTCATCACGTACATACTCAGTGGTGCGACCACCGCAGGAAATTATACCTGCTCCGCCAGCATTTGATACTGATGCTGCCATTACAGCATCAGAAATCCAGGCCATACCGCCCTGAATAATGGGATATTTTATCCCTAAAACCTCACAGATACTCTTAGCCATAGCTCTCACTCCTTACTTCCTGATAGCATCTACAGCCTTATCAGCATTAAACTGGATAACAAGCTCAGCTCCCTGGAAGCTTTTACATAACTCAGAGCTGGAATCATCAGTGATTATCAGCTGCGGAGCCTTCACCTTATAAAGTGACATAACATCCTTCTGAAGAGCCTTCAGCTTATCATCTATTGTTGCAGGGCTTCTATGATATACATCATTTCTCTCAATAGTATAAATGCCCTTAATATCGACCTTATTAGCTCCAGCTACCATACCATGACCTGCTGGAATCTTATAATAATCCAGAGCTGCCCTGGTCATATCAGCCGGATAGCTGCTGACAAAAGCAACATCAATTACATTATCACGGAGAATAGTGGCAAGCTCCCTTAACTGCTCAGATCCCTTTATATCCAGATTAAATACTACATTTACAGAGTCTGCACTGCTATCGGCTAAGGATGAGCTGGTATATGAGAACTCAGGCTGCTGGCCATCGTACGCCTTCAAGGTATTATAGCTCATCCTGAAGTATGCATACGGGGTAAACCCTGCTGACCAGTACTGCAGCCATGGAACTGCTATTTCTGCCGGCTGAACCTCATGAATAGCCTTAAAAAGCCATGCCATCTTAGCGGTGAATTCCTGATAATCACGTCTTGCTATAATGCTGTCATCAGGATCTTCTATACCGGATACAGATACAAGGCCATTGCTATACAGTGAGGTATAGGCCTTCAGTATATCATCTGCAACTATGGATAACTCAACATTTCTGCCATTTCCGTTATCCTTGCCGAAGGCAGCAGGTGACAGGGTATTGCTTGCCACGCCAGCCTTCAGGCATTCCTCCATCTCATCAGGGGTCATGCCAAAGGCCAGATGCTGAATCTGATAATTAGCGGTCAGCACAGCTATATCCTTTAAAGGAGCGGTCTGATTCATCTCAACAACAGCCAGGGCACGATTCTTTATAAGAAGCTTTTCATTATCGCGCTTCTGCTGTGCTTTGGTCTTGTTTTCAGCCGGCTCTACATACCTTGCATGCCGAGCAACAAAATCCTCGACTTCTGCCTTTACAGCTGGATCCCAGCTATCACCCAGCCTTGCTGGAGCTACCTGATGCCCATAGGCTGCAGCTGCTGATGCTAAGGAATCCTCACTATCAGCTGCGAATACAGTATCCGCAGAGGACAGCATTAAAGCACTGGAAACAACGCCAGCCAAAACCAGCCTTGAAAGCTTATTTTTCATATTTATCACCTTATTATCAATGAATTTCATCATCCTCAGTAAACTGCTTTTTCAATATATCCCGGCCAAACACAGTTATAGTGTAATACAGACCTATAAGGAATGGCAGATATTCTGCAATAAAACGCCAGGATACTGCAAGGATTCCTACTGTACCTGATGGCACGCTGCCACTGAACAGATATACAAATCCGCCTTCAGCAATGCCAGAGCCGCCAGGAGTAGGTGAGAAGTACAGCAGGATATTCAAGAACATCATACGGCCCATAACTGTAAGCCAATCAGCTGCAACTCCCATGCCCAGCATAAGACAGGGCACCACCATATATATGAAAATCAGACTAAGACCTGACTCCAGGAATACCCTTACCATGGACTTCGGCTGTCTAGCGAGAAGTCTGACAGCCTCCTTGCTGTCACGGTATATATTAATGAATTTCTTTGCCCGCGCAACTGAAAGCTGCTTGGCTATGCGGATAGCGAAATAATCAAGGAAATTACTTCTGGACGCCCATACAAAGAAAACCATGCCCAATGCACCTATTGTAGCCAGCACGGCCATTGTCTCATTGGAAACACCTGGAAGAATCCCCTCATCATGCAGGAAAATAAACGGCATGCAGCAGGCCAGAAAAAAAATTGATACTAGCGTTCGTACACATACCAGTACAGCAGCCTTGCCTGAAGGGACCCCAGCCTTGGTAAGAAACATCATCTGAGCCACTGCACCAGCAGCTGCACCAGGCCCAAGCATCGCCAGGAAGTAATTGCCAAAAACTACCTCCACCGCCTGCTTAAGCCTTATATGCTCACCGGATATTTTAACCATATGCATAAGCCTGGTCCCGTCCAGCAAAAGGCCAACACCTATTGCCAGTATTGCCATTACCACTGACCATGGCTGGAACACACTGAGATTGGTGAGAGTGTTAATATCTACGGTAAAATATATTACCATTCCAGATATTATCAGCACCAGCATAATGAGCCCAAGTATTCGTACATAAACTGTATTCATAAAATAGCACCTAAAGCTACATAATATCTTAAATTAAAAACCATCGTTTAATTATAGCATTTATCAGCAATTCTTGCCAACGACTTCTTCATGTGCTGCATATGCACTGTGGTTGTGAATAGACTCGTAATTCTCACATTCTAGAGAGAACCACTTCAGCCCATCAAGCTCTCTCAAGGCCAGAACGCCATCACGCAGTATATCCTCTACAAATTTCGGATTATCATATGCATGCTCAGTGACGTACTTTTCGTCTTCACGCTTTAAAAGAGGATAAACCTGGCAGGAGCCCTGCTGCTCCAGAATATTCACCAGTTTTTCTATAAATATACAATCAAAGCCCTCGTTATAGCTGAGACGTACATTCATCATGCCACGCTGATTATGAGCGCCATATTGCGAAATTTCCTTGCTGCATGGACAAAGGGAGGTATATGGCACCTTTACCCCGAGAGTAAACTGCATCTTCTCGCCACGCTTCAGGCTTCCGCTAAAGGAGCAGTCTACGTCCAGCAGGGACCGCTTGCCGCTTACTGGAGCAAAACGCTGAATAAAATACTTGAAATCCAGAATAAGATCTGCCGACTCTGCCTCCAGCTTTTCCATTGCCTCAAAAAGGATGGCATTCATCTCTTCTTCTGCAAATGGCTTTGCTGACCATTTGTTCAGGATTTCTACAAAACGGCTCATATGAGTACCCTTGTACTCCATAGGCAATGAAACAGTAAACTGGATACTTGCCAGTACCTGCTGAAAGCTTCCGTCCTCGGTCTTTATCTGAATAGGAAGATGAACATCCCGTATGCCTACCTTCTGGATAGCAATCCCCCGTTCATCTATTGTACTTTGAATATCCTTCATCATAGCTTATATACCATGCAATGCGCTGATGGTTCCAGGAATATCATCTGAACCATATATAGCTGATCCAGCAACCAGCACATCTGCACCCATATCAATAATAGTCTGGCAGTTATCAACCTTGACACCGCCATCAATCTCAATCTCTACAGCAGAGTTAGTAGCTAAAATAGCTGCCTTCAAACGGCCAATTTTATCTAATGTAGACGGAATAAAGGTCTGTCCACCATAGCCTGGATTAACAGACATAAGCATTACAAGATCTACATCTGCCAGAAGCTCTTCAATCATAGACAGAGGAGTTCCTGGATTAAGGCAGATGCCAGCTTTGCAGCCAGCTGCTCTTATCTGCTGAATTACCCTATGCGGATGCTTAGCTGCCTCCACATGGAAAGAAATAATGTCTGCCCCCGCCTTAGCAAAGGAATCAATCTGAGTATCTGGATGCTCCACCATAAGGTGAACGTCCAGAAACGCGTCGGGTGCGGCCTTCCTGAGGCATTTGACAACGCCTGCGCCAATAGTAATTTCTGGCACAAAGGTACCATCCATTACATCAATATGTATCCACTCCGCCCCTGCATCTAAAACCTTTTTTACTTCTGCACCAAGCTGAGAAAAATCAGCAGCTAAAATAGAAGCTGAAACCTTTGTCATCAATACGCCTTCTTTCTTTCATTTATTGTATTCAAAATGTTTATGTACCCGTCATAGCGGCTCTGTGCAATATGCCCATCCTCAAGAGCCTTCTTTACTGCACAATCCGGTTCATGGCTATGGGTACAGGTATTATAATAGCAATCTGGTATAAATTTCCTGAATTCCGGGAAATAGCTCCCCAGAAGCTGCTTATCTATATTTTCCAGATCAGCAGCGCTGAAGCCTGGAGTATCCACCACTGTGCCGCCAGATTCTACTGGTATCAGCTGGGCAGCTCTTGTGGTATGCTTGCCACGCTTTATTTTTTCTGAAACAACGCCAGTAGCCAGGGATAGCCTTGAGTCTATGGCATTTACCAGTGATGATTTGCCAACTCCAGATGGACCGGCAAAAACAGTAACTTTACCATTCAGAATTTTCTTGAGCTGGTCAATACCTATACCATCCTTTGCTGATACCCTCAAAAGCCTATAGCCTATGTCCTCAAATGGCTTAAGAATCTCGTTCAAGGATTCCTCATCAGCAATATCAAGCTTATTGATACAGATTACAATATTCTGAATACCTGACCATTCAGCCATAACCAGCATTCTATTTACTAGCAGGGAGCTTATATCAGGCTCTCTGGCAGCAAACACAATGATTACCTGATCTATATTGGCCACAGCCGGCCGCATGAGCAGGCTATTTCTCTGCAGGGTTGTATCAATTATGCCAGTACCATCCGGCAAAAGCTCATATTCTACCCTATCACCAGTTACTACAGCACCTTTATTCCTTTTCAGCCTGCCCCTTACGCGGCAGGAAATAAGATCCTCCTCGCTATAAATTCCCTCATGGGAACTATCTAAAACATAGTAGAATCCATTATATGTTTTTATGACCTGTGCTTCTGGCATCTATTTATTTACCCTTCTTCTTGGAGACAGCCTGCTGAGCCTCTGCAGTATCAGCACTTCTAGCATCCTGTCCGCCCTCATCGTCGACAGAAGCATTTTTCTTGCTGATGCTTGCAGATATGATAAGATCTACTGCAGATCCTTCCTTGACACTGCCGCCAGCGGCAGGGCTTTGACCAATTACAGTACCTGGTGCTTCGCTGCTGCTCTTCTGGGTAACCTTGCCAACAACCAGCTTATTTGCCTCAATGTTGCTTCTAGCCTGGTCTATACTCATACCGGTATAATCCGGCAGATTAATAGCCTTCTTCTGGTCGCCCTTGCTGACAGTTATATCTACTGACTTTCCTTTGTTAATCTTGGTACCAGCCTTTACATCCTGGTCAAGAACTGTACCAGCCTCTTCATCTGAGGACTTCTCTATTACGGTGACGGTTATGCCCATCTTCTTCATCTTGCTGAGAGCCGTATCCTGAGCCATGCCTCTCAAATCAGGCATAACCATTTCCTCCCCGCCCTTACTGATGTAAATAGTGACGGTACGCTGTTCCTTAACCATGGTGCCAGCCTCTGGATACTGTGATACTACCTGTCCCTCAGGAACTTCCGGATCGTAGGTTTCAGCAATGGTAACTCTTAGATTGTTATCCTCCAGCATCTGCTTGGCAATCAGCACCTGGCGGCCAACAACATTTGGCACCTCCAGCTCTGCAGAGCTCCAGAACTTGCCATAGGACATAAAGGCTCCCGCAAAGAAGCCAAATACCAGGATGACTATCATGGCTACTGCAAATTTCTTGGTCTTGAAAAAGCTTCCCTCTTCCTCATCAGCAGCCTGTCCAGCTGGATGCTTAGGCTTTGACTCAGAAGGCCTGGTGCTGACCGCAGTCCTTGCCTTGCTCTTAGCTGCTTCAGCCTCCATTTCTGGAGTAATCTTAGGAATCATACGGGTTGCAAAAGGATCTTCCATTGCCTTACCTGCAGTTTTGTGCTCCAGCATTCCCAGAGCCTGGGAAATATCCTGCAGCATCTCCTCACTGCTTGGACGTTCATTGGCATCCTTGGCCATAGCCTTCTGAACGATAGCTTCAACTATTGGCGGAATATTAGAATTAACCTGCCTTAATGGCAGTGCTGTATCCTGCAGATGCTTCAGTGCAATGCTGACAGAGGTCTCGCCATTAAATGGCAGACGGCCGGAAAGCATCTCATACATTACAATACCTAAGGAATAAATATCGGTCTTAGGTGTAATTGCTGTACCCTTGGCCTGTTCTGGTGAAAAGTAATGTACAGAGCCTATTACATCGCCGCCATAGGTCATAGTAGATGAGGATACCGCCCGGGCTATGCCGAAATCAGTCACCTTCACCTTCCCATCATTCATAACCAGTATGTTATGAGGCTTAATATCACAATGAATCAGATTGCTTCTGTGAGCTGCGCAGAGTGCACTAGCTATTTCCATAGCTATATGCAGTGCCTCCTCAGTTTCCAGGCAGCCTGCCTTCTGAATATAGTTCTTTAAGGTATCTCCGCCAACGTATTCCATTACTATAAAATTATTGCCCTGGTCTACGCCAACATCGTAAATATTAACTATATTTGCATGAGCAAGCTTGGCTGCAGCCTTAGCCTCACGATTAAATTTCTCAATAAATTCTGCATCATTTGCCAGCTGGGGATGCAGTATTTTCACTGCAACAGGCCTGTCTAAAAGCTTATCATGAGCTCTGTAGACCTCTGCCATTCCACCTCCGCCAATATTTTCCAGGAGCTCGTACCGTTGGGCTAAAATACGCTGTATCATCACCATGTACCCCCTTATTTACTCATCAAAACTGCAATTATCTGTCTAGCTATAGGGGCCGCAGCCGAGCCGCCGCCACCACTGTTTTCAACTATTATTCCAAAGGCAATCTTACGGTTTTTCAGCTGAGCAGTTCCCATAAACCAGCCATGGTCCGCCCCAGCTGAATTTTCTGCCGTACCTGTCTTGCCGGTAACCCTTATTCCTGGCACATAAGCCGCAGCACCTGTACCATCAGTTACTACCTTTTCCATATAGGAATCTATTATCGCTGCCCGCTGAGCCGAGGTTACCTCCAGCCATTTGACAGGCTTGGACTTGCTTATAACCAGTCCAGAAGGAGCAATCACCTCATCTACCAGATACGGCTTCATCATGACACCGCCATTGCCAAAGGCCATGGCAGCCATCGCCATTCTTAATGGAGTTACCAGTAGAGAAGACTGTCCTATTCCTACCTGAGCTATATCGCCTTCAGACAGCGTGCTGAAGCCTGGAAGATGAGCTGAAGCATCAGTGATGTCTCCATCCAGCTCCTTATTGAAACCGAAACGAGAAAACAAGCTTTCCAGGCCAGCCGGCTTAAGGCGCAGTGCCAATGTACCAAAAGTAACATTACAGGAATGTATTATGGCATCCTCCAGCCTTACACTTCCGTGAACTGCTCCATGACTTTCCCTTATGGATGTACCATCAGCAAATTGAAGCAGACCATCACATTGAAAAGCTTCATTGACATCAGTGACCTTTTCATCAAGAGCTGCGTCTGCTATCAACGGCTTTATAATGGAGCCTGGCGGATATAGGCCCTGAGTGGCCCTGTTAAGCAGAGGACTGTCCTCACGCTGAACCAGCTCATCCCATGCATCCTCAATACTCTCAGGATTAAAGGACGGACGGCTGACCATGGCAATTACGGCACCGGTATCTGCATCCAGGACAACTACTGCTCCCTTTCTGCCATCAAGGGCATAATAGGCTGTTTCCTGAGCATCAGCATCAATGGTAACCCTTACATCATTGCCACGTTCCTGCTGAAAGAACTGAGCTATAGGACCAAGGCTGGCCAGCTGCCTGGATTGTCCAGACAAATCACTTCCGGCCGATTGCTCCACTCCTGCACTGCCTATTGTTTCTCCTACATAGCCGGTAACTGGAGCAGCAATAGCTCCATAAGGATATTGGCGGCTGCCAGCCTCATAGCTTACTGCCAGCTCCCTGCCCTCTGAATCAAGAATACTGCCACGCACTATATTGCTTATGCTGCTGCGATGATTCAGCGGATTCTCTGCCAATTCATCGGCTGCAATAACCTGATAATAAAACACATTTACCATCAGCAGGAAAAATCCCGTCAGCATAATCAGGGCACAATGCAGTACATATTTTTTAATATTTACCTTTTCCATTGTATTTCTCCTTGGCCGATATTGCCAGGAGCATCCCCAGCATTATAAAGCCAGAAACCATGGAGCTTCCGCCATAGCTTACAAACGGAAGCGTAATGCCTGTCAGTGGCAAGAAACGGGTTACCCCGGCAATTATTATGAAGGCCTGAAGCAGAAAGGCCAAGGAAAGGCCTGCTGCTGTCAGTATATCCAGATCACGCTGACAGGAAAAAGCTATTTTCATTCCTCTATAGAAAAACAGCACATAGGCCAGCATAACTGCAAAGCAGCCGAGAAGCCCAAGCTCCTCGCCTATAGCGGAAAAAATGAAATCAGTGTGTACCTCAGGTATCAGACCTGGGTGCCCATTGCCAAAGCCAGCTCCCCAAACACCACCAGAACCCAGAGCAAAAAGAGACTGGACCAGCTGATAGGCCTGTCCGGACGGGTCAACCCAGGGATCAAGCCATATATTAAACCTTACCTGAACATGACTGAACAATGCATAGCTTATCAGGGCACCTATGCTGAAAAAGCCAACGGCTATCAGCACATAGGATTTATTACCAGTAGCCATATAGGTCATTGATACCGCCATGCAGAAAAATAGCAAAGCTGAGCCTAGGTCTCTCTGAACAACAAACATCAGGATAGCAATACCCCATATGCATAGCAGCGGAGCAATAAATCTTAGTGGTGGCACCTCCAGAATGCCTATTTTCTTTGTAGCTGACATCATCATATCTTTATGATCAGCCAGATATGCCGATAAAAACAGCACCAGAAGTATCTTACCAAATTCTGATGGCTGAACCTGGAATGGTCCCAGTACCAGCCAGTTTTTGCTGCCGCCAATCTCTGTACCAAATACCAGTGAAAGGCATAAAACCGCAATGGTAACCAACCCCAGAATATACTGGTATTGAAAAATATCACTGAACTTACGCGCCAGATGAATGGTAACGAGCATTACTGCCATACCTATCATAAGCCATCTAAGCTGGGGAACGCACAGCACGGGCTTCAGCCTTGCCAGCATAATAATTCCCAGGCTTGAAAAAAACATCACTATCGGGAATATCCATTTATCGGCTGCCAGGCCTTTTTTAAGGATATAGGAATGAACGAGGATTGCCATAGCTGACGCACCTGCCGCCCAGGCAAAGGGCTCAAGTAACACTTCAGGATATGTCTTCAATGCCAATATTCCCAAGCCAATAAACATTATTCCTATATCTATAAGCAGCAGTGCTGCACTCTGCATCCTGCTATTCATGATACTCCACCACAATAGCAGTCACGTTATCCAGCCCGCCGCCATCAAGAGCCGCCTGAACCAGCTTAGCTGCCTTATTCCCATCATCAGCAGCAAGAAGCTGCTTTATTTCCTCTTCGGAGGTCATATTGGTAAGGCCGTCTGAGCAGAGAAGGAATATATCATTATCCTTTATAGCAAACTCACCAGTATCTACTTGTACAAATTCCTCAACACCTACAGCTCTCATGAGCATATTCTTATGAGGATGCTTTCTTGCCTCAGCTTCAGTTATGCTGCCATTTTCTACCAGGTCAGCTACAAGGGAATGATCTCTGGTAATCTGCTTCAGTTCACCATTTCTCAGACGATAGAGCCTGCTATCACCTACATGAGCCCACACCGCTGTTTTTTCCCTGATTGAAAGCATTGTAGCCGTAGTTCCCATTCCCCTTCTTTCGGGATGAACCAGACGGCTGATATAAATGGCCTGATTGCCACGAATAAAAACATTCCGCAGACTATCCTGAGTATCAATATTCTCCCCGTCCTGCAGAGCTGCATCAACAGTTGTCACAAATATTCTGCTAGCAATATCACCTGCAGCATGGCCACCCATTCCATCGGCAACCAGAAACAGCTGTTTATCAGTGACCAGCAGGCTGTCCTCATTATGCTTGCGCACCAGCCCTACATCTGTAGCACTATAATATTTCAGCATATCTGTCACCTCACAAACTCCATAGCAGCTGTACCTATCGAGATGATATCCCCCGACTGCAGGTACTGCCTGCCTTCAATCATTTTATCATTAACAAAAGTGTGATTGGCACTACCAAGGTCCTCAATCACATAAAGATTGTTCAGCATTACAATTCTGGCATGCTGATGTGAAGCAAAGGCATCATTTACAACAACATCATTGCCCGCCCCACGGCCAATTGACAGCTCGTGACTAAATACAAATTGACGGCCTGTAAGCTCCTCATCGGCAGACTCCAGAACTGTCAGCCGTGCCTGTTCATTTACTATTTCTGTTTTAGCGTAGATATCATCTAGAATGGGCCTGCTGTCCTGCCTCATATATTTCAATGTCCTGTAAATAAACAGAAGCAGCAGAAACAGCAGCCCATACTGAAATACTACGCTGATAAATTTTATTACAACCGCACTGAACTGCACTTAAATCACCTCGTAAAGCAGCACAGAGCTGCCAATGCGGATTTCATCTCCTGCATGCAGCAGCTGTGGCTGACTTACCTGATACCCGTTTACAAATGTACCATTAAGGCTTTCCGCATCATAGAGCACATGACGATGACGCTCATAGGCTATATACGCATGGACTCTTGAGGCATTGGTATCAGTCAGAATGAAATCGTTTTTTACTCTTCGGCCTATATATATCTGCCGCTCGCCAAATTCCAGGTATGAGTCAATATCCGGGCCATCCACTGCCAGCAGACTTGCAGTCTTATACTCAGTAGGCAGGTTGATAGGCGGATTATAATCATCCTTATTCAGCACAATGGTATTAGAATTATTCTCAACATAGGCTGCCACCTCAGGCTCCTCATACTGGGAGTAAACTGCGCAGACACCCTCCTTGAGATTATCATTGCTGTTTATCGTAATTTTCAGCTGGCCATCCATAAAGCATTCAAGCCTTATAACAGCCTTTTCCACGGAGGTATACAGCTCATCCAAAAAGCGTCTCACACACATACGCTGATAATCCTCTGGATTCATATCGACAAAATAAGCATTAGGTACGGTGGCATCCCGGTGGTTGCGCTTACGCTTATACATTACTTCTCTTTCCAGCTGCTTTATTACCTCAGACAGCTCAAGACTGCTGCTGAATTTCTTATTGAAAAAGCCTTCTATATGTTTTTCAAGAAAAGATTCCAGCTTGCCGATTGACATAGGAATCACATCCTTCCATACAAAACAACTATGCTTATCTTGTCATTATACCATTATATGTGCTTATTCCGCAATTGACCGCAGGCTGCCTGAATGTCATTTCCCATTTCCCTCCTGACAGTTACGGGAATATGTTTCTTATTCAGATAGCTTTCGAAGGCGTTTATCCTATCTAAGGATGGCCGCTGCCAGTTTCTTTCTGTTACCGGATTTATCGGAATAAGATTTACACTAGCCAGCTGCCCCTTAAGCAGCTCTGCCAATTCCTTAGCCTGCTTGATGCTATCATTAACCTCTGCAATAAGGATATACTCGTAGGTTACCCTTCTATGTGTAGCTTCTCCATAATCACGGCCTGCCTTGATAACTGTATCCAGCGGATAATGCTTGTTAATAGGCATCAGCTCTGAACGAAGCTCATTTTCTGGTGCATGCAGGGATATCGAAAGATTTACCGGAATACCCTCCTGAGCAAGCTTATAAATATTTGGTACTATACCTGATGTTGACAGTGTAATACTCCGATAGCTCATACCAAGGCAATAATCCTCATGAAGAAGCCTTATATAGCTGAGAACATTGTCATAATTGGTAAGGGGCTCACCCGAGCCCATTATAACAATGGTATCTACCTTCTGGCCTTCCTTTTTGAGAAGCTCATTAATATAAAAGGTCTGAGCCAGCATCTCACCTGCTGTAAGATTTCTGGTCATACCATGAATGGTAGAGGCACAGAAGGCACAGCCCATATTGCAGCCTGCCTGCGATGACACGCAGATACTGTTACCGTATGGCTGCCGCATCAGTACAGTCTCAACTGCCACACCGTCACTAAATTCCAGCAGAAATTTTGATGTCCTGCCATCAGATGAATCCAGCTGATCTACACTGGCAGCCCGGTGGATGACGCAGACCTCTTTAAGCATCTGACGCATATCCTTGGGCAGATTATTCATATCATCAAAACTGACAGCCGCCCGCTGATAAATCCAGTTTGCTAGCTGTGAAGCCCTGAATTTCGGCAGCTTAAGCTTTATCATGAGATCAGTCAGCTGCACCATGGTATATCCGAAAATATTAATCATTTTTCTTTTCTCCGCATGCAAGCTATAAAGAAGCCGTCTGTACCATCGACATGAGGAAGCAGCTGCACCATTTCCTCATCACGATACATAGGAAGCCGTTCGCCAGCATGCAGCAGCTCAAACTCCTTGGCTGCAGACAGAAATTCCTCCACCACAGCCTGATTTTCTTCCCTAGCTATGGTACAGGTGCTATACACCAGAATACCTCCTGGTCTTACCGCTCCAGCCCCGCTTCTAAGTATTTCCAGCTGCAGCTTTGGCAGTTCCTTTAACAGTTCTGGTGTCTTACGCCAGCGGGAATCCGGTTTTCTTCGCAATACCCCCAGTCCGGAGCATGGTGCGTCTACCAGTACCCGGTCAGCCCTCTGAGGAAAGGCCTGCCATGCTTCACGAGCATCCATATTCCGAGTTTCTATATTATAAAGGCCAAGCCTTTCAGCATTCTCATTTACTCTTGCCAGCTTATGGTCATATATATCCATTGCTATAACACGGCCACGATTATGCATCATTGCCGCCATATGAGTTGTCTTGCCCCCCGGAGCACTGCAGAGATCTAATATAAGGTCTCCTGGCTGAGGGTCAACCACATGAGCCACCAGCATAGAGCTCTCATCCTGTACCTGGCACAATCCATCCTGAAGGGCGCTTAGGCTATCAAGAGATGAGTGACTATCTATAAGGACTCCCTCCGGAGCCCACAGGGATTGACGGCTATCTATTCCTCTTGATAATAGCTCCAGCATCAGCTCTGAGCGATTAGTCTTTACAGTATTTGTCCTGACAGAAAGCACTGCCTGCCCATTATTAAATTGGCATAAGGACCTTGCACCATCAAAGCCATATTCCTTTATCCAGCGGCGAACCAGCCATTCCGGATGCTGTTCCTTAAGTGCCAGCTCTGCTGTAGCTTTGCCCTTCCCCGACGGAAATGCTGCCTTTTCTGGCTCTCTTGCCATAGAACGGAGCACGCCGTTTACAAATTTTGCTGCCCCCTCATTGGCATGACGCTTAGCCAATTCCACCGATTCATTGCATGCTGCTGACTCTGGCACCTTGTCCATATATCGAATCTGATAGGTCCCCAGACGCAGGATATTGAGCACGACTGGATCTATCTTCTTCAATGTACGAGTTACATACTGACGGATAATCCAATCAAGAGTATCTCCTGCCTTCACAGAGCCATAAACCAGCTCAGTAACAAAGCGACGGTCTATATCGCTAAGACCACCCTTTTTCAGCTCCTGCGCCAATGCTACATTAGCATAAGCCTCCTGCTGGTGTACCAGATTCATTATTTTAAGGGCTGTTTCTCTAGCCTTATCCATTTAATTCTCCTCTTTATCTGGCAGGTCGATAATTGCCAAGAGCTCATTCCTGAAATGCTCTAAATCCACATGAGTATTAAAACAAGGGCCATTAGGCCTGATATTCATAACACCTACCGCCGGCAAAGGATAAACGTCCTGAATACCGCTGGTAAGGTCTCGCTCGCAGGCTATTGCCAGCACAGCCTTTGGTCTCAGCTTTTTAACAGTCTGCCTTGCCAGTGTCCCTCCAGTAACTACGAAAAAATGAAAGCCTATTTCCTCCGCCATAGTCACCAGAGCGCCAATATCACAGCCGCCGCAGCGCTTGCAATTATTAGGGTTTCTGGTAATTTTATGAGGACAGCTGTCAAGCTGCAGGCAATGAGGAGTCACCACCAGCAGTCTGTCTGGCGGTATTTTAAGATGTCTCTGCCGAACAATCTGATTGCTGACAGATACAAAGGAAGCCTCTATTTTACGCTTATCCTTGCTAAACAGCTTTCCCAGCAGCACCACCATAGGAAACAGCGCATTAACCATATTCCAGATATGACGGTTCAAAAAAGATGGCACAGGCCATCCCTTAATAGCAGCTGTAATGCTGACAATGCCTATTCCCAAAAGAAGCAGTGCTATCGCCAGAAGTCCGCCTAGTACAGCGGGCAAATATTCATGTATTTCTGTTAAGCCTAAAAAAGCCACCCGCCAAAGTCCGAAGCTTACTCCTGCCACCAGCAGAAAGCTTAAGCATAGAAGAGCCATAAACAGGCGCTTTTTAGGTCTGTTAACTGTAATATCCATAATAATCCCGCCAAAAATCAGTGAAAAACATCGCCTATAGCTGCACCATGCCCGCGCATGAAATCACCCGCCTGCATTTTTTTCTTGCCAGGAGGCTGAATCTCTATAATTTCCAGGCAACCCTCACCAGCAGCCACCACCAGTCCATGCTTGGTGGCAGCCACTACCTCACCAGGCCTGCCGCTGGTGCTCAAATCAGACAATCTGGATTTCCAGATTTTAAAATTCTTATCATTCATTATGCTCCAGGCACCTGGCCAGGAATTGAGCCCTCTGATAAGGTTATGTATTTTCTGTGCTGGCTGATTCCAGTCAATATGACCAGTATCCTTGGTGAGCATGCTGGCATAGCAGCTGTGCTCATCTATCTGCTTCTCACGCTTTATTGTACCTGCTTCTATCTGCTTCACTGTTTCCTTCAGCAGCTGTCCACCCTGCAGCATAAGAATGTCGTGGAGCTCCTCTGTAGTCATGTCATCTGTAATATCAACATGACTCTTCAAAAGCATGTCGCCAGTATCAAGACCCTTATCCATATACATTGTGGTGTTACCGGTTTCAGTTTCACCGTTAATAATCGCCCAATGTATTGGCGCTGCGCCACGATAACGCGGCAACAGTGAAGCATGAACATTTACACAGCCATATTTGGGAATATCAAGGATCCGCTGAGACAGTATCTGCCCAAAGGCCACAACAATAATAATGTCTGGAGCCAGCTTTTCAAGAAAGGATGTAAACTCATCGGTCTTCACCTTTTCTGGCTGGTATACAGGTATTCCTCTAGCCTCAGCTTCAAGCTTTACAGGAGTAGGCTGCATTTTCTGTCCGCGTCCCTTAGGCCTATCCGGCTGAGTAACAACACCAACAACCTCGGCCACATCGCAAAGGGCCTGCAGGCAAGGCACTGCAAAATCAGGAGTTCCCATAAAAAGTGCCTTCATCATTTGCTATCACTCCTGCCCTTACGTATACTCTTAGCTATATCAATAAAAAGCGTACCCTCCAGATGGTCCAGCTCATGCTGTATGCAGCGAGCCAGCAGCCCCTTAGCAGTAAGACGCTGACGCTTACCACGACGATTCTGATACTCAACTGTAACCTTGGCAGCACGCTCCACATTGCCGAAGATTTCTGGCACACTAAGACAGCCCTCATTGTCAATCTCACTGCCCTCACGACGGATAATAACCGGGTTTACCATTTCTATCAGGCCATGCTCATCATTGACATCAATCACTACCATCCTGATTGGTACACCCACCTGAGGGGCTGCCAAGCCTACACCATCCGCTTTATACATGGTTTCTGCCATATCGTCCAGCAGCTTCCTAAGCTTGCCATCCACAAAGTCTATCTCTGCACAGGTTTCTTTAAGAACTGGATCTCCAGCCTTCTTTATATTCAGAATTGCCATTTAATACCTCCTGGTTGACATTATGTTAATTGCCACAATAGCATTGAAAATTCATTATAAACACTATAATAGCAGCGACTATCTATATCCTTAAAATTTTACCATTAATAGAAATAAAACACAACTCATATTGTAGCTTCAGGCATGTTGTCATATTTCCGCATAGCAATACTGATACAGCATCCATAAATAAAAAACACAGCTGTCATTGTGCATTTTGCTCGTGAACATTATTTAAAGTAAAATTAAGCTATAATATACTTATTTAATTATGTACACGAGCACGCTATTAGTGGTATAATATGGGTATTGAAAGTTTATTTAATGTGTGAGGTGAATACCAATTGGTTACTATAAAGCAAATTGCAGATATATGCGGTGTATCCAGAGGAACGGTGGACAGAGTTCTTAACAACCGTGGCAATGTTAAACCTGAAAAAAAGGAAATGATTCTCAGTGTAGCAAGAGAGCTTGACTATACGCCAAACCCTGCTGGCAAGGCATTAGCTGCCCGTAAAACTAAGCTTCTTCTAGGTATTGTTATGCCTTCTGTAGGGATTGAGTTTTTTGATATAGTAATAGATGCTATGAAAAAGGCCGAAAAAAGCTATTCCTACTATGGCATGAAGGTTGAGTGGCACCTTACCAAGGGCTATGATGTAGATGTACAGTACAAGGCACTGGAAAACATGATTGATCGTGCCAATGCCGTAATTGTATCACCAATAAATGATGACCGTATCAGAGATATTATTAAGCGCCTTACGGATAATGGCATTATGGTAATCACCATTAACACAGATATCGAAGGCTCCACCAGACACTGCTTCGTGGGAACTGACTATGTCAACGGCGGTATGACCGCTGGAGCTCTGATGCAGATGATTGGCCATGGTAAGCTCAACATCGGCATAACCCTTGGTTCTTTAAAAATCCTGGGACATAAGCTTCGCCTCAAGGGCTTTGAAAAAATCGTAGATAGCAGTAAAAACGCTAAGATTATTGCTGTAACTGAGGACGAGGACGATGATATATGCTCCTATGACCGCAATACCAGAATGCTGCAGGAGCATCCAGAAATAAACGCCATCTTTGCTGCTTCCTCTGGTGGTATATATGGAGCCTGCCGGGCAGTCATGGCACAAAAGCGAACCAAGGATATGACAATGGTGGTATTTGATACCATCCCTTCTACCATAGAAATGATTGAAAGCGATATTATCCAGGCTACAATATACCAGCATCCCCGCCGTCAGGGCCAGACTGCTATGCAGATTGCCTTTGACTATCTTGTATATGGAATTCAGCCTGCAAAGGAGAAATATCTCCTTAGTAATGAGATTCGCATCAAGGAGAATGTACGGGCATATTATTAATAAAAATCGGAAGGTAAAAAAACTTCTACAAGTAAGAAACGGGACTGTCACACTAATGAATTAGTCGGCAGTCCTTTTTGTACAAAAAAATAAGAACGCAGTCCCGCAAGACCACGCTCTTGGTGTAAAATATAAGTATGAACAAACAGAATACATCGTTATTACTAACGGTGTTATTGTTGTGTTCAAAAATAAATCGACTAACTTTTATGGTTGCAAATAAAGGAATAATCTGCACAAAAATAGGCTGCCGCTTTGATGAAAAACATCCAATGCGACAGCCCCTTATTTTAACGCCCCAAATCGTAAGATTGCTTTTTGTTCTAGCTTTTATTAATTATTAAATCTATTTTTTCTCCACCGCATATTTGTTTAATACGTCTATATTCTTCTTGCTGCAACTCTAAAGCAAATGCAGTAAATGACGTTTCATCAGAATTATTAAGCAGAGCTATATATTGCTTTTTACAATTAACGGGAATTACTATGGGAGCTAAATGATTTTCAAAACAGCTATAGATCATTAAGGCTCTGCCTACTCGTCCATTGCCATCTGAAAATGGATGTATTCTTTCAAAGCGAATATGTTGTCTGCAAATGGCTGAAACAATATCTTCCTTACAGGTAGCATGTTTTATTTGATACTGTGTATCAAGACACCAATTCTGTAAATCAGTAAGAACTCTGTAAGGCGGGCTAGGTTCCCAATCTGCTCCAATAACATAATTTGGAATTTTTTTAAATTCGCCTGGAGTGCCTTCAATTGCATTATTGCATATAATACTATGAATTTTCTTACAGAATTCTGGAGATATAGGAACCTTACCTTGTATTGATTCTACTAAAAATGGAATCAAATTTTTATAATTTAACACCTGTTATGAAGTGACCTTTGTCAAGAGTAAATTGCAAAAATCACCACAAACT
>CAMCDL010000031.1 GCA_945873565.1 uncultured Selenomonadaceae bacterium | reverse complement strand
AGATTCCTCTACGTCTCGTGGGCTCGGAGATGTGTATAAGAGACAGACCCTGCTTAGAAGCTATGGTGATGATATGGAGCTTATGGAGTGGCTCAATACCCGTATTTGGCCAATTGAGGCTAAGATGGTAGAGCATGATATTCGTGTGGGTAGCGAGCTGGCAGTCCTGGAAATGATTAAGAGCGGCACTACTGCTTACTCAGATATGTATGGACCATTCCTTGAGTCAGTGGCTGATGTTACTATTGACGCAGGTATCAGGGCTGCTCTGGCTAGAGGTCCTATAGGTATTATGCCAAACGCCGAGACTGTCCTTGATGAAAACGTAAGCCTTTTCAAGAACTATAATGGGGCTGGTGATGGCCGCATTTCCATATGGATCGGTGTTCATGCTCCATATACCTGCCCGCCTGATTTCTGCCGTCGGGCAGCAGAGCTGGCCAAGGAAAACAATATTCCAGTACATATTCATATGAATGAAATCCAGAGCGAGATTGCTCAGATAAAGAAGGAATACGGCAAGCTTCCGTTCAAATATATTGAGGAAACCGGTCTTTTTGATCAGCCTGCTATAGCAGCGCATTGCGTATGGATGGACGATGAGGATATCGAGATTATGAAGAAGCATAATATTACTGCTGTTCATAATCCGACCTCTAACATGAAGCTGGCCAGCGGTGTTTCCCCTATCAGGAAGCTGATGGACGCAGGGGTAAATGTTGCCCTGGCAACTGATGGTGCCTCCAGCAATAATAATCTCGATATGCTTGGTGAGGTGCATATGGCTGCCCTGCTGCATAAGGTAAATGAGCTGGATGCTTTGGCAGTTCCAGCCAAGACTGCCTTGAAGCTGGGTACTGAAAACGGTGCAAAGGGCCTCCTTATGAATAAGGTAGGCAAGCTGGAGGTCGGCTATAAGGCAGATATTGTTCTTTATGACCTTAATCATTCAATGTGGTGCCCTCGTCATGACCTGGTATCTCTGCTGGTATATTCTGCTCCAAGCACAACAGTAGATACAGTTATCTGCAACGGCAGGATTATTATGGAAAAGGGTGAGGTCAAGACTATGGATGAGGAGCGTATCCTGAGAGAGGCCCAGTCTGTAGCTATGGATCTGGTAAATAGATAACAAATGGCAAATAAAAAGAAATACTATGCTGTTAAGAAGGGTAAATCACCTGGCATTTATGACAGCTGGGACAAATGCAAGGCTCAGGTTGATGGCGTGCCTGGAGCGGTCTATAAAGGCTTTTTTTCCCTAGAGGAAGCAAGGAATTTCATGCTGGCAGAACGGCTGAGCAGAAAATCATCTGAGGCAGAGCCTGCTGGGAGTCAGCTTCCTGAGGGATATGCTGCCTTTGTGGACGGCTCATATGTCGATGGCAGCTACAGCTGGGGGATGGCGATTTATAAGGGTGGAGAGCTGATTCATACAGACAAGGGAATCGGCACCAGCCAGGAGGCAGCTAAAATCAGGAATGTTGCCGGGGAGGTCAAGGCTGCTATTATGGCAGTTTTATGGGCTGAGGCTCAGGGACTTGAGCATATTGCAATATGTCATGATTATAACGGTGTCGCCTTCTGGGCTTTGGGAAAATGGAAGGCTAATAACCCGGTTACCCAATATTATGCAGAATTTATGCGTACAAGGCGCAAAATGGTTTCCTTTGTCAAGGTGGCTGGACATACCGGTATACCTGGCAACGAGCTGGCTGATAAGCTGGCCAAGGAGGCTCTCGGGATATAAAAGGAGATATAGGCAATGGAAGAATGGATACAGGCACATAAGGATAAAAAGTATCTTCTAGCAGCTGCAGGTGCAATTTTGCTTATCTTTGCGATAATAGCAGGCTGTGCAATCGGAAGCGGCGGGGGCAGCAAGATTGAGATTACTGACAGCAATCGGGTGTATGTGCGTGTAGAGCCTGGTATGAGCGGCTCAGAAATTGCAGCCATGCTTATAGAAAAGGGGGTTATCGATTCCAAGCTTAAATTTACTATTGCCTCCAAAATGCAGGGAGCGGACGACAAGTTTAAGACCGGTCTGTTTGAGCTGGCCAGGGGAATGGCTCCAGGTGATGCTGTAGCAGTTCTCATCAGTGGTAAGGTAGCATCAGCTCATTTTACTATCCCTGAGGGTTATAATGTACAGCAGATAGCCAAAAGACTGGCTGATGAAGGGCTGGCTGATGAAGAGAAATTTTTGGAAAAAGCCAGAGATTATGCTCCATACCCATATATAGAAGAGAATCATGATGCTAATTTCCGGGCAGAGGGGTTTCTGTTCCCGGATACCTATGAAATAGCAACTGATGCTACTGAGGACGATATTCTTGAATTAATGACGTCTGATTTTGATAGCCGCCTTACTCCAGAAATGAGAAGCCGGGCTCAGGAGCTTGGCCTTTCTATTTACGAGCTGGTTACTATGGCATCCCTGGTGGAGAAGGAGTCCTTCCATGCTGAGGATATGCCAATTATCGCGCAGGTTTTCTTTAAGCGTCTTAAAATTTCTATGCCGCTCCAGTCTGATACTACCATTACATATCTTATAGGTGCTAAGGATGACGTATCCATTGATGACACAAAGGTGGATTCACCTTATAACACCTATCAGAACTATGGCCTGCCTCCTGGACCAATCGCTAATCCTGGTATGAAGGCAATAGAGGCAGTGCTGTATCCTGCGGATACTGATTACCTGTACTTTGTAGCTGACCATGATGGCAATAATTTCTATTCCAATACCTATGAGGAGCATCTGGTAATTGTTGACCAGGTAAGGTAATCACATGGAAAAGCTTTTTAAAAAGATGGAAGAATATGGCCATGCAAATCATGTGCCTATCATAAATGAAAATGGTCTCAAGGTTCTGCTGGATACCGTAAGGAAATATAAGCCTAAAAGAGTGCTGGAAATTGGTACTGCTATCGGCTATTCAGCCCTTCAGATTGCTGCTAATGCCGCGGAGGGAGTTGAAATTACAACTCTGGAGCTTAGTGAAGAGAGGGCTAGGCTGGCCAGGAGCTTTATGGAGGAATCACCATATAATAGTCAAATTACAATATTGACTGGTGATGCCGGAAAACTGCTAGAGGAGATTTCTGGCAGCTATGATTTTGTTTTTATTGATGCGGCCAAGGGCCAGTATCCGGACTATTTCCGGAAAATACAGCCCTATCTGGCAGATGATGCGGTAATTGCTGCGGATAATGTTCTTTTCAGAGGTTATGTCCGCGGCGGAGTGGAGGCTCCGCGACGTTTTCGAACAATAGTGAAACGGCTGAGGGAGTATCTTTCCATGGTAGAGAATAATCCGGAATACACCACCAGCATCTATGATAATGGTGATGGACTGGCCGTCAGTGTCAGGAGAAAGGATAGTAATGGTTAAAAAGCCTGAATTGCTGGCACCTGCTGGTAATATGGAAAAATTAAAAATGGCTCTTTTATACGGTGCAGATGCTGTATATCTGGGCGGCAAGCAGTTCGGCCTGCGTGCCTTTGGCGGAAACTTTTCCAATGAGGAGCTGAAGGAGGCTGTTGAATTTGCACATAATCTTAATAAAAAGGTATATGTTACCGTAAATATTTTTCCTCATAATAGTGATATTGAAATGCTGCCAGAATACCTGGCTTTTCTTAATACCACTGGAGCTGATGCCCTGCTTGTAGCAGATATCGGCCTATTTATGTTGGCAAAGAAATATGCTCCTGATATTGAGCTTCATATCAGTACTCAGGCCAACAATACTAATTGGGCTACCGTAGATGCTTGGCACAATATGGGGGCTTCCCGGGTTGTGCTGGCTAGGGAGCTATCCAAGGATGAAATCAGCGTCATCAGGCAGAAATGCTCAGTGGAGCTGGAAATGTTTGTTCATGGTGCTATGTGCATATCATATTCAGGCCGATGCCTGTTGAGCAATTATATGACTGGCCGTGATTCAAATCGAGGCAGCTGCGCTCAGCCATGCCGCTGGAAGTACTCACTGGTAGAGGAAAAGCGTCCGGGACAGTACTTTCCTATAGAGGAGGATGAGCGAGGTACATTTATCTTTAATTCCAAGGATTTGTGCCTGCTGCCATATCTTCCAGATGTAATAGAAAGCGGTGTAGACAGCTTGAAGATTGAGGGCAGAATGAAGAGCGTTCATTATGCGGCCAGTGTAGTCAAGGCATATCGCATGGCTATAGACAGCTATTTTGAAAATCCTGAGGCCTTTGCTGTGAAAGAGGAATGGCTGGAAGAGCTGGAGAAGGTTTCTCATAGAAGCTATACCACTGGGTTTTATTATGGAAAGCCTACAGAGAAGGATCAGATATATACAAGCTCCAGCTATATTCAGACATCGGATTTTGTCGGTCTGGTGCTTGATTATGATGAGTCTACTGGCTTTGCAACGGTTGAACAGCGGAATAATATGAAGCTGGGACAGGAAATAGAGGTATTTCAGCCGCAGCTGCCTGGCTATCGCCAGCTTCTGGGTGAAATGTATAACGATGAGGGAGAAGCAATTGAGGTTGCCCCCCATCCACAGCAGATTGTGAAAATCAGAATGGAGGCTCCTGTAGAGCCATATGCTATTCTGAGAAGAGATATATGATGAGGTGAAAGCCAGATGGCAAAGATTCTTGTAATGCATGGACCAAATCTTAATATGCTGGGTACTCGCGAGCCAGAGATTTACGGTCATGAAACTCTTGATGATATTAACGGGAGGCTGAAGGCACAGGCGGCAGAAAAGGGTGTAGAAACAGGATTCCTTCAATCAAATCACGAAGGTGTTCTTATTGATGCTATCCAGAGCGCGGCCAAGGATGGTTACGATTTTATTATTTTTAATGCCGGAGCCTTCACACATTACAGTATTGCTATCCGCGACGCAATAGCTGCTATAAAGGTACCGGTTATTGAAGTTCATTTATCTAATATTCATACCCGCGAGGAATTCCGCCATCATTCAGTCATTTCTCCTGTAGTAATGGGGCAGATTGCTGGCTTCGGTTCTGACAGCTATTATGCAGCAATGGCAGTTGCCCTTAGAAAGCTGAAGGCATAATATATGATAAAGGATAGGATAAAGGCACTCCGCCGATATATAAGGGATGAGGGCTTAGACGGAGTAATCGTTACTAAGGACGAAAATGTTCATTATTTTTCCGGCTTCAAGGGAGATAGTACCGTACTGGTGGTAACATCGGAAAGCAATATCCTTATTACTGATTTCCGCTATATAGAGCAGGCCTCCAAGCAGGCACCTGATTACACCATCGTAAGGCAGGAAAACGGCCTTCTGACCAGAATCGGTGAGGTTGTTCTGGCAGAGCGCTGCTTTAGGGTGGGCTTTGAAGGCAGCAGCATGACCTTTAATACTCATAGGACCCTGGCAAGGAAAATGACAGGGGTTTCCTTTTCTCATAGTCTGAATCTGGATGAATTGCGTATGATTAAGGAAAATGAGGAGATTGACTGTATAAGGCGTTCTGTTGCAATAAGCGATAAGGCTTTTTATGACATTGTGAAATTTATCAGGCCTGGAATATCTGAGATTGAAGTGGCTTCGCGTCTGGAGTATATCATGCGGCAGTCAGGCTCGGAACGGCCTGCCTTTGATACCATTGTAGCTTCAGGAAAAAGAGGAAGCCTTCCCCACGGAATAGCAACAGAAAAGTTGATTATTTCCGGAGAATTTGTTACAATGGACTATGGTGCTGTATATAATGGTTATCATTCTGATATTACCCGGACTGTATGTGTCGGCAGAGCCGATGAGAAGCAGCACCAAATATATGACACTGTACTTCAGGCACAGCTTATCGGTATTGAAGCCGTTAAGCCAGGAGCCTCTGGCAAGGACATTGATAAGCTTGTCAGAGATTACCTTGACAAAGAGGGCTATGCTAAGTACTTTGGTCATGGCCTGGGGCATAGCCTTGGCTTGGAAATTCATGAGGAGCCTCGTTTATCCCCGAAAAGCAGCTGTGACAGCTTACCTGTAAATACTCTTATAACTGTTGAGCCTGGAATTTATATTCCTGATTGGGGCGGGGTACGTATAGAGGATACTGTTCTTATTACTGATAGTGGAGCAGAGCCTCTCACCAGCTGTCCAAAGAATCTTATGGAGCTGGATGCTTAATGGCAGAAGCAGTCATTCTTACAATGGCTGTCAAGCATATATAATTTACGAAAATTTTCAAAAGCAATATGGAGGGTTAACTAATGATTACAAGTACAGATTTCCGCACTGGTCTTACCATCGAGATTGACAACGGCGTATGGCAGGTTGTTGAGTTCCAGCATGTTAAGCCAGGCAAGGGTGCAGCTTTCGTTCGTACCAAGATTAAGAATGTTGAGACTGGTGCAGTTGTAGAGCGTACCTTCAATCCTAACGAGAAGATGCCAGCAGCTCGTCTGGATACCGCTCGTATGGCATTCCTCTATGAGTCTGATGGAATGTACACCTTCATGGATAATGAGACCTATGAGCAGACTGAGCTCAATAAGGAGCAGCTTGGTGATGCTCTCAATTATCTCCAGGAGAATATGGAGGTTGCTATTCAGTCCTTCAAGGGCCGTGTAATTGGTGTTACCCTGCCAAACTCCGTTGAGCTGAAGGTTACTGAGTGTGAGCCAAGCGTAAAGGGCAACACAGCAACTGGTGCTACCAAGATGGCTACTGTTGAGACCGGCTACACCGTTCGTGTTCCTCTCTTCATTAATGAGGGCGATGTTCTTCGTATTGATACCCGTACCGGTGCTTACATCGAGCGCGCATAATTAAACCGCTCAAATCTGTTCTTTAAAAACATTACACCTGATTATGTTAAAGTATGGGGACAGAACTATATAGTTTTGTCCCCTTTTTCTTTTATTTTTGCTTTATCTAGCAGGAATAGAAGGCTTGTTCATAGAATATTAAATTAAGTGTTTTTATGGGCTTTTTGCCCTTGTGATATGGTCAGGAGGTTTTAAAATGGATAATGAATTACTGAGTGAGGACGATATTGGCGCAGTACGCGTGGCTGATGAGGTTGTATCCGTGATAGCGGGCCTGGCAGCTACAGATATCGAGGGCATTGCCGGCATGAGCGGCGGTCTGGTTGGCGGAATTGCAGAAATGCTTGGCCGTAAGAATCTCTCTAAGGGAGTAAAGGTTGAAGTTGGCGAAAGAGAAGCCGCAGTTGATCTTTATATTATTGTTAAATTTGGCGTACGTATTCCTGAGGTTGCGCTGAATGTTCAGGAGCGTGTTAAGGAAGCTATTGAGCAGATGACTGGTCTCAAGGTCGTTGAGGTTAATGTACACGTTCAGGGCGTTGCTACGGAAGAGCCTGAGAAAAAGGAAGACGATATCAGAGTAAGATAAGGAGTAAATAATGGGTGCTATAAATAGAACACTTCTGTTCTTTTATACCTTGTTTTTTGCTGCTGTTTCCATCGGTGTAATTTTGATTGTTGCGCATGTTATTCCTGACAGGATATTGCTGAATGAGTACCAATTCCTTTCAAATAGCTGGCAGACGGGTGTTGCTGCAGGAGCAGTTTTTCTCCTGAGCATTCACCTGCTGCTCTGCTGTTTTGATAGAAAGGCAGAGAAGCATTCCAGCAGCAAGGATATAGTACTGGTTCAGGGTGCTGCTGGTGACGTTCAGGTTTCTATGGAGGCTATTCAGGACATGATACAGAGGCATTCTACCTCTGTAAACGGTGTCCGTGAGGCAAAGGTAAAGTGCAGCCTGGTGCCAGCCTCTGACGATAAGGGGGAGCGCATTAAGGCAGATATCCGTATTACTGTAGGACAGGATAAGCGGATTTCAAATATCACCGATGAGATTAATAAGCGTGTCAGTGATGGTATTGCCGATGTAGTGGGCGTAAATGATTTTGACATTGTCATTTCCGTTCAGGATATAGTAAGTGGTGTTGTTACTAAAAAACGCAGGGTTATCTGACAGGAGGTTATAGCTATGAAAGAAGAGCTTCAGGCTGTAGCCTTGAAGCTATGGCGGGAACACACCGGGAAGTGCCTTGGTACTTTTATTGGTGCCTTGGCAGGAATTGCCATTATGATTTTTGGCTTTTTTCCGGTGCTCTTTGTGGCCATATGCTGCGGCCTAGGTTATTTTATTGGCATGAATGCTGAAAAAGAAGGCTTCTGGCTGGATAATATCCGCAATTCTATTCCGCGAGATATACATCGCTGGCGATAAAAAGCGAGGATTTTAAATTATGAGTCGTAGACAAGCAAGAGAGGTAGCTCTCCAGGCTTTGTTTCACCTGGATCTCAATCCTCTGAATGAGGCTGAGTCTCCAGATGAGGTCAGGGTACTGGCCTTTGATACCGCTATCAGCAGCTATGAGGATGAGGATAAGAAGCTGCTTGATAAGGAAAATGACAGGCTGTTTGCCTTGTCATTGATAAATGGCACCAGGGATAATCTTGAGGCCATTGATGAGGTTATTTCTTCAGTTTCCAAGGATTGGAAGCTGGCTAGAATGTCTGGTATAGATCGCAATGTCCTGCGTCTTGCCATCTTTGAAATTAGGTTTGCTGATGAGCCTATGCAGCCAGGTATTGCCATCAATGAGGCAGTAGAGCTTTCCAAGCGTTTTGGCACAGATGACTCTGGCAAGTTTGTAAATGGTGTCCTCGGAGCTATTATCAGAGCATGATTTATAGTGTTTCAGCCGTTAATCAGTATATAAAGACCACCCTGGAGGGGGACAGGCAGCTGAAAAGCCTGTCTGTCAGGGGAGAGGTCTCCAATCTGCGTATTCAGCAGAGCGGACACATATATTTTGATTTAAAGGATAAGCAATCTTCTATAAAAAGCGTAATATGGCGCAGTACCGCTGCAAGGCTCAGGTATCAGCTGAAAAACGGAATGCAGCTGGTGGCAGTGGGCCGTATAGGTGTATATGATGTTGCTGGACAGTATCAGCTGATATTGAGCTCCGTAACTCCTGACGGAGCTGGTGATCTGGCGCTAGCCCTGGAGCAGCTTAAGGAAAAGCTGGCTGCTGAAGGGCTCTTTGATGTGGCTAATAAAAAGAAGCTGCCATCTCATCCAAAGCTGATAGGCGTGGTGACCTCACCATCTGGTGCAGTCATCAGGGATATATATAATGTGTCCAAGCGGCGGGATCCCTTCAGCAGGATAATACTGTATCCTGCTCAGGTTCAGGGGGAGGGGTCATCAAAGCAGATTGCGGAAGGTATTGGGTTCTTTAATAGCAGATACCCGGTGGATGTACTTATTGTTGGCCGCGGAGGCGGCTCGGCTGAAGATCTGTGGTGCTTTAATGAAGAACCGGTTGTAAGGGCAATTTATGCCTCCAGAATACCGGTTATTTCCGCAGTGGGTCATGAAACTGATACTACTCTGTCTGATTATGCAGCTGATGTACGGGCTTCAACTCCATCTCAGGCGGCTGAACTTGCGGTTCCAATGATTTCCGAGGAGCTTGGCTACATCAGGTCACTTCAGAAAAGGCTGGCTATTGCAGCTAAGGCAAAAATCAGCATAAAGAAGCAGCTAGTGGAGGGAATGCTGTCTAGGACGGTATTCAAGACTCCAGAGAGGCTTCTTGAAAGAAAGCATCAGCAGCTGGATGACCTTTCAGAAAAGCTGCAGATTATGACCAGATTATTACTAGATAAAAAGCGACAGCATCTTTTGCGTACTATTGATCGTCTGGAGCTTATGAATCCAGTGCATATACTAAAAAGCGGTTACGGATTGCTTGAAGATTCTAATGGGCAGCCAGTTAACAGCGTTGACAGGGTTTCCGACGGAGAGGTAATTAAAATCAGGCTGGAGGATGGTATCCTTAAGGCTGAGGTCTTGAATGTTGAGGAGAGATTTAAAGATGCCTAGAAAAAAGGAAGCTGGCTTTGAAGAAAAGCTCAGCCAGCTTGAGGATATCGTATCTACCCTAGAGCAGGGAAATATTAGCCTTGAGGACATCATGAAAAACTACAGCAATGGCATGGAGCTTTCAAGAAAATGCCTTGAGGAGCTTCAGCGGGCAGAAAAAGAAATGGATGTCCTTATAAAGTTGAATAATGGTCAGATTGAAGAATCTGAGCTGGATATAAAGGGAGAGTAAGCGATGGACAAGTCCCAGTGGAATGCCAGGATTGAGCTGGTGGAGGAGGCTCTTATTAAGGAGCTTAGAGAGGAAAGTGCTCTGGATGAGCAGCTTTGCTCTTCAATGAAATATAGTCTGACTGCTGGCGGCAAGCGCCTGCGTCCTATTCTTCTCATGGCAGCAGCTGATGTAGCTGGTGGCAGAGGTGAGGATTTTATTCAAGTTGCTTGTGCTATTGAAATGATTCACACCTATTCTCTTATACATGACGATCTGCCTGCTATGGATAATGATGATTATCGCCGTGGCAAGCTGACCAATCACAAGGTATACGGTGAGGCTATGGCTATTCTGGCTGGTGACGCTCTGCTGACTCAGGCCTTTGAGGTTATGCTCCGTCAGCCTGGTGTACCTGCAGATGTACTTTTAAAAGTTGTCAGGGAAATGGCTATAGCAGCAGGTCCGAATGGCATGGTAGGTGGACAGGCCATCGACCTTGAGTCTGAGGGCAAGCATATTCCTATGGAGACATTGAAAAAGCTTCATATGGGAAAGACAGGTGCATTGTTCAGAGCAGCAATCCGTTCTGGTGCAATCCTGGCTGGAGCAGATGAGAAGCAGCTGGCAGACCTTACTGCCTATGCAGATGCATTTGGTCTTGCCTTCCAGATTACTGATGATATCTTAGATGTAGTAGGTAATGAGGCGGTTATCGGCAAGCCTGTTGGCAGTGATGAGCGAAATGATAAGTCAACCTACGTAACTCTCACCAGTCTTGAAACAGCCCGTGAGCTGGCAGCTCAGGTTGTGGCTGATGGTGTAAAGGCCCTGGAGGGCTTTGGAGATAAGGCAGTATTCCTGAAGGAATTATTAGAATCCTTGTTGGCTCGCAATAAGTAATGGGAAGGAACCAGATCATGAGTGATGATCAGATTTTATCTCAAATTAATAGTTCAGAGCAGCTCAAGAAGCTGACACTGCCGCAGCTGGATAAGCTGGCAGCTGAGATTCGTGAAATGATTATAGAGACAGTTTCAAACAATGGCGGCCATCTGGCTCCAAGCCTTGGTACAGTTGATTTGACACTGGCTCTTTATAGTGTGTTTAATCCTGCCAAGGATAAAATTATATGGGACGTAGGCCATCAGGCATACGCGCATAAAATTCTTACCGGCAGGCGTGATGTGTTCCATACCTTACGCACCAAGGGCGGTATCACTGGCTTTCCTAAGCGCGAGGAGTCTTCCTGCGATGCTTTTGGCGTAGGTCATGCCAGCACATCCATTTCAGCGGCTCTGGGCATGGCTGTTGCTAGGGATCTTCGCAATGAGGACCACAATGTAATTGCCATTATCGGCGATGGGGCAATGACAGGCGGCGAATCCTTTGAAGGACTTAACTCAGCAGGTGATTCTGGGCGTAATCTTATTGTTATCGTAAACGATAATGAAATGTCCATAGATAAAAATGTTGGTGCCCTGTCAGAATATCTTTCCCAGATAAAGGTGCATCCGCAGTATTCAAAAACCATGCGTGATGTTGAGGAACTGCTGAAGAGCATTCCTCACATTGGTGGTCAGGTTTATAAAACCGTTGAGGTTATTAAAAACGGAGTGAGTGCAGCTCTTACTCCAGGTGCTTTTTTTGAAGAGATTGGCTTTAATTATTATGGCCCGCTGGATGGTCACAATATTCAGATGATGCAGCAGGTATTCCGCCAGATAAAGGAGGAAGAGGGCCCGATACTGGTTCATTTAAGAACTACCAAGGGCAAGGGCTTCCAGCCAGCGGAGAATAAGCCATCAACCTTCCATGGAATTGGAAGGTTCGCTGCAGATACTGGTCTTATTGAGAAGGATCCAGATGCACCATCCTCTTATACAGAGGTCTTTGGCAATACTCTGGTTCAGCTGGCTAAAAATAATGAAGATATTACTGCTATTACTGCAGCCATGCCGGCAGGTACCGGGCTTAAGAAGTTTGCCTTGGAAATTCCTGACCGCTTCTTTGATGTTGGTATAGCAGAGGAGCATGCAGTGACCCTGGCTGCTGGTATGGCGGCTGCTGGCCTGCATCCTGTTGTTGCAATATATTCTACCTTTGCACAGAGAGCCTATGATCAGCTGATTCATGACGTGTGCCTTCAGAAATTGCCAGTCACTCTTTGCCTTGATCGTGGCGGTCTTGTTGGAGCTGACGGTCCGACACATCATGGTGTATTTGATTATTCCTACACCAGGCATATACCTGGCATGGTTGTAATGTCACCAAAGGATGAGAATGAGCTTCGTCATATGCTTCATACAGCAATTAAACTCAATGGCCCAGCATCAATACGCTATCCAAGAGGTGCTGGCCTTGGTGTTGAACTTGAGGATGAGATTCATAGCCTTGAGGTAGGAAAGGCAGAGCTATTGTCTGAGGATGGCAATGATGTTGCTGTGCTGGCAATCGGCTCGATGGTGAAAAACAGCAGCGAGGCTATGAACCTGCTGGCTGAAAGCGGTATCAAGGGCATGATGGTGAATATGCGCTTTGTTAAGCCGCTGGATGGCGAGATGATAGCTAAAGCAGCCAGCAGCTGCCACTATATTGTAACTGTGGAAGAGAATGTGCTGGAGGGTGGCTTTGGTTCAGCTGTCTTAGAGCATATAAATGATAATGGTATTGATGCTAAGGTTCTTCGCATAGGCCTGCCTGACTCTTTCGTGGAGCAGGGCAGCACCAGTCAGCTTTATGAAATCTGTGGTTTGCTGCCTGAACAGATTGCTGCACGCATCAAGGGCTTTTTAGAAGGACAAACTGGAGATAATAATGGCTAAGGAAGCTAAGGAACGGCTGGACATATTGCTGGTAAAGCGTGGACTGGTCCAAAGCCGCGAAAGGGCAAAGACCACAATAATGGCTGGACAGGTGCTGGTGGATGGTAAGAAAATAGACAAAGCCGGTACTATGGTAAAGGAGGAGGCTGAAATACGTCTTCTGGGAAATCAGCTGCCATATGTCAGCCGTGGTGGTCTCAAGCTGGAAAAGGCAATAAAGGAATTTGGCGTTACCATTGCCGGAAAGGTGACAGCTGATATCGGAGCTTCAACTGGCGGTTTTACAGATTGTATGCTGCAGAATGGTGCAGTAAAGGTATTCGCTATTGACGTAGGCTACGGCCAGCTTGCCTGGAGTCTCAGGCAGGATGAACGCGTAATAAATATGGAGCGTACCAACGTCAGAAATGTTACCCCTGAGACCTTGGGACAGCTGGTGGACCTGGCATCAATTGATGTGGCCTTCATATCACTTGAAAAGGTTATGCCAGCAGTATCTGGAATGATACAGGAGAAGGGCGAGGTTGTTGCTCTTATAAAGCCGCAGTTTGAGGCCGGTAAGGAGAAGGTAGGCAAGAAGGGTGTAGTAAGAGAGCCTGCTATTCACCTTGAGGTTATATTTAACGTAATATCCTTTGTACGGAAAATGGGACTTGTCTGCAAGGCATTGACCTATTCTCCAGTGAAGGGCCCAGAGGGAAATATTGAGTATCTGGTATGGCTGACCAAGGATCAGGAGCAGGAAGATAATGTACCTGACAGTCTGGTGGAAGATGTAGTAAGGTCAGCCCATACTGCGTTGGATAAGTAGATGCGTTGAGGATGATAGCCATGAAGGTTATAGCAGTTTTCCCTAATATTAATAAACCTGAGTCAGTTCAGGTGCTGGAAAGAGTAATAAATTTTTATAAGGATAAGGATGTAAAGCTTCTGCTTCCACGCAAGGCAGCTGCAGCCTTTAATCATCAGGAGCTGGCTGTTGATGAGATTTATGACGAAAATGTTGACGCAGGTCTCACCATTGGCGGTGATGGCACCTTACTGGGGGAATGCCGCAAGCTTTATGCTAAGGATACCCCTACCTGCGGAATTAATATTGGAACGGTAGGCTTTTTAGCTGATATTGAGCTTTCGGAGCTGGAAATGCGTTTAGAGCAGCTTCTGAATAACAATTATCGGATTGTGGAACGAACCGTGCTGCACGGTTCGGTTATCCGCAAGGGTCAGAAGAAAATGCTGGGTCACGCTATCAATGATATAGTTATAACCAAAGGTGGCGTTTCCAGAATGCTTCACCTTGGACTGAGCATTGATAATTATCATGTTATCGATTATAAGGCGGACGGCATTATAGTATCTACTGCCACAGGTTCAACTGCATATTCATTATCTGCAGGTGGACCGATAATCAAGCCATCCGTAAAGGGGCTTCTGATTACTCCTATCTGCCCGCATACCTTCAGCATACGGCCTATGGTGGTTGCTGAAAAGGACCGTATTATTGTTCATGTGGCTGCAGTGCATCAGGATATTCAGGTTACACTGGATGGGCAGGAGTATTTTTCGCTGGAGCCTGGTGATGATGTATCTATTCGCAAGGCCCGAAACAATGCGAAAATCATTAAATTCCAGGATCGAAATTTCTATTACACATTAAAAAATAAGCTGTGGAATAATTTCTAAGCAAGGGGAGAGAGCTGTGAAAGCGTTCCGTCATCAAAAAATAAGAGAAATAATAGAAAAGGAGCCTATACTTACTCAGGAGGCCCTGGCAGATGCACTTCGTCAGCAGAATATTGAGGTCACTCAGGCGACTGTATCAAGAGATATAAAGGAGCTGATGCTGGTTAAGATTACTGGCGAGGATGGCCTTACAAAGTATGCCTTGCCACAGGAAAAGGAAGCTGTTGTGGCGAAATCAAGAATGGAGCGTCTGTTTAAGGATACTGTAATAAAGGTTGATTACAGTGAGAATATTGTGGTAATAAAGACACTTCCAGGTGCAGCTAATGCTGTTGCATCCACTATAGATAATGCCAGATGGCCTGAAATCATTGGCACAGTGGCCGGTGATGATAACATTATTGCGGTGGTGAAGCCAAAGGATATGGTAGCTCAGATTCTGGCAAGGCTTCAGCAGATGCTCATGTAACAGGCTTATCAGGAGGATGTTTCATGTTAGAGACCCTTACAGTGTGGAATTTTGCTCTGGTTGAGCATGCCCAGATAGATTTTAACAAAGGATTGAATATTCTTACTGGTGAAACTGGTGCAGGCAAGTCTATTATGATAGATGCTATAGGTGCTGTTCTTGGCAATCGCCTTTCAGCTGATATTATTAGGACTGGCTGCGACTGGGCCAGGGTAGAGGCAGTATTTTCCATTGAGGAACAGACGCCGATACATGCGTACCTGCAGGAGCAGGCCATTGCTGATGAGGAGAACACTCTTATAATCACCAGGCAGATAACTCATAATGGACGTTCAGCCATATTGGTAAATGGTAGTCATATAACTCTAGGAGCATTGAAGCAGCTAGGGGCAATGCTGATGGATGTCCATGGGCAGAACGAGAATCTGGCTCTTTTGAAATCAGATAATCAGTTTTCGCTGCTGGATGGCTATGATGAGGCGATATATCCGCAGCTGTCGGCCTACAGAGAAAGCTATGATAGGCTAAATGTGCTGAGAGATAAACTTAGTAAGCTTGAAAAGGCTTCAGAGGACCGTAGCCAGCGTCTGGAGATGCTGGAGTGGCAGGTAGAAGAAATTGAGAAGGCTGAGCTGAAGGAAAATGAGGATGAGGAGCTGGAGAAGGAAATCAAACGCCTTACCAATAGCGAAAAGCTGGCTGGTTATGTAGCCAGTGCCAATGAGCTCTTATATGGCGGTGAAAGAGATTCCCAAGGGATAATCAGCCTCCTGGAGGAGGCTGTGGATAGCCTGCAGTCTATAGAACGCTTTGATGACAGCCTGGTTAAAACTGCTGAGATTATAAAGGATGCAGCTATACAGATTAAAGAGGCTGCTTATGAGGTACGGGATTACGGTGATAGCCTTGAGTACGACCCAAGGTATCTGGACAGCCTGCAGTCACGTATGGATGTAATTGATAAGCTGTGCCGTAAATATGGTGCAACAGTGGCTGATGTAATGGAGTATCATAAAAAGGCTAAGGCAGAGCTTTCTGCAATAGCTGATTCTGATGAAACCATACAGCAGCTTAAGGGTGAAATAAGGGAGGCCGCAGCTGAGGCATCGTCTGAGGCTAAAAGGCTTACAGAACTCCGTGAAAAAGCAGCTAGAGGTCTTTCTGCCTCAATAGAAGGACATCTTCTGGCCCTTGGCATGCCAGAGGCTCGTCTCGAGGTTAGTATTAAACGTCTGGAATTAATGGGCCCTGATGGTGCTGATGATATTGAAATCATGTTTTCCGCTAATCCAGGCGAGGTTATGCGTGCTATTCAGAAGGTGGCATCTGGCGGTGAATTGTCAAGAATTGCCCTGGCAATCAAGACAGTCACAGCCTTCAGGGATGATTCACCGGCCAGCATGATTTTTGATGAGATTGATACAGGAATCGGTGGCAGGACAGCCCAGATGGTAGCTGAGCGTATAGCTATGGTTTCCCTTGGCAAGCAGGTGCTGTGCATTACACATCTGCCGCAGATAGCAGCAATGGCCGATACACATCTTTATATCAGCAAAAATGTGATTGACGGCAAAACAGTAACTACTATAAGGCCGCTGACTGATGCTGAGAGGGTAAATGAAATATCCAGGATGGCATCAGGGGCTGATGTGAGTGCTGCTTCACTGGAAAATGCAAGGGAAATGCTGCATCACGCAGCGGTAAAAAAGGCTCAGCTGATGAAGCATTAATACAGGAGGTCTTATAATGGATGAAGAGCTCATAGAGAAGAAGGTGTCATCAGAGTCAGTATTTGATGGTGTACTGCTTCATGTAAAAAGAGATGACATTATTCTTCCCAACGGGGAGAAGGCAGTACGTGAATGGATAAAGCATCCAGGAGCATCTGCAGTTATTCCTTATACTGATGATGGCAGGGTTATTCTGGTAAGGCAGTATAGATATCCAGTTGAGCAAGTTACATTAGAAATTCCAGCAGGCAAGCTTGATGTGGCTGGTGAGGATCCTCTGGAATGTGCAAGGCGGGAGCTATCTGAGGAAACCGGTTATGAGGCTGCCGAGTACAAATTCCTGACTAAGCTGGCGACAACGGTAGGCTTTTCTGATGAGTATATCTATATATATGTAGCCAAAGGCCTGACCTCTGGCATTCAGCACACTGACGATGATGAGTTTATCAACGTGGTGCAGGTACCTCTTGAAGAGGCTGTAAAAATGGTCTGGGATGGCCGTATTATAGATGGAAAAACCATTATTTCAATACTTATGTTAAAGGAACTGATAGGCTGATGTTTGATTTTAATCCTTTGAATATGATAGCTGGGCTTCCAGGACTTCTGATTGCTCTTGTTATTCATGAATATGCACATGCCAGGGCTGCAGTTGCCCTGGGTGATTTCACTCCAAAGATGATGGGAAGACTTACCCTGAATCCGGCGGCACACATAGACCCGATTGGACTTATAATGCTGCTGCTAGTGCACTTCGGCTGGGCAAAGCCAGTGGTTTATAACCCAAGCAATTTCAAGGACATCAGGAAGGGTGACCTGATAGTAGCTCTTGCTGGTCCAATGGCCAACATCATTGTAGGCTTTATAGCAATGTTTTTATATCTTCTGCTGTTCAATATGGAAATTGACAGCCAGGGCACAAGAATGGTGATGAGCCTGATTGTTCTTTACAATGTAGGCTTTGCAATATTCAATATGCTGCCGCTGCCACCGCTGGACGGCTCCAAGGTGCTGATGTTTTTCTTGCCGCCGCGTCTGGCTTATAAGTATATGATGTATCAGCGATACAGCTTCATTATACTTATTGCACTTATGATGACCCCTATACTGAGCGGCATCATGATTCCATTAAGGCAGTTTATTATCAATATGTATTCTGTAGTGCTTAGTGCAATATTTTAAATAATATTTCAGATAAAATCTGGTTCTATTCAGGAGGATGTTATGGAAAAGATTATTTTGACTGGTGACCGTCCAACAGGAAGACTTCATCTTGGTCACTATGTAGGCTCTTTAAAGCGTCGTGTTGAGCTTCAGAATTCTGGAGAATTCGATAAGGTTTACATCATGATTGCTGATGCCCAGGCCCTTACCGATAACTTTGATAACCCTGAGAAGGTTCGTCAGAATATCATTGAGGTTGCCCTGGATTATCTTTCTGTGGGCCTTGATCCAGAAAAATCTACTCTCTTTATCCAGTCTCAGATTCCTCAGCTCACTGAATTGAGCTTCTACTACATGAATCTGGTAACTGTAGCAAGAGTACAGAGAAATCCTACTGTAAAGAACGAGATTCTGCAGAAGAATTTTGAGGCAAGCATTCCTGTAGGCTTCTTTTGCTATCCAATAAGCCAGGCTGCAGATATCACAGCCTTTAAGGCAACCGTTGTACCTGTAGGCGAGGATCAGCTGCCAATGCTGGAGCAGACCAAGGAAATCGTAAGGAAGTTCAATTCTATCTATGGCGAGGCACTGGTGGAGCCAGATATCATGCTGCCAGATAACACCGTTTGCCGCCGTCTGCCAGGTACTGATGGCAAGGCTAAGATGAGTAAGTCCATCGGCAACTGCATCAATCTTGCTGACGATGCTGAGACAGTTCGCCAAAAGGTTATGAACATGTACACAGACCCTACCCATATCAAGGTATCTGACCCAGGCCATCTCGAAGGCAATACCGTATTCACCTATCTGGATGCCTTCAGCCGTCCTGAGCACTTTGAAATGTATCTGCCAGATTACAGCAATCTTCAGGAGCTCAAGGACCACTACACCCGTGGCGGTCTTGGCGACGTAAAAATCAAGAAGTTCCTTAATAGCATACTTCAGGCAGAGCTGGAGCCAATCCGTGCCCACCGTAAGGAGTATGAAAAGGATATTGCTGCAGTTTACGAAATTCTCAGAAAGGGCAGCGAGAAGGCAAGAGCAGTTGCTGAAAGCACCCTGCAGGATGTAAAGAATGCAATGAAGATAAACTACTTCTCCGATACTGAGCTTATCAAGGCTCAGGCAGAAAAGTACAAGGGGTAATAGTATTCCATGAAGGAGTATTCAGTAAGATTAGAAAGCTTTGAAGGTCCTATGGATCTTCTCATGCATCTTATTGATTAACTAGGAGCCGCACACTCGTGACTTCAGTCATGAGTTAGGCGACT
>CAMCDL010000030.1 GCA_945873565.1 uncultured Selenomonadaceae bacterium | reverse complement strand
CGAGATTCCTCTACGTCTCGTGGGCTCGGAGATGTGTATAAGAGACAGTTACTCTGCAGAAGAAGATAGTTCGTAGCAGAAAAGATAGAAAAAAAGCAAATGCCACAGCCGAACCATCCAGCAGAAGCTTTGAGATTATAGGTGTTGTGCTGGTGGCCTTTGGTATTTTCTCCTTGTGCGGCCTGGCAGGCTTTAATGTGGGCTTTGTAGGCTCCGCATTTGCCAAATTCCTGAATTATTTCTTCGGGATGGGCGCTGCCGTAAGTGCATTTAGCCTTATTTATATAGGCTTTAAGAGTATTACAAAGCATGAGCTTATTCCTGATAAAAAGAAATTTGCTGCAGCGGTGGCCATGTTTGTTTCCCTGCTGGCAATCTTTCATCATTTTATGATTCCTCCTGGAGAGGAGATCCTGCCGGAAAGCCTGGCTATTGGCGGAGGCCTTTTGGGAGGCGGCGTACTCTTTGGATTAAGGAAGCTGGTGGGGGTTGATGGCGGCATTATAGTGCTGGGTGCAGGCGTAGTGACATCAATCCTTATATGCACTACATGGTCATTAGCAAAGGGGTGGCTGACCACCAAAAAGCAGGCAGAAAAGGGTGTGGATGTAGCCAAGGAAACTGCTGGCATAGTATATGAAAAGGCCAAAGTAGTGGAGTCAAGGCTTCAGGAACGGGTGGCTGACCAGATGCAGCAGCTTCAGGAATCTATGCGCCGACAGGACAGCCATAGTAAATTCTATGACCAGGATAAGGATAAGTACTTTGATGAAATGGTGGAAGCTAAGCAGGATGCTTCTCAGGCAAGGCCTTCTAAGGCAGAAGATAAGCCAGCAGCCAGAAGCTTTCCTTTTGACGATGATTTTCCATTTTCTGGCGAGGTTGAGGAAAATGTCTGGGGCATTTCCAGTGACCTGTCCTCCACTCAGGAAAAGCTTAGCAGCCTGAATGATGATATGACCGTGCCAGGTGATAACGAGCTGGCTGGTACAGCAGTATTGTCCTCTATTGGCAAAGAAACTGCAAACAAGGAAGAAAAGCTGGAAATTGAGGCAGCTGGGATAGAGAAAACAGAGGTTGGGACGGCAGATAAGCCTGACGGCAGTTTTACCATTTCCTTTGGCAATGATTCCGAAGCTGATGTGGATGATTTTGAGGATGAAGAGGCAGCGGATGAGGCTGATTTTGAGGATGAAGAGGCAGCGGATGAGGCTGATAGCTGGCTGGATGATGATGATGAGTTCCCAGAGGAAGAAGATCTTCTGGCAGCAGGCTCTATAGGAAGCACTGTAACTCAGACGGCCACAAATGCTATTAATGGCAATCCTGCTCCAGCAGCTCCTGCTGTCAAGGAAACGGAGAAGCCTGCACTGCCGCCAATACCATACAAGGTGCCTGATTTCAGGGAGATTTTAGGAAAATCTCAGAAATCAAGCAATGGTTCTTTGGAATCAGAGATTCATGAGAAAGCCAGGATTCTGGCTGAGACCCTGGAAAATTTCAAGGTCAAGGCAACCATTATAAATGCTGTTCATGGTCCGGCTGTGACCAGATTTGAAATAAAGCCGGCTCCTGGCGTAAAGGTAAGCAAGATTACAAGCCTTGCGGATGATATAGCCCTCAGTCTGGCTGCGTCTGCTGTACGTATAGAGCAGGTGCCTAATAAAGCCGCTATAGGCATAGAGGTTCCAAACGCTGAGCTGGAAAGCGTTTGTCTGAGGGAGGTCCTTGAAAAGCCAGGGTTTGCTGAGGCCAAGTCCAAGCTGACCATCGGCTGGGGCAAGGACATCAGCGGACAGGCTGTGTTTGGTGATATTTCCAAGCTGTATCACCTGCTGGTAGCTGGTGCTACTGGTTCCGGCAAGTCCGTATGTATCAATACAATAGTGACCAGTATCCTCTTTAAGGCAAAGCCTGATGAGGTAAAGTTTATAATGATTGATCCTAAGATGGTGGAGCTGTCAGTATATAATGATATTCCGCATCTTATGGTGCCGGTTGTTACAGATGCCAAGAAGGCGGCCTCAGTCCTTAACTGGGCTGTCCAGGAAATGGAAAAGCGCTATGGCATGATAGCAGATACTGGCGTGAGAAATATTGCTGGCTACAACAAGCTGTTTAAGGATGAGCCGGAAAAGAGGCTGCCATCCTTGGTAATTATCATTGATGAGCTGGCAGATCTTATGATGGTAGCGGCTCATGAGGTAGAGGATGCAATATGCCGTCTGGCGCAAAAGGCCAGAGCAGCCGGGATATACCTTATACTGGCAACCCAGCGTCCGTCTGTAAATGTCATTACTGGTGTAATCAAGGCGAATATTCCATCAAGAATATCCTTTGCTGTAGCTCAGTATCAGGATTCTCGCTGTATCCTGGATGCCAGTGGAGCCGAAAAGCTCCTGGGCAAGGGCGATATGCTCTATTATCCAATGGGATCGCCAAAGCCAGTAAGGGTACAGGGAGCCTTTGTAAGCGACCAGGAGGTTGAGCAGCTGGTTGAGCACATCAAGAGCCAGGGCGTTGAGGCAGTGACCAATCAGGAAATTATTGATTTTACCAATGCCTCCGAAAAGGAAGCAGATGCAGATAATGGAGAAAAGAAGGTAAAGCGCTACAAGTCTGATGCTATACTGCGCGACGTTGTAGATCTAGCCTTCAAGAAGGGCAAGTGTTCAGCAGAATTTATCAGGCGCAAGCTGCATGTGAATTCCATCACAGCGGCTGAAGCCATTGAAACACTGGAAAGCCTCAGAATAATCAGCGAGCGTGATGGCAATAAGCCGAGAACCTTGGTGGTGACTCTTGAGACTGCCTATAATCTGCTGGATGAGTATGACAAGAAATTTGAATAGAAGGTTTTTATAAATGGCAAAGTCCGATATTAACATGCTGGAAGGATCTATATGGGATAAAATATTGCAATTTGCTATTCCTCTGGCAATTACCAGTATTATGCAGCAGCTGTTTAATGCAGCCGATGTGGCGATTGTAGGCCAGTTTGTGGGCAAGCAGGCTCTGGCTGCTGTAGGGGCAAACGCAGTAGTGATAAACCTGATGCTGAACCTGTTTATCGGATTGTCCATCGGATCAAATGTGGTATGTGCCAATTATCTGGGAGCAAGGGAATACCTCAACCTGAAGAGAGGCGTCCACACATCAATAATTATTGCAGTGGCAGGCGGAGCCTTTCTGGCAGTTTTTGGCGCTATCTTTGCTAGGGATATACTGGTTTATATAGACACTCCTGCCGAGGTCCTGGATATGGCCATAATTTATCTGCAGATTCTGATGATAGGCGTGCCTATCCTGATGATTTATAACTTCGGCTCAGCAATTCTCCGCTCTAAAGGTGATACAAAGCGACCTCTCTATGCCATGGTGGCAGCAGGTATTGTAAATGTGCTGCTGAATCTTTTCTTTGTATTGGAGCTTGGCATGAGCGTAGATGGCGTGGCATTGGCTACCGTGCTTTCCAGCGTAGTAAGTGCGGCAATGATTCTATACTATCTGGTGAATGAATCAGGTCCTCTGCAGCTTCGCTGGCAAAAGCTGTCCTTTGACTGGAATGTGTTTATGGCCATCTCCAGAGTAGGCGTGCCAGCTGGTATACAGGGCATGGTATTTTCCTTTTCAAATGTTATTATTCAGATTGCCTTAAATAATCTTGGTCACGAATATGTAGCAGCAACTTCTGTGGCTCTGAATTACGAGTTTGCAGCTTTCTTTATACTGGCAGCCTTCGCTCAGGCTGGTACTACCTTTGTGGGACAGAATTACGGTGCCAGGAATATACTGAGGTGCCGGCAGATAGTGAAATGGACTATCTGGCTGAACCTTGCAGTGGCTGGAACGGCATCAATCCTGTTTTCAGTGTTTGCTGAGCCGCTTTCGGAAATTTTTACTGCCGACCCGCAGGTTATCAGCTATTCAGTTACCCGAATAAGATATATACTTACATTTGAGTTTATAAGCATTTTCATGGAAAGCTTCTCAGGGGCGATGCGCGGGGTAAATTATTCCTTTTATCCAGCTCTGGCCTGCATGATAGGTGTATGTGTTTTCAGAATCATATACATTTACACTGTATTTGCCGCAGAACCTACCTTTGAAAATCTGATGATTGTATATCCTGTCAGCTGGGTGCTGACAACTATAGTAATTACTGCAATGTATTTCTACGTGTTTAACAAGCTGGAAAGGAATTATGCCAGCGTGTAGGATATAGGGAGATGGTCTGCGTGGAGCAAAAAGGCCTGATAATTGTTCATACTGGAGATGGCAAGGGCAAGACCACAGCAGCTCTGGGCCTTGCTGTAAGAGCCTGGGGAGATGGCCTGAGGGTTCTTATTCTTCAATTTATCAAGGGAGGCTGGAAATATGGCGAGCTTGATACTATAGAGAAGCTTAAGGCTATAGATGGCAGGATTGAGCTGAGACAGTGTGGCAAAGGCTTTACAAGACGGGATGGAAATGAGCATCGACAGGAGCATGCAGCAGCCGCTGCGGAGGCTATGGTCCAGGCTCGTAAGGAATTGGCTTCAGGTGATTGGGACCTGATAATTTTTGATGAAATAAACTATGCAGTAAAGTTTGGACTGATTGATATAGCAGAGGTACTTCTACTGCTTGATGATAGGCCTGAGAATGTACACGTGGTGCTGACAGGCCGGGATGCTAGGCCTGAGCTTATAGAAAAAGCAGATCTGGTGACTGAGATGAAGCTGGTAAGACATCCGTTTCAGAAAGGTGTTAAGGCCCAGAAGGGCATAGAATTCTAGGAGGCAGGTTTTTATGTTAGAAATTGATAAGGACCAGCGAATAAAACTGCTGGAGCTTCAGCTGGCAGAAAGCAATCGTACTATAGAAAGAATTCACCGCCTGATAAAGTCTGGTATGTGGTCTATGTTTTATGATGAGAATGGAGTTCTCGTAGAGGTAAGATGGAGTGATGAATTCCGCCGTATGCTTGGCTATAGCAGCAAGTTGGATTTTCCTGATAAGCTGGAATCCTGGTCAGAGCTGATACATCCTGAGGATTGGATAAAGAGCTATGATACCATTGTCAATCTGGCAATGGATTATACCTCGAATGTTATATATAAAGAGGATATACGTCTTTTTACAAAGGACCGAGGTTACCGCTGGTTCAGAGCTACAGGTGACTTTGTGAGAAGGCCGGATGGTTCGCCAATCAGTTTCTCTGGCGTCGTATTTGATGTTACTGAAGAAAAGAAATACGACCAGATGGTAAAGGATAGGGAAAAGGCTTATCAGGATAATCTGCGTCTCAAGAATGAGCTGGATCTGGAGCTGAGAAGTATGGAAAAGCTCCATGTGGCCCTTCGTTCTGGCCGCTGGAGCATGCGATTTAACGAACACGATGAGATTATAGAGGTAGAGTGGAGCGACGAAATCCGACATCTCTTCGGTTTTTCCAATGAGGAGGATTTTCCTAATGAGCTGGAATCATGGGCAACCAGGCTTCATCCTGATGAGTCACGGACCGTACTTCAGGAATTCTTTGAAGTAATTGAGGACAGGACCGGGCAGAAAACCTTGGATACAGTATGCCGGGTTATGACTAAGAAAGCACATTTTCTCTGGTTCCACATAATAGGCAACGTTGTACGTAGAAATGATGGCAGCCCAATAAAATTTATTGGTACCTGCGTGGATGTCACCAAGGACATTGAATATAATGATGAGATGACTAAGAACATGTCCGTGATTTCTGCACTCAGCGAGGATTACGAGGCAGTATACTATCTGGATGTGCTTGAGGATAAAACCTCTATTTACCGAAGCAACGAGCATTTTATAGATCTGGAAAATCTTGCTATGGAAAATAAGGTTTCCTTCTGGGTGCTGCTGCATAGCTTTGTTGATATGAATGTACACGTACAGGACCAGAAAAACCTGAAGCATATTTTAAACAGAAGCATTCTGCAGCAGATGCTTAAGGAGAAAAAATCCCTTACCTTTGACTATAGGGATATATCTGGTCCTACCGAAAGATTTAATCAGATAAAGCTGGTTAAGCTTAATAACGGTATGCGGCTTGAAAAACTGGTAATAGGCTTTGCAGACATCGATGACCAGAAGCGAAAGAATATAACTATAATGCATGAGCTGGAGGATGCTCAGCATGCCAGCGAAGCAAAAACAGCTTTTCTAAACAACGTTTCCCATGATGTGCGTACTCCAATGAATGCCATTATCGGCTTTGCACACCTTGCCCTTGATAATATAGGCAAGTGTGATGCAGTTAAAGGCTATATTGAGAAGATACTGACCTCAAGCAATCATCTGCTGTCACTTATAAATGACGTGCTTGATATGAGCCGCATTGAAAGCGGAAAAATATCACTCAATGAGGAAAATCTTAACCTGCTTGACGACATGGACGAGCTGATGACTATATTCCAGGCTGACATAGAAGCTAAAAGACATCACATGACCATGGATTATGGGCTTGTCAGCAACCGCTACATAGTGACTGATAAATTAAGGTTCAATCAGATTATGATGAACATTATCAGCAATGCAATCAAATATACTCCTATGGCAGGTGACATTAGTGTAACAGTCACTGAAGAGGAGTGTGCTGAAAAGGATATGGCCAGCTATGAGTTCCGTATAAGGGATAATGGTATCGGTATGAGCCTGGCATTCCAGGAAAAGCTATTCCAGCCATTTGAGCGGGAAAGAAATACCACTGTAAGCGGCATTCAGGGCACTGGTCTTGGCATGTCAATTACTAAGAACATAGTAGATAAGATGGGCGGAACTATTTCCGTCAGCAGCCAGCAGAATATGGGCTCTGAGTTCATACTGCGCTTTAAATTCCAGAAGGGCGTGGCGGATGATTCCGGTAAGATTGAGCCTGAACTTGACAGAAGCCGTATGAAGGGAAAGCGTGTGCTTCTGGTAGAGGACCATGAGCTTAACCGTGAGATTGCTGTAAATATACTGGAGGCAATGGAAATTGAGGTAGAGACAGCAGCCAACGGAGCTCTGGCGGTGGATATGGTGGAAAATACAGATCCACCGTTTGACCTGGTGCTGATGGATATCCAGATGCCTGTAATGGATGGTTATAAGGCTGCAAACAAAATAAGGATGCTATCCAATGAACTCTGCCGCAATGTACCTATTGTTGCCATGACAGCTAACGCCTTTGAAGAAGACAGAAAGAAGGCTATGGACTGCGGCATGAATGCTCATCTGGCCAAGCCTATAGTAATCCGTGAGCTGGAGAAAGTGCTATGGCAGTTTTTAAGTAACTAAAGTGTTGAAATGTAAGGCACTTTGAGTTAAAATTTATATGTTTTCAAAACTATATAAGTCAGTTAGGAGATATGATTATTATGAGATCTGACATTGTTAAAAAGGGTGCAACCCGCTGCGCTCATCGTTCACTGTTTAATGCAATGGGCTTTGGTCCTGAGGATCTGAAAAAGCCTCTCATCGGTATTGTAAATTCTTTCAATGAGGTAATTCCTGGACATATTCATCTCCGCGAGATTGCTGAAGCTGCAAAGCTTGGTGTTGCAGCTGCTGGCGGTACTCCGCTGGAATTCCCTGCTATTGGCGTATGCGATGGTATTGCTATGGGTCACACCGGTATGAAGTTCTCTCTGGCCTCCAGAGAGCTTATTGCAGATTCTATTGAGTCTGTTGCCATGGCTACCGGCTTTGATGGCCTTGTACTTATTCCTAACTGCGATAAGGTTGTTCCAGGCATGCTGATGGCTGCCGCAAGACTTAATATCCCATGCGTAGTTGTATCTGGCGGCCCAATGCTTCCAGGACGACTGAATGGCAAGGATATTTCCGTTAGCCAGTCCTTTGAGGCTGCTGGCGAATTTGCAGCAGGCAAGCTGACTGAGGCTGGTATGGCTGAGGTTGAGGCTGTAGCCTGCCCTGGCTGCGGCTCCTGTGCAGGCCTGTTTACCGCAAATACCATGAACTGCCTTACCGAGGCTCTTGGCATGGGCCTCCCAGGAAACGGAACAATTCCTGCTGCCTTCACCGGCGCCCGCCGTCTGCTTGCAAAGCAGGCAGGCCATATAATCATGGACCTCATCGAGAAGGACATCAAGCCTCGTGATATTCTCACCATGAAGGCTTTTGAAAATGCTATAACTGTAGATATGGGTATTGGCGGTTCATCCAATACTGTTCTTCATCTGACAGCTATTGCTCATGAGGCAGGTATTGAGCTGCCTGCAGCAAAGTTTGACGAAATAAGCCATCGTACTCCATATATTGCATGCCTGAGCCCAGCTGGTCATCACCACATGATCGATCTTAATGAGGCTGGCGGCATTAGCGCAGTTATGAAGGAGCTGTCCAAGAAGGGCGTTATCAACACCGATGCTCTGACTGTAACTGGTACTGTTGCTGAGCGTATCAAGGATGCTGATATCAGACGTGCTGACGTAATCAAGACTGTTGAGGCTCCATATCGTCCTGAGGGCGGCCTGGCAATCCTGTCTGGAAACCTCTGTCCTGAGAATGCAGTTGTTAAGGCTTCTGCAGTAGCTGAGGATATGCTGGTATACTCCGGTAAGGCAAAGTGCTACAGCTCCGAGGAGGATGCTGTAAATGCAATTATGGATGGCGATATCCACGACGGAGATGTTGTAGTTATCCGCTATGAGGGGCCTAAGGGCGGTCCTGGCATGCAGGAGATGCTCAACCCTACTGCAGCAATTACTGGCCGTGGCCTGAAGGTAGGCCTTATCACCGATGGACGCTTTTCCGGCGCATCCCGTGGTGCCTGCATCGGCCATATTTCCCCAGAGGCAATGGCTGGCGGCCCTATCGCTTTCATCGAGGATGGCGATATTATTGATATTGATATTCCAAATCGCCAGCTCAATCTGAGAATTTCCGATGAGGAGATGGCTAAGCGTAAGGCTGCATGGGTAAAGCCAGAGCCAAAAATCAAGACTGGTTATCTTTCCCGTTATGCAAAGCTGACTACATCTGCATCCAAGGGTGCAGTAGTAACTGCCGACTAATCTGCTGACTTATAGGGCTGCCGCTTTTTAGGCGGTGGCCCTTTTTTGAGGTTATGATATGCATATAGTATTAATTGAGCCTGAAATACCGGGCAATACTGGAAATATTGCCCGTCTTTGTGCAGCGACAGCTATCGAGCTGCATCTGGTAAAGCCTTTAGGATTTTCCATTGATGACAAGCATCTTAAGCGGGCAGGTCTGGATTATTGGCATCTGGTAAAGGTTCATGTCCATGAAAATTTTGCTGAGGTCCTGGAAAAGTACCAGGGATATCGTTTTCACTTCTGTACTACCAAGGCACCAAGAGCGCACTCTGAGGCCAGCTTCGGTCCGGATGACCTGCTGGTATTTGGCAAGGAGACTGCAGGTATTCCGGAAAGCATTCTCAAAGATAATTGGGATAGCTGTATCCGTATACCGATGGTTTCCGGTGCCCGTTCCCTGAATCTTTCTAATTCGGCGGCAATAGTTGCCTATGAGGCTCTGCGGCAGCAGGATTATACAGGCCTTGCTACCGAGGGGCATCTGCATAATAATGGAACCTGATAATGTGAGGGATATTAATGGATAATGATATAATCAAGGCCTATCGCCAGAAGGCATTGATAGCCAATAACCAGGATACTCGAAGAAGCAGGCAGGAGCCTATGCCGCTGGCAGAAAAGCCGGTTCCTGAGGACGCTGCCATAATCAGGCTGCCTGAGCCTGATCTCTTAGATGACCACGAGGTAAGCTTCCTGGAGCTTATAGAATGCCGGGCTACCATTAGAGAGTACAAGGATACACCTCTTACCATGAAGGAGCTTTCCTATCTGTTATGGTGCACTCAGGGGGTAAAGATGATGCCATCGCCTTATGTTACCAGGCGCAATGTGCCATCTGCAGGTGCAAGGCATGCCTTTGAGACCTATCTTTATATTGATAGGGTAGAAGGGCTGCGTCCAGGACTTTATAGATTCCTGGCTTTAGGCCATGTGCTGATGGAGATTGATGTATCTGATGGCATTAAGGAAAAACTCGGAGAGGCTTTCTATCATCGTCCAGCCTTTGAAAACAGCGCGATTACTTTTATATGGGCGGCTGATTATCAGCGTATGGAGTATCAGTTCGGAGTACGCTCACTGCAGTATCTTTTTATAGATGCTGGTCATGTATGCCAGAATCTGTATCTGTCAGCCTATACCATCGGTACTGGTGTGTGCGCGGCTGGAGCCTTTGATGATGAGCTTTTGAATAGTGCGCTTAAAATTGATGGCGATAATGATTTTGCAGTTTATGCTGCTCATGCAGGAAAAATGTAAATCATGTAGAAATAATACATGGATAATTCTGATTGTATTGTTTGGACGAGGTTGGTAATATGGCAGATCTGATTTCTATATTTGCACCAATGACAGGCAGCGTTACGGAGCTGGAGTTTATTCCTGATCCTGATTATGCTGCAAAAACCCATGGCGATGGTGTAGCCATAGTACCTGAGGACAATGCTCTGTATAGTCCTGTAAACGGTGTCTTTGACGGATTTGATGCAAAGACTGGTTCCTTTGCATTCCGGGCTGATGATAATCTTGATGTGCTGGTTCAGGTGGGCATAGGCGAGTATAACGTTGAGGATATTCCCTTTACCTTAAAGGCACAGGTCGGTTCGTCAGTGCAGGCAGGTGACCATATAGCTGATGTGGACCTTGAGAAGGTTATGTCCTTCGATGTGCTGCCAATGGTGCCGGTAATCATTACCAGCGGCATGGATGGCCTGACAGTAAAGCCTGGTTCAGGTCATGTTGAGGCCGGTGCTGGCGCCGTCATGACCATTGAGGACAAGCGAGATCCTGTGGAGGAGGAGCCTGAGGAGGCTACGCCAGAGGAGCCTGCAGAGGAGATACCTGCTGAGGAACCGAAGACATCGGCCCCAAATCCATATATTGTAAGGCTGAAGGCTTTTCTTAAGGCCCAGCTCAAGGAAAATATGGACTTTCTGAAACAGCCGGGCATGGCTGGCAAGGTGGGGGCGGTATTGATTTTGTTTATTGCCTTTCAGGTATTGATTTTCCTATTGTTATTCGTAATTACCATTATGTAATTGAAGCTTCGGGTCGACCACCGTCGACCCTTACGTTTATTGTGGGACTGATTAAACGGTCGATTCAATCCGTAGGGGGAGATGGTGGTCAATCTTGTTTTGGATATAATCTGCTGGGGTAAATATATGAAGCTGGACGATTCAATAACCTCCCTTGCTGGTATCGGTCCGAAGAAGGCCCAATACCTTGACAGGCTAGGCATACACACGATATATGATTTTATTACCCATTTCCCTCGTGGTTATGAGGACAACAGACTGGTTACGCCTATTGCTGATCTTGAGGCGGGAGAGATATACACTGTATTGGGCAAAATACTGTATGTCAATGAACGTAAGGCCAATCGGCGGGGAATGACAATACTTAATGCTGGTATCAGTGATGGTACTGGAATACTGGGTATTACCTGGTTTAATAATAAATACCTGAAAGCAAAGCTGAAAATCGGCCGCAAGCTGTTTGTTACAGGCAAGGCGGCCTATGCCTATGGTGGCCAGGGAAGCTTTGAAATGAGCCAGCTCAGGAGCTTTCAGCTGCTGGAGGACAATGATGATGGTGCAGGAGCATGCCGCATAGTACCGATTTATCCAGCTACTGCAGGCCTTAACCAGAAATTTTTCAGTGATACCGTCAAAAAAATTCTGTCTGACAGCCAGGGCCTGGAGGAGCTTCTGCCTGATTGGATTATCCGCAGGAATTCACTTATGGGACGCAGGGATGCATACTGGCATATGCATTTTCCAGAGACCATGGAACTTCTGGCAGAAGCCAAGAAGCGCCTGGCCTTTGAAGAGCTGTATTTTATCCAATGCGGGCTGATGCTGTTAAAAAAGCGTACCGTAGAAGCAAACAAGGGCATATGTCATAAGGTAAATGGAGCACTGGTTCATAAGATTGAGCAGTCCCTGCCCTTTAAGCTTACCGGAGACCAGATGAAGGCCTGGCATGAGATAAGCAACGATATGGAACGGGTGACACCGATGCGGCGCCTTCTGCAAGGGGATGTAGGCTCAGGAAAGACGGTGGTGGCTCTCCTTGCCCTGATAAAGACTGTAGAAAACGGTTTTCAGGGAGCATTGATGGCACCAACAGAAATTCTGGCACATCAGCACTACGATGCCTTCACAGAGCTGCTGGATGGCACAGGAATAAGAGTAGGCTTTCTCACAGGCTCCTTGTCTAAAAAGAAACGTGGTGCGGTTTATGAAAGCATATCCAGACATGAGCTGGATATTGTAATAGGCACTCATGCCCTGATTCAGGACGGTGTAAGCTTTGCCTCCCTGGGCCTGGTAATTACCGATGAGCAGCACCGCTTTGGAATCAGCCAGCGGGCTATGCTGGAAAAGCTGGGAGATGCTGCACCAGATGTGCTGGTTATGACAGCAACACCTATACCGCGCACCATGACACTTACGATATATGGCGATCTGGATGTGTCGCTTATCAGGGAAATGCCTCCAGGCAGAAAGCCAGTAAGAACCTTCCTGAGGGGGCAGGAGGCAAGGGCTAATGTATATAAGTATATGCGCCAGCAGCTTGAAAAGGGACGGCAGGGATATGTGGTGTGCCCCATGATAGAGATGAATGAGGAGAGCGATGCAATCTCTGCAGAGGAGGTTTACGAGGAGCTTTCCACCGGTATATTTGCAGGCATGAGCTGCGGGCTGGTGCATGGAAAGCTATCGGCCGCTGAGAAGGAGACAGTCATGGATGCCTTTCATGCTGGCGAAATAAAGCTTCTGGTAGCCACTACCGTTATTGAGGTTGGCGTTAATGTACCTAATGCCATAATGATGGTGGTAGAGCATGCTGAACGCTTCGGCATGGCCCAGCTGCATCAGCTGAGAGGCCGGGTTGGCCGTGGCGTGTATAAGGATACCGAGCCCTACTGTGTGCTCATATCTGGGGGCAGGTATGGAAAATACAGTGAACGCCTGAAAATAATGGAAAGCACCACCGATGGCTTTATACTGGCGGAGGAGGATCTTCGCCTGAGAGGGCCAGGACAATTTTTCGGCTCCATGCAGCATGGGCTTCCAGATCTTAAGGTGGCCAACGTGCTGGAGGATATAGACATCCTGCTGAAGGCAAGAGATGCAGCAATAGATACTATAAATAATCCGTCAGCCCTCGCAGGTGTTCTGCCTGTGCTTGAATATAAGCTTCGCAATCATTTCGAGAAAATTACAGAATCATAGCAATGAGATTAGGATATAATATTTGCTGGTAATTTTCATAATTATGTGTTAGCATACACTAAGGACATAAATGCCAAGGACATAAATGCCCGGTAAGGGAGGTTTTTTTATGGCAAATGAAGTTAGTCAGGAAACAATGATGTTCCGCTTCGGAGCAGAAGAGAACAAGGCTGAGCGCATTATCCGTGGAGTCTGTGCTTCCATGGAAAAGAAGGGCTATAACCCGATTAATCAGATGGTGGGTTACCTGCTGTCTGGAGATCCTACCTATGTGACAAGCTATGAGGATGCTAGAAACAATATTCGCCAGCTGGAAAGAGATGAGATTCTTGAGGAGCTCATCCGCGCCTATCTGGGGAAAAGACCATGATGGAACGTGCATTAGGGCTTGATGCTGGCGACCGCACTATAGGCGTGGCTGTCAGTGATCTTCTGGGGCTTACTGCTCAAGGTGTAGAAACCATAAGGCGTACAACCCTGGAGAAGGACATAGCAAGGCTCCAGGAGCTCATGAGTCAGTATGAGACAAAGACACTGATTATGGGCTATCCAAAGAATATGAACGGCACTGAAGGTCCTCGTTGCGAATTTGTAAAGGAGCTTGCTGAGGAAATAAGAAAGGCTGAGCCGGAGACCAAAATCGTATTCTGGGATGAAAGGCTGTCAACAGTAGCGGCAAGCCGCTCGCTGATAGAGGCTGATATCAGCCGCAAAAAAAGAAAAAAGGTAATAGACAAGATGGCCGCGGTTTTCATTCTGCAGGGCTGGCTTGATTCTAAATCGTTATCAACTATTTGAATATGAGGTGAATGAACATGGCAAATGAAGAAATGGAAGATTTTGAGGGCGTAATAGTTTCCTTTGAGACAGAAGAGGGCAGCACTGTAGATTATGTACAGGAAATGATTATTCCGGTAGATGGTCAGGACTTCGCGCTGCTGCTGGGTATTGATGATGAGTCTGAGGATGGCATCCGCTACATTGACGGTGAAGAAGATGTTATCATCACCAAGATTGTTAAGGGCGAGGATGGAGAAGACATCTATGTAGAGCCAACTGATGAGGAGTTTGCTAAGGTTGAGGCAGCCTACAATAAGATTATGGACGAGTATGAGGCAAAAGAATAATATTTTTGCTTGACATGGATTATCCGTTGTGATAATATATCTGAGGTAAATAAAGCAGAGGCCACCGCTTCTCACCTGCTGATATGGTCAGACGGGTTGATACAGATTATGTATGGGGTGGACTTTGTGCCACCCCGTTTTTTATATCTGTTGTATAGGAGGTGCTTTTCCATTAGCAAGGAAACTGTAAGAATTAACGAAGAAATCCGTGTAAGAGAGGTGCGTGTTACCAATGCGGACGGTGAGCAGCTTGGAATAATGCAGACTCGCGATGCACTGCACATGGCTATTGAACAGCATCTGGATCTGGTAGAGGTTGCCCCAAAGGCTAAGCCTCCTGTTTGCCGGATTATGGATTTCGGTAAATATAGATATGAGCAGCAGAAGAGAGAGAAGGAAGCTCGGAAGAAGCAGAAGGTAATTACCATCAAGGAAGTGAAGCTTCGTCCGAACATCGAGCAGCATGATTTTGACGTCAAGCTGAAGAATGCAAGCCGTTTCCTGCAGGATGGCGACAAGGTTAAGGTAACAATCATGTTCCGTGGCCGTGAGCTTTCCCATCCTGAGCTGGGCAAGGAAATCCTTGAGAGATTCGCTGAAGCTCTGAAGGATACCGTATCCGTTGAAAGGGATGCAAAGCTTGAAGGAAAAAATATGATTATGATTTTAGCCCCTAAGGCTCAAACTAAAGGAGGAAAACAGTAATGCAGAAGATGAAGACTCGTAAAGCTGCTGCAAAGCGCTTTACTTTAACTGGTACTGGCGAGATTAAGAGAAACAAGGCTTATAAGAGCCATATCCTGGAGAAGAAGTCTCCAAAGCGTAAGCGTAACATGCGCAAGGCTGCTATGGTTGTTGCTGCCGACAAGAAGCGCGCTATTAAGTGCCTGCCATACGCATAAGCAATAATATTAACATCTCGAATTATCGATTATAATATATTTTAGGAGGAATCGACATGCCAAGAGCAAATACCGGCGTGAGTGCACATAGACGTCATAAGAAGATTTTAAAGTTAGCAAAGGGCTACAAGGGCTCCAAGTCCAAGCAGTTTAAGAAGGCAAATGAGACCGTTATGAAGGCTCTCTACTACGCTCGTCGTGATCGTCGTGCGAAGAAGGGCGTTTTCCGTCGTCTCTGGATTGCTCGTATCAATGCTGCAGCTCGTGCTAATGGTATTTCCTACAGCCGCATGATTGCTGGCCTGACCAAGGCTGGTGTTGAGGTTAACCGCAAGATGCTGGCTGACCTGGCTATCAACGATGCGAATGCATTCGCTCAGCTCGTTGCTGTTGCTAAGGAGAATCTGTAATTTTTCAGTAAATTAAGGCTGACACGATTATCGTGCCAGCCTTTTTTTAGGGTCGACCGCCGTCGACCCCTACGTTATTGCGGGATAAAGTACCGTTCATATGGATTAAGCACCGTTTTAACCGGAGTAATTCATATTATTTAGGGAATAAAGCATATGATAAGAATAGATAGCCAAGCCAACAGCAGGCTTAAGCTGCTGGGAAAGCTTCGCCAGCGGAAAAACAGAAAAAAGGAAGGCCTCTTTATTGCAGAGGGTGTAAGGCTGGTGGAGATGGCTGCGGATTCTGCATGGAAAATCAGCTTTGCTCTGTTCAGTGACAGTGCCCTGGAGAGCGAGCGAGCAAGGATTCTGGCTGAGGGCCTGGAGGCGGATGGAGTGACTGCAATCGCTGTATCAGACGCAATCTATGGCAGGCTTACCGATACAGAATCTCCTCAGGGGGTAATGGCCATTGTAGAAAACGGCCTTCTGGATGAAGGCAGCCTTTCTGGCCTTGAGCTTTCCCAAAACAGCCAGCTGCTGGTTCTTGATGGAGTGCAGGACCCCGGCAACGCCGGTACTATCATCAGAACAGCCGATGCAGCAGGCTTTGACGGGGTAATATGCCTTGATGGCACTGTGGACCTCCTGAATGATAAGGCTGTGCGTTCATCTATGGGCTCGCTTTTCAATATTCCTGTGGCAGCCGAGGTAAGCCATGACGCTTTTCTGGCCTTTTGCCTGAAGCGGGGAATAAGTCTTTACGTAACAGCCTTAGACGAGACAGCCTGTCCACACTTTAGAGCAGATTATAAAAAGAAATGCGCCATCGTCCTCGGCAATGAGGGCAACGGCGTCTCAGATACTATGCTAAAGGCAAATGGCCAGCGCATCTATATTCCTATGTCAGGCTCTGCAGAATCTCTTAATGTAGCTATAGCAGGTGCCATAGTGATGTATGAGGCTTACAGGCAGCGTGGTTGATAAAAATAGCTGGCAATAACACGTAGCGTAGGGGTCGACGGTGGACGGCCCGCTATTCTTGCCAGCAAATATATAACGCAACGCAACCATCGCCCACCTTTACGCTGATGCTATGCCCTTCAATCTCATTGCTGATGGCATAGGGCATTGCCTGGGTGAGGGTGGCGTTATTTAGAGGCCAGTGGACGCCAGAAATGGTGACTCCGCTGGCTTTTTCGCTTATAGGCAGGAGAGATATAGCAAAAGGCTTTTTCAGCGGCTCAAGGGTGATGCTGTCACCAGCCTTAAGAGGAACCACCAGCTCAGCTGAATCCGCCATAATTCCGCATATATCCGTGTGGCAGAAAGAAAAAAGCGTGCTGTATAGATGGTCCAGACGGCCTCCGAAGCAGCCGGTCAGTATAACAAAGGAATTATTATCCAGGCCCTTGGCCCTATCCAGAGCCAGCTGAGTATCTGTATAATCCTTTTCCGGATTAAAACGCAATATTTCAGCCCTGTTGTCCTCAGCCCATTTCCAGGCGGCATCGCTGGAACTGTCCCCGTCCCCGATAAGAAGCTCAGGCACAAGGCCTGCATCCATAGCGGCATCCGCACCGTGATCTATGCACCATAGTCCGTCGCTGATAAAGCGGGTCATGCTGAGCCATTCAGGCTTAGGAGCTTTTCCTCCGCCTATCATAAGAAGAGTCCTGGTTATTAATTTATCTTTGTATTCTATCCTTGCTTCAGGAATGATTGCACTATTTTTCATGGCCTGCTCCTGTATTTACATTATCAGAGCTTACTGATGAAGTCCTGTCAGCTTTAAGAATAGCATATTTTTATTGACAATTGAACCATTTTGCATTAATATATCCCTTGGAAATCAATATAAAAAAATATTGACTCATCAAGAGCAGTGGAGGGAACGGCCCAATGAAGCTGCGGCAACCATCCCATCCGGCAGGGTGCGGAACGGTGCCAATTCCGCAGGCCCAGCCCTGCAAGATGAGAGAACTGATAACTCTCTCATTGTGGAGAGTTTTTTTTAATGCTCTTCACAAATTAAAGCTCAACAGGAGCATAAATACTACTTTTATCGAGGAGGCATTTTTATGGCAAAAAGATTACTTTTTACTTCTGAATCTGTTACTGAAGGCCATCCAGACAAAATCGCTGACCAGATTTCTGACAGCATCCTGGACGCAATACTGGCACAGGACCCTATGGGCCGCGTAGCCTGTGAGACCCTGGTAACCACTGGTCAGGCTCATATTGCTGGCGAGATTTCCACCAGCTGCTACATCGACATTTCCAAGATTGTACGCGACACTGTCAGGAACATCGGCTATACCCGTGCAAAGTACGGCTTTGATGCAGACACCTGCGGCATCAACATTTCTCTTGATGAGCAGTCCCCTGACATCGCTATGGGAGTTGACAAGGCTCTGGAGGCTCGCGAGGGTACGATGGATGAAGCTGAGGCAACTGGTGCTGGCGACCAGGGCATGATGTTCGGTTATGCAACCAGCGAGACCCCTGAGTATCTTCCACTGCCAATAGCGCTGGCACACCGCTTGTCCCGCCGTTTGGCAGAGGTAAGAAAGAACGGCACCCTGAAGTATCTGCGCCCTGATGGCAAGACTCAGGTAACCGTAGCCTATGAGGATGGCAAGCCAGTAGCTATCGACACTATCGTAATCTCTACTCAGCATGATGAGGATGTGACCTTAGAGCAGATCAGAAAGGACCTGATTGAGCATGTAATCAAGGCCGTAGTACCTGCTGAGCTTTTAAGCGAGGACACCAAGTATTTCATCAATCCTACCGGCAAATTCGTTATCGGTGGCCCGCAGGGTGACTGCGGACTTACTGGCCGCAAGATTATTGTAGACACCTATGGCGGCATGGCTCGTCATGGCGGCGGTGCATTCTCCGGCAAGGATCCAACGAAGGTTGACCGTTCTGGTGCATATGCAGCCCGTTATGTAGCAAAGAATATTGTTGCTGCAGGCCTGGCAGAGAAGGCAGAGGTACAGCTGGCATATGCTATCGGCGTAGCACACCCTGTATCCATCATGGTAGAAACCTTCGGTACTGGCAAGGTGGATGACCGCACCATCGAGGAGCTGGTAAGAAAGCACTTTGATCTTAGACCAGCAGGCATCATCAAAATGCTGGATCTGCGCCGTCCAATCTATGCCCAGACCGCAGCATATGGTCACTTCGGCCGCACCGATATAGATCTTCCTTGGGAGCATACCGACAGAGCAGAGGCTCTGAAGGCTGACGCAGGTATCTGATAAAAGAAAAATTGATTCTAGGTATTCAGAAAAAAGCTGAGTACCTAGGATTTTTTTTTAGGTATAGAATAATAATATATAAGGAGGCGGTTTACATAAATGGAAACTAAGATATACGGTGCAATAGTAGATGATGAAACAAGATGCACCCACTACCATACCGAAGTGGATATAATCGCTATAAAATTCAAATGCTGCAGCCGCTTTTATCCCTGCTATAAATGCCATGAGGAGGCCGAAAGCCATCCTATTGTAAGATGGGGACAGGAGGAATTCGGTGAAAAGGCAATATATTGCGGCCACTGCAAAAGCACGCT
>CAMCDL010000029.1 GCA_945873565.1 uncultured Selenomonadaceae bacterium | reverse complement strand
TACACACTGCATATCGTCGGCAGCGTCAGATGTGTATAAGAGACAGCTTCTAATCTGGGCGGAATAAGCCCGGAAGCGGCTGAGGTGGCCAAAACGGAAATTGATAAAAGGGTGGCTGATGCTTTGAGGGAGCTGAGCGAGGGGGAGGTTTACGATGGCAAAAAGTCTCGTTTTAGACGGTCTACCCGTGGCCGAAAGTAATCCTGCTCCATATCCCTGGTATATCATGGAGGCACTGAAGGTGCTGAGGCCTCCAGAGAGGTTGACGGTGACGCAATGGGCGGATAAATACCGCATATTGTCGGAGCTGGACAGCGCTTCACCGGGGCATTGGCGGACCTCGCGCACGCCGTATCTGAAAAAGATTATGGATGCCTTCAACGATATTTCTATCCGAGAAATAACATTCTGCGCTGGTGCTCAGCTGGGCAAGACGGCGGCAGAACAGAACATGATTGGCTATGCCATCGCACAGAACCCTGGCCCAATGATGATAGTGTATCCGACAGAGAAGCTGGCCAAGTTCACTTCAGAAAAGCGCTTGCAGCCAATGTTTGAGCTGACGGAAACGCTCCAGCATTTTGATAAGCTGAACAGTAAGGACCTGGAGCTTAATTTTGGCAATATGTATATTGCTCTGGTTGGCGCGAACAGCCCGTCAGACCTATCGTCTCGTCCTGTGAAATACATTTTCTTTGACGAGATAGACAAGTTTCCTGCATGGTCCGGAGCTGAGGCGTCCCCGGAGGAACTGGCGAAGGAAAGAACCAAGACATTTTATGATCACAAGATAGTCAGGGTGTCTACACCGACATTGAAAACTGGCTATATATGGCAGGGATGGGAGAACGCAGAGCTGCAATATCAATACTATGTGCCGTGCCCGGAGTGCGGTGAGATGCAGGTATTGGAGTTCAAGCAGATTAAATGGCCTGAAGATGCAGACCACAGCGAGGTAAGAGAATCGGCCTGGTATGAATGTCCGCATTGCAAGGCACAGATAGATAATCACCAAAAGCCTCAGATGCTCCGGGATGGGGAATGGCGAGGCGATAAGAAATGCACAGGCAAGGCCCGCAAGGTGGGATTCCATCTTTCGTCATTGTATTCGCCATGGCTGACCTTTGGTGATGTGGCAGAGAAGTTCTTGAGCAGCAAGGACACACCGTCCCTGCTGATGAATTTCATAAACAGCTGGCTGGCTGAGCCGTGGGTAAATAAGGCAAGCCATATGCGGTCTGATGTGGTGATGGAAAAGCAGCTGCCATATGAGCGCGCTACCATGCCGGCGCAGGCACAGCTTTTGACCTGTGGTGTGGATGTCCAGCTGGATCATTTCTGGTATTCAGTCAGGGCATGGGGCCCGCATCTTACAAGCTGGCTGGTTGATTATGGCCGTCTGGAGACGTGGGCGGATGTTGAGACTGTTATCAATCGCAATTATGCAGATACTAACGGCGAGATACACAATGTTAATCTGGCATGCATTGACTCAGGTTATAACACGGATGAGGTTTATGTCTTCTGCGCTGAGCACATGGATGTGGCCATACCGACTAAGGGCAGTTCTAATCCGCTCCGTTCACGTTATACGGTGACGGTGCTGGATAAGGGGCCGGGCTTTGGTTTGAGACTGTACAATTTTGATACCAATCAGATGAAAAACTTCATTGCTTCCCGCATGCCTATTGAGGCAGGGGCGGGTGGTTCCTGGAATGTTTTCAGGGATATTGATAGAGAATATTGCGACCAGATATGTGCGGAACAGAGGGTGGAAAGGAAGGACAAGAAGGGAAGAATAACTTCTGTCTGGGAAAAAATCAGCAGTCATGCTCAGAACCATTTGCTGGACTGCGAGACCAACAATTCTCTGGCCGCCGAAATACTTGGAGTAAGGTATTTGATGGAGCCAGAGAATACTAATAACGAAAAGTCTGCTGATCAGGATGAGGACTGGCTAGGCCTTGATGATGATTGGCTATAAGGAAGGAGGGAACAGCTTGGAAATAGAAAGATTAAAATCACAGCTTGAAGGGGTGCGGAAAGCCATTGCTGCTATTGAGGGTGGTGCACAGGAATACCAGATTAATAATAGACGTCTGGTGAAGGCAGATCTGGCCACATTGTACGCCAGAGAAAATGCGCTGGAGGTCAAGATAGCGCGCCTTGAAGGCAATGATATCTGTTTTGCCGAGCTGGGGCGTGAATGAAATTACTAGAAAAAGCTATTGCTTTGGTGTCACCTCAATGGGCGTTCAAAAGAGCCATGTACATTGATGGGCTGAGATCATATGAAGCTGGTGAGATTAACCGCTTTAATGGCGGATGGACACCAATCAATGCCGATACTGAGAACACGGATAAGACTCAGCGCGACCTGATAAAGGCTAGGGCAAGATATCTGGAGGATAACAGCGATATTGCTATGGCGGCTGTATCTGGAATCGTCAGGAATGTTATTGGTACTGGCATAAAGCCACAGGCAAAGACTGGTGACGATAAGCTTAATACCCAGATAGAAAAGCTTTGGGCGGAATGGGTAAGCAAGGATAACTGTGATATTACTGGTCAGCAGTCTTTTTACGAGATGCAGGCCATGTTGCTTCGCAGGAAAATTGTTGACGGCGAGATACTGGTCAAGAAGGTGGTATCACGCAAGGGAAAATTTCCGCTGCAGCTTCAGGTCCTTAAATCGGATTTGCTGGACAGCAATCTGCTGAGGGCACCTAAGAGCCAGAATGTTATCCGTTCCGGTGTAGAGCTGAATGACCAGCTGAGGCCATTGGCATATTGGCTGGATAAGAAATCTCCGGACGGCTATATACAGTTTGACCCTGAAAGGGTGCCGGCTGATAGAATCATCCATCTATGGACAAAGAACAAACCTGACCAGATAAGAGGCATGTCTGATTTGACGCCGATTATCAAACGCATGAAGGACACGCAGGATTATCTGGAAGCCGAAACTGTAGCGGCAAAGATAGCGGCGTGTTTTTCTGTTTTTATCACTCAGGATGGTGTTCCTAGCGGAGTTGGCCGGTATGGTAATGTCAGAGACATGGAGGGAAAGCAGCTGCAGAGCATCCGCCCAGGCATGGTGAAATATCTGAGCCCAGGCGAGAAGGTGGAAACAGCTAATCCTTCCAGAGCAATTACCAATGCTAAGGATTATGTGGGCCTGCAGGAGCGGTTGGCAGGTGCTGGCCTTGGATTATCCTATGAGCTGATGAGCCGGGACTTTAACAATGCTAATTTCTCCAGTGCCCGCCAGGGACTGCTGGAGGATAGAAAGACCTTTGAGCCGATTCAGAATTTCATAGCAGAGCATCTTTGTATGCCTATATACGAGGAATGGCTTGATATGTGCGTAACTGCTGGCTTGATTGTCATTCGTGATTATTGGCAGAACAGAAGCAAGTACATAAATGTCCAGTGGATGGCGCCAGGCCTGAACTGGATAGATCCTGAGAAGGAAGTAAAGGCTGATATTCTGGCTATTCAGAATGGCGGCAAGACCATGGCTCAATGGTGTGCTGAGCGCGGCTATGACTGGCGCGAACAGCTTGAGCAGATGGCTTTGGAAAAGGCTACGGCGGAGGCTCTTGGCTTGACACTTTCCCTGCATACACCGGTAACGGTGCAGGCGGCCAAGAGCAACCATCAAAATAACTCAAATAATGATAAAAAGGAGGAAAAGGATGCCGGAGATAAAGCATAAAAATGAACCGCTTGAGCGCACCATGCTGGGCGGCTTTACTTTTATCCGTGCTGGTGAGGACGAGGGCGAAAATCAGAATCCTGAAAGCAGGACGATTGAGCTCTCCTTTTCGTCTGAGGCACCAGTACGCCGATGGTATGGCGATGAAATACTGCTTCATGAAAATGATGCGGTAGATCTTACCCGATTGAAGGAAATTGGCGTAGTTCTCTTCAACCACAACCCTGATATACCTATCGGGGCTGTTGCTTCTGTGGAGCTGGATGAAGCAGAACGCCGCTGCAAGGCTACCATAACGCTGGATACTGATGAGCAGAGCGAATTAATCTACCAGAAAATCCGTAGTGGCACCTTGAAGGGTGTCTCTGTAGGTTATCGCATCCAGGAATATACGGAGCTTGCCAAAAAAGAGGTTAGCGAGGATGGCCGTTTTACCGGTCCAGCAATTATCGCTACCAGATGGGAACCGTATGAGATATCTATAGTTTCCGTACCCGCCGATGCTGACGTTGGCGTTGGCAGACAGATTGAAGAAATTGATAACAAAGGAGATGTAGAAAAAATGCCAAATGTTAATGAAGAGCGCAAGGATGAAGCTGTAACCATATCCAATGATGATGCTGTACAGGCTGAACGCAAGCGCACCATGGAGATTACTGCTCTGTGCCGTAATTTTGATATTGATGCTGACGAGTATATACGCTCCGGTGCATCAGTAGATGATGTTAATAAGATTGTCCTGGGCAAGCTTGCTGAGGAGCGCAAGGCTACCAATGTAACCGTTGTTGCTGATGAGGCTGATAAGTTCCGTGCGGCCGCAACTGATGGTCTGGCAATGCGTGCTGGAATCAGTGTTGAGAAGCCTGCTGCTGGTGCTGATGAGTTCCGTGGCAAGCGTATGCTTCGTCTGGCTGCTGAGTGCGTAGAGCGCTTCCAGAACATCAGCGTTGCAAATATGTCCGATGAGGAAATCGTTCGTTCCGCTCTGACCGGCTCTGGCCATTTTGCAGGTATTCTTTCCAATACTGCAAATAAGTCTATGGCTCAGTCTTATCAGGCTGTACCTACCACTTTCCAGCAGTGGACCAGCACTGGATCCAATTCTGATTTCAAGCAGGCTACCCGCTACAGATTAAGCGAGGCTGATGAGCTGGAGAAGATTACTGAGAATGGTGAGTTTAAGCATGCATCTGTAACAGAAAGCTCCGTAACCACTTCTGTTGCTACCTATGGCAAGAGCTTCAGCATTACCCGCAAGGCTATCATCAATGATGATCTGGGTGCACTCAGCACTATTCCAGCGCTGTATGGTGCTGCTGCCCGTCGTATGATTAACAAGATGGTTTATGCTATCCTGACCAGCAATCCTACAATTGAGGGTGCGGCTCTGTTCCATAACAACCATAAGAACCTGTCCGCAGTAGACATTTCTGTTGCAGGCCTTGCAGCAATGAAGGCTAAGATGGCTCGCCAGAAGAATATTGGCGGCAAGGAGAATCTTAACATTCAGCCTGCATTCCTCATTGTTCCACCAGAGCTGGAGGTTACTGCTGCACAGCTGATTAATTCCGTAGTTGACCCTACCAAGGCTAATGCTACACCAAATCCATTTGCTAACAAGCTTAGCGTAATTTCTGAGCCAGAGCTGGCAGATACTAAGGAATTCTATCTGGCATCCGCTCCAGGCTATTGCCCAACCATCGAGGTAACTTATCTCAATGGCGTAGAGACTCCTACCATGGAGAGCGCTGTTCAGTTTGATACCCTGGGCGTTAAGTGGAGAATCTATCAGGATGTTGGTGTAAATCTGCTCGATTTCCGTGGCCTTGCTAAGTCTACTGGTGCTGGTGAGTGATAAGGAGGTAAATGAACATGGCTATGACAAAGTTTATTCAGGATGGTAACGTAATTGATTATGCTGCTGCAGCTAATGTTGAATACAGGGATGTAGTTGCATTTGCAAACCGCATCGGTGTAGCTTGCGAGCCTATTGCAGCAGGCGAGACTGGTGCCGTGGCTCTTACTGGTGTGTTTGAGATGCCATCTGTCAACACCGCGATTTCTGCTGGTGATGCAGTTTACTGGGATGTAAACAATAAGAGAATTACGGGTACCGATACCGGTAACGTGCCAGCAGGCATGTGTGTAGCAACCAAGGCTTCCGGCACCACTGTAATCCGTGTAAGGATTGGTTGATATGAGTTTCCAGGAGCAGGTACAGGCAGATATTGATGCGGTTTTTCTCAATGTTTTTGAGTTTGCTGAAAAGCACAAAATAGATAATGTCGAATGCTTGGCAGTTGTCTGTAATGACTCAACAAGCAAGAATGCCAGAGTTACGGGCGGGCCACGGATGACCGATGGCCTGCACGGTGATTTTGCTACCGTAGCAGTAAAGAAGGCTGACTTGCCTCATGTTCCTGTGCAGGGGAATAACCTCAGGCTTGACGGCAAACTGTTTAAGGTGGCCTCATGTACGGAAGACATGGGGATGCTGAATATCACCCTTGTGGCCATTCGTATGGGAGTGATGGGATGATTGAAGTAGATGCTGAAGGCTTAGAGCGGGCGCAGGAGCTTCTGAAGGGAATTCCTGGAGCTGCGAAAAAGGCAGTCAGTACATCCCTTAGAAAGAGTATTCGCGGAGCCAAGAAGGAAGCCGTAAAGAAGGTAAGAGAACGGTATGCCATAAGGAAGGCTGGATATGTTACCAGGACCATTAAAACAAAGGTCGAGAATATGTCTGCTGTCCTTTCATCTAAGGGGCCGGTCAACGATTTGGCATATTTCAAGACTAATCCTAAGTCGGTACCTAAGAGAAGGCCCAAGACGGGCAAATATTTATATAGTCAGGTTGTAAAAGGCGAGGGCGGGACTATTGCTCACGCCTTTTTAGCTAGAATGAAATCTGGCCACGTCGGCGTGTTTCAGCGCGGTGATCACGGTCATGACAGCGCTAGCCTGCCTATTAATAAGTTGTCCGGACCTTCTACTCCGCAGATGCTGGGAAGCCCTAGTGTGTCTCAGTTCATTGCAGAGAAAATGCTTGAGCGGATGAATACCATCCTGGAGCATGAAATAAATGCTTTTCTGATGGGGTATAGACGATGATACCAGCTAGATTGATTGAGGCCCTTGCCGAAGAGATAAGGGACGCAACAAAGGACTATGTTTTAAAGGCAGAAGGGCAGGCAGATAAGAAGCTGTCTGTTTATTGCCAGCATATTCCGGATGAAAAATTTATGTCGGACACCTATTATCCTCTGGTGATAGTAAGTGTGCAAAATGTAGAAGATGATGAGCAGGGTATTTCTACTGCCACCATAGGGCTGACTATAGGCGTATACGGTGAAGATGAACAGGCTTGGATGGATCTGCTTTCCATTATGGAGCGCATCCGTCAGCGGGTGTGCATGCAAAGGATAATAGACCGTAAATACGCCTTGGTTTTGCCTAATAAATGGGAAACTGTAGAAGCACAGCCTTATCCTTACTGGTATGGCTATGCAACCCTGAAATATCGAATAGGACATGTAAGCCTATAACCATGAGAATGGAGGTTTTATAAATGGCGACCAAGAAAAAGGATAACCTTGTACCTGATGCGGTAGAGGCTATCAAGCCGGATGCCGTTAAAAATCCGGTAATGTATTTAGGCCCAGCAATCCCTAGAATGGGATTAAAGACTAATCAGCTGTACCGTGATGGTATTCCTGAACGGTTTAACAAAGAGCCTATAAAGAGACTGTTTGCTGAGCCATTAAAGATTAATGACGTCAAGGCAAGCATCAAGAAGGCAGGAACAGCGGCTAATCTTGCCTATACTGATATGTTAAATAGACTTTCAGAAATGGAGTGATAATAAATGGCATATAAGCATGGTGTCTACACCAGTGAGCAGGCTACCAGCCTGGTCCCAATGATTGAGACAGACAGCGGTCTTATAGTTGCTTTTGGTACTGCACCGGTTCACCTTGCATCTAAGCCAGAGGCAAATGTGCCAAAGCTTTGCTATACCTTAAAGGAAGCTGTAGAGGCTTTCGGTTATAGCGACGATTGGAGCAGCTATACCCTTTGCGAGGTCATGAGGCAGCATTTCACCTATTACAACATGGCTCCTATTGTCATGGTGAATGTGCTTGACCCAGCCAAGCATAAAACTACTGTAACTGCTGAAACCATCACCTTTACAGATCATGAAGTAGTGATTAATGCCAATGTTCTGCTGAATACTTTGGAAATCAACACATTGAAGGAAGACGCTCTGGCTGATAAGTGTGTACTGGGTACTGATTATACTGCTGCGTATAACGATGAGGGCAAGGTTATTATTACAGCCTTGGAAGGCGGTTTGCTTTATTCTGCATCCACTGCGGCTGCAACCTACAATGTTCTTAATCCGTCGGCAGTAGTAGCCAATGATATCATTGGTGGAATTGACGCTTCCACTGGTGAGGCTACCGGTATGGAGCTTATCGATGAGATTTTCCCTCGCTTTGGCCTTGTGCCAGGCATCATTATTGCCCCTAAGTTCAGCTCTATTGCTAGCGTAGGCGCTGTAATGAGTGCTAAGACCTATGATATCAGCGGTCATTTCGGTGCTATTGCTATAGCAGATATTCCGTCTGATACGGTGATTAATTACACCAACGCAGCTGAGTGGAAGAATATCAACAGCTACACTGATAAGAATCTCATTGTGGCCTATCCGATGGTAAAGCTGGATAGTGAGATTTCTCATATGTCTACTCATTTGGCCAGCCTCTACAATCGTACAGATGCCGAGCATGACAGTATTCCGTACTATGTAGGCTCCAATAAGAGCATGAAGATTAACGGCACCTGTCTGGCGGATGGTACTGAGGTGTTCTATAACAACGCTCAGGCTAATTATCTGAATCAGAATGGTATTGTGACAGCTATCAACTTTATTGGCGGCTGGAAGAGCTGGGGCGTGCAGACGGCAGCTTATCCAAGTGTTGCTGATGTGAAGGATAACCAGATTGTTCAGCGTCGTATGTTCAACTGGATTGGCAACACTCTTATTACCACCTTCTGGAGTAAGGTTGATGACCCAGCCAACAAGCGTTTGATTAATACCATTGTGGACAGTGCCAATGTATGGCTGAATGGCCTTACTGCCAAGGGGGCTCTGCTGGGCGGCCGTGTAGAGTTCCGCGAGGATGATAATACTACTACCGGCCTCATGGATGGTAGGCTGTACTTCCATGTATTCTTTACTCCACCAGCTGCTGCCCGTCAGATTGAATTTATTCAGGAATATGATCCAGCGTATATTTCCACGCTGTTTGAGTGATAGGGAGGCGAAAGCATGAGTGGCGTAAATGTAGTACCAAGCCATTTAAATAACTTCGAGTTTTATTTGAATGGTGTTAAAAGGCCAGGCGTGGTAGATATTACCTTGCCTAATCTGGAAGCAAAGACAACCACCATCACCGGTGCCGGTATCAGCGGTGATATTGATATGCCAGTAAGTGGCCACACAAATAACCTTACTGTGGAGCTGAATTTCCGTATTACGGATGAAACCGCTCTGGAGCTGGGTGAGGTAAGAGCCTATGACTTTGAAATGTTTGGTGCAGAGGAAGTATATGATGCTGCCACTGGCGAATACAAAGCCAAGTCTCTCCGTGTAATGGTTCGCTTGCTGCCAACCTCTGTGGAGCTGGGCAAGCTGTCTCCTGCAGAGACTATGGACACCAAGCTGACCGGCTCTGCCATTTATCTGAAGGTATCTGTTGATGGTGTTACCAAGGTAGAAGTCGACAAGCTGAATTACATTTACAATGTAAACGGCACAGATTTCCTGGCCAAGATTCGTAAGGCCCTGGGACAGTAATCATAATTGCCAATAAAAAAAAGGAGGCGGCTGTGAAGCCTGCCTCCTGTATTGGCTGAGAATATGTAATGGTTTAGAAGTCAAATCCGCACCCGGTTGCGGTTTTAGTGATGGAGGTATACATAATGGAAAAGACAGAGGAAAGAAAGATTGATTTAAGTAAGCTGGAAGCTGGACTGGAGAGTCTTACTGGGCGTGATTATGAGTCTGCTGAACGCATGGCAAGAATGCAGGGGGATGCAACACCAATGATTCAGTATTCTAGCTCATTCCAGGCAGCATTGGCGGCAACCGCATTAGGTGTAACCAATGCGGAGCTTAAGGAGCTACCAATTAAGATGTATGCAAAGGTGATTGGCCGGGTAACAAGTTTTTTATTCGAAGATTCGGTGAAAGAAATTCTGGAAAAAATGGAAGAAAGATAAGCTATGACCCGCTGGGTGTCTTTCGTAAAATTGCGGTGGGTTTGCATGAATATGGCAGTGTTGAATATTGGATGTCCTTGACCGTTGATGAGCTCTTGAGCTGGATTGAAGAAATCAATGACAGTATAAAAAAGCAAAAAAAATAGCCCTGAAGGCTCAGGGCTTAGATATCCCAATAATCAAACGGATTAAAATCATCTGGCTTTGCAAATAAACCTTTGTAAATTATATAAGGGAATGCAAGGAATATCATAATAGCTACAAGTACCATTTATAACACCACCTTAGTATTTTTTTTTATTATACCATTCAAAAAAACATTATTCAAGAAGAGAAGTGGTGAGAATGAAAAATTTTGAATTTGCATTTACTCTAAATGCCATGATGAAGGGTAATGTCGTTGCAACTTCTAGAGACGCCTTCAAAGCTTTAGAAAACATGAACAAAGCTATAGGGCAATTAAAATATAAATATAATGACATTATATTTGCTCAGAATTCAGTTGAAAACGCTCTTAAAAAACTTGACGCTGAGTATAGGGCTGGAGCAATTGACACTCATACCTATAATGTTAAGCACAAAGAGCTACAGCAACAGCTTGAAGCGACTAAACTTCGTGCTCAAGGCTTAGCACAAAATATGCGTGCTGTTTCCAAAGAAATGCAGCAATATCAAGCCATGAATAAATTTGCTACGGCAAGAGGAGCATTTAATGCGTCGATGCAAAATGCTGTAGGAGCATATGCAACCTTTGAGGGTGCTAAAAGCGTGGCAGAGGTTTTAACAGCTCCTATTATGGATAGTGTAAAAGCTGCTATGACTTTTGAATCAGCTATGGCTGATGTGCGTAAGGTAGTTAATTTTGACGCTCCGCAAGGCTTTAAGAATATGCAGCAGGACATTTTAAAGCTCAGCACTGTTTTGCCAATGATACCAGAGGATATTGCGAAAATTGTCGCTGCTGGTGGTCAGGCGGGCATAGCTAAGGATGATCTGCTGATTTTTGCTGAGTCAGCGGCTAAAATGGGAGTAGCTTTTGACATATCTGCAGACCAGGCTGGCGATATGATGGCAAAGTGGCGAACCGCTTTTAAAATGAACCAGAATGAGGTTATTGAGCTGGCTGATAAAATTAATTATTTAGGTAACACTACCGCAGCTGGTGCAATTCCGATTTCAGATATTGTTACCCGAATTGGTCCTTTAGGCGATGTGGCTGGATTGGCTTCTGGAGAAATAGCAGCATTAGGTGCATCTATGGCTGGCGCTGGCATTCCATCAGAAATTGCAGCTACAGGAATAAAGAATCTGATGCTAGCTATGGCTGCTGGCACAAGTGCTACTAATAAGCAGGCGTCGGCATTCGCAAGCTTAGGCTTTTCAGCTGAAGAGATGGCTGTAAGAATGCAGACTGATGCCAAGGGTGCTATTCTGGATGTAATGAAAGCTATAAAAAGCCGTGATGCTTCCCAGCAAGCTTCTGTAATGAAGGAATTGTTCGGCCAGGAATCGCTGAGCGCAATAGGCCCATTATTATCCAACCTGGATAATCTGCAAGATAATTTCAATAAGGTTGCAGATTCATCTCAGTATGCTGGCAGTATGGAAGCAGAATATGCTGAAAGAAGCAAGACTGCAGAAAATGCTATGATTCTTATGGAAAATTCCATGAAGAAGGTAAATATCCAATTGGGCAATATATTCTTGCCAATGGTGGCCAATGGTATGCAGCTGATATCTGAGTTTGCTGTTTCTCTGGCACAATTTATAGAGAAGCATGAGACATTGGCTACTATCCTAGGGGGAGCAGCTATTAGTGCATCAGCGTTGGCTGTTGGTTTTACGGCTTTAGGATTGGGCTTTGCTGGAATAAAGACCGCTTATACAGGGCTTTTCTTTTTGAAAGAAGCTATTTTGGGCGTAAATATAATTACTAAGATAACAACCATATCAACCAAAGCTTTTCAGGCAGCGCAGGCAATGGCTAGACTTTCTATGATAGGCTTTTCTGTAGCATCTACAGTGGCTAGAACGGCAATGCTTAGTCTGAATGCTGCTATGCTGGCCAATCCAGCGGGGTTAGTGGTGGTAGGAATTATAGCATTAGTAGCAGCAGGGGCATACTTGGTATCCCGTTTTACCTCAGTAAGGGATTTCATGGTTGCTATGTGGGAGTCACCAACAGCAGCGACAATAGCCTTCCTTACAGGGCCGATAGGCTGGCTGGTATATGCCGGTGCAGGAATCGTTGCCCATTGGGAAGACGTAAAGGCATGGTTTACTACGCTATGGGATAACCCATCCGAGGCGGTGGACCAGTTTGTTGCTTTCTTTACAAGAAAACTGCAGGCATTATGGGAGACTGCTCAGGAATACTGGGGCAAGATAACGGCTGTGTTTGGAAGTGGACCATCCAGTGGCGGGCCAGCTTCGATGGCGCCTGTAGCACATAATGCAGCAGGTGGTATCTATGGCAAGGGTGCTTTCCTGACAACATTTGCAGAGGAAAGTCCAGAGGCGGCTATTCCTCTTGATGGCAGCCGACGTGCTATCAGCTTATGGCAGCAGGCAGGCCAGATGCTGGGTATGCTTCCTGATGGTTCTGAGCCTTCTTTAGCTTCAAGGGCCTTGGATATGGCATCTGGTATTGGCGGCTCCGTAAGCAATACCAACAACAACTCCAATCAAAGTATCAGCATATCCATTCCTGTGACGGTGAACGGCAATGCTGATGGCCCAGCTATTTCCTCTATGCAATCCAGCATTGAGGCGGCTGTAAGACGGGCTCTGGCAGATATCAGACATCAGGAAGGGCGGGTGAGCTTCGCATGAGAACATATATAACTGCCTTGGGTGATGAGTGGGATTTCATAGCCAAGAAGGAAATGGGCGGTGAGCGGTACGCTACCAAGCTAATGGAGGCTAATGAGGCATATCGTGATACCCTGATTTTTCCTGCTGGAATTGAGCTGACTATCCCAGATATTGAAAGCAGGATTCCGGCTGTAATGCCACCATGGAAGAAGGGAAGATAATGCAGGCCAGACATACCAGAGTAAGGGTACTATACGACAACAAGGATATATCCGAGGATTTGGCGGCCTTCCTTGACAGCTTCGATTTTTCTGACAGTGCTGACAGTATAGCGGATGATATATCTATCACACTGGAGGATAGACAGGAGCTATGGGAGGGTGACTGGCTGCCAGACAAGGGTGCCACATTGAAGGTGTCCCTGATATTCACCAACTGGAACACTGAAGGTGATGTGGAGGTTCCATTAGGTATCTTTGAAATTGATGAAATAGAAATATCTGGCCTTCCCCACAAGGCCAGAATCAAGGCGGTATCTGTTCCATCCAACAATGAGCTTCGGGGAATCAAGAAAAATCGGGCATGGGAAAAGATAAAGCTGTCTGCCATTGCCAAGGAGATAGCAGACCGGGCAGGGATAGGGCTTTATCTGAACCTCCGTGAGGATGATGAAATTGAACGGCTGGAGCAAAAGGAAGAATCTGATTTGGCATTTCTTACCAGAGTAGCCAAGGAAAAGGGCTATGGTGTGAGGCTGTCAGACAGTCAGTTGGATGTGTACTACATTCCTGACCTTGATAATAATGAACCTGTGGCCACCATTAAAAAGGGGAAAAGCAGGATAAGCTCCTACAGCTTCCGTTCTAAGACAAGGGATGTATATAAAGCCTGCCATGTCCGCTATGAAAATGCCAAGAAGGGCCGGCTGGTGGAGTTCACCTTCACAGATCCTAATAAGGAAGATGGCCAGACTCTGGAGGTACATAAAGAGGTGGCCAATGTGGCTGAGGCTGAGAAGCTGGCCAAGGGCGAGCTGAGAGCCAAGAACAAGGATGAAGTGACAGGGCGCATTGCTTTTGGCGGTGTGCCTATTATTGATGGAGGCGGTATTTTCATGTCGGGATTTACCATCACTTTGGAGGATTTCCATAAGTTTGATGGCAAGTATCTGATAGAAAAGACTTCTCACAAAGTATCAAACAGCGGGTACAGCTGCGATATTGATATAAGGCGGTGCTTAAATGGCTACTAAATACGGCAAAATATCAAGCATCAATCCCACTTTGGGGCGGGCTAGGGTAGTTTTTGATGATGCACAGGGAATGGTATCTGGTGAGCTGCCTATAAGGTATGAGGCAACGGGCAAGGATAAATGCTACCACATGCCAGGCATAGGTGAACAGGTTATTGTTGAGATACCAGACGATAGCACTAATGGTGATGGTGTAATTATTGGCAGCTATTATTCCGAGGCTCAGCCTCCGGAGTGTACGGATCCAAATAAGTGGCGTATCAGATTTGCCAATGGTGATTATATAGAACACGATAATGCTACAGGCGATTTGCAGATTATCGTCAGCGGACATATTACCATTAATGGTGCAAGAATTGATTTGAATTAGGGGTGGAGCCATGCCAGCGGTTACGAGATTGGGAGATAACACAACGGGCTTATGCAACATTGGTGCACCCTGCTGTCCTCATGGCAGGACGGGAGCCAACAGCACTACCAGCCCCGATGTATATGTTAATGGTCTGGGACTTCATAGGCTGACAGATACAGGGCCAACAAATTGCCCACATGGCGGAACCTTTGCCAGCACAACCGGCTCCGGTACCGTGTTCTGCAATGGTCTTCCCGTCACAAGGATAGGCGATGTTACTACATGTGTAGCTTGTGGCGAGGCTGGAAGCCATACAACTGGAAGCCCTAATGTATTTTGCGGTTAGGAGGTGGAGATTTGAGCTTTTGGAAAAAACTCTTTGGTATGCTGAATTCCGTAAAGAACAAGGAAAGCAAGATTGGTTCTTTGGGAGAGATAGCCTTTGAGGTGTCAAACTATGATAGGATATTTACTCTGAACAATTACAGTAAGAGCATATCTGCTAACTACGCAGAACATGATGTGATTGGCAGCAAGCCTATCCTTGAATTTACAGGACCCAAGTTACAGACAATCAGTTTTGATGTACGTATCAGTTCATACCTGGGCTATCATCCGCGCAAGCAGATGAACCAGCTAATAGAGTATTGCGAAAAAGGCGCAGTACTCTCTTTTATTTTGGGAGATGGTCCTATTGGCGATAACAAATGGGTTATTGAATCCATATCCGAAACAACTGAGGAGTTTATGGGCAATGGTGAAGTATTATCTTGTATTGCCACCATAAACCTAAAGGAATACATAGAAAATGAGGTGAAGGCTGATGCAAATAGTTGATGTTACGGCCACACTGGAGAACATTGTTATATTCCCTGCCAGCGAGATGGAGGAGATTATTCAGAATATCAAAACTATCCTTACAACGTTGCAGGGTAGTGTCCCTTTGGATAGGGAATTCGGTATTGACCCATCAGTTATTGATAAGCCGGTAAATGTCATAAGGCCATTGATGGTAAAGGAAATTAAGGAAAAGATAGAGCTGTATGAGCCCAGAGCTAAGCTGGTATCCATTGATTGGGACGGTGATGGCCGAGAAGGGCTTATGATTCCAAAGGTGAGGGTGGCGATTAAGTGAATGATATAAACTTTGTCGAGACAGACACAAATACAATCAAGCAGAATATTATTGCAGGCTACGAGGAACTGACGGGTATATCTTTATCCAGGGCTCATCCAGTAAGGCTGTTTCTGGAGGCCTTGGCATCTATTATTATTTGGCTGCTGAACCAGATTAACTTCTCTGCCAAGATGAACATGCTGGCCTATGCTACTGGAGATTATCTTGATCACATTGGTTTGCTGGTGGGCTGTAATAGATTGGAGGCCTCTAAGGCCACTACTACCATAAAGGTAACTCTGTCAGCTACAAGGGATAGTGTTGTAACAGTTCCGGCGGGTACAAGAGTATCAAGCGAGGATAATGTGGTATTTGCAATAGATACCGATTTGAATATACCGGCGGGGCAGACTGCTGCAACTGTAAGTGCAAGCTGTGAGGGTGCCGGTGAGGCAGGTAACGGATACATTGCAGGGGAAATATCAAAGATTATTGATAATGTGGGCTATGTTGCTTCCATGGTCAATATTACAACAACTGAGGGCGGAGCTGATGAGGAGGATGACGAAAGCTATCGGGAGAGAATCAGGGAAGCCCCTGAAGCTTTTGGCAGTGGTACAGATGGCTGGTATAAGTATCACACTAAATCAGTATCTGAGCTTATCGGTGATGTTTTTGTAGAGGGCCCGGAGGATAGGGTGGCTGCTGGTGAATCTGCTCAGCCTGGCAATGTGGTTATATACGCTCTGAATAAGGACGGCACTCTGCCAGATACGGAGCTGAAGAACGCTATCAAGGCATATCTTTTGTCGCCAAAAGTGCACTATATAACTGACAGAGTATATGTGGAGGATCCTACAGTGGAGAGCTACGATGTGGAGCTGACTTACTATATTGATAACTCAGACAATACTCAGGCGGTGACTATTCAGGAGGCAGTCAATACAGCTGTGAATGAGTACGTGAAGTGGCAACGGCTGAAGCTGGGGCGTGACATTAACCCTAGCAGACTGATTAGGGATATCATTGTTGCCGGTGCCAAGAGAGTGGAGATTACCTCTCCTACATTTACTGTCATTGGTCCTCATGGTGTGGCCATAGCAGATAATGTCACCGTTACCTATGGAGGACTGGAAGATGGCTAATTATGGTTTATTGGACATTGTGCCGGAAAACCTCTTGGAGGATAAACACATAAGGAAAATAACAGAGGTAATCGATGCTGCACTGAAGGACATCTACCCAGAGACAGCATATCCTGCGCTGATTAGCCGGATAGATGAACTGGACAGTGATACCATTGATTCCCTTGCCTGGCAATGGCATGTGAATTTTTACGACCAAAATCTAAGCCTGAATAAACGCCGGGCCCTGGTAAAAAATTCCATACGCTGGCACATGAAAAAAGGCACAAAAGCAGCCGTCGAGGAAATGGTACAGACAGTCTTTGAAAGTGGCCGGGTTACTGAGTGGTTTGAGTATGGCGGGGAGCCGTATCATTTTAAGATTGACCTGCTGAGTGCCCCACGCATTGTCCAGGAGGATTTAGAGAAGGTTGTCAGGGTAATAAACTCAGTAAAAAACACACGCAGCTGGTTGGATAGCCTTGGATTTATCAGAGAATCAGAGGGCAAACAATATTATGGAATTGCTCCACATCTTCATAAGCGGTACGGAGTGGCCCAAGTATTGCACGCTGAAACATCCGGCAATGTATTTATTGGCGGTGTTACTACAAACCACAAAGCTAACAAAGTTAAACAGGTTAGTCCGGTATATGACGCCACGAACCAACTGGCAATTTATAGTGGCATAGTATCGGCTACCCATAAGAGATACAAGGTATAAGGAGGATTTAAAAAATGGCGAATTGGACAGGCGGCGTTCTCACAAAATGGGGCCGCGAATTACAGGCGAAGGTTTTGGCAGGAAACACAAGGCTTGAACTCACAAGGATAAAGCTGGGGAGTGGCTCTGAAACAGCGGAACAGGTTGATAATATGCGGGACCTTTACGACCCAAAGGCAAGCCTTGGCATCAGTTCTGTGGCTTATGAGGATAACCTTTGTACTGTAACAGGTATTATTATCACCCAAGGAATTGAATCAGGATTTTACGCAAAAGAATGGGGTCTCTTTGCTCAGGATCCGGATGAAGGTGAAATTCTATACATGATTTCTCTGGATAATATTCCGGACTGGATTCCACCAGGTTCCCAAGCTCTTACCATTTCTGCAAGCTATGCCATGACCATAGCTGTGGAAAACACTGAAAATATCACGGTTAATATTTCACCAACCGGGCTGGTAGATGTCGAGATGCTTAATAGTATCGTAGGTGTGGCAGGACGTTCTAAGGTTTATGCTTTAGGTCAGACTGTTACAATGGAAGGCTTGCCAGCTATGCACTATTTGCGGTGCGTTACTCCTGGTACCACAGATGCAACTGCGCCAATTATCAGCTCCAATGTTCAGGACGGTGATCTTATTACAGACGGCTCTGTTGTTTGGCAGGTAGTAAAAGCCGCGAACCTTTCAGAGCTTGGCTTTCGTACCCCAAAGACACTGGTTCCACTTGGGCGCATTGCTTTTAGTACAGTATTACCTCCGGGGTATTTCCTGGAGTGTGAAGTTTCCGGCACCACAGATGATGGGCCGCTGGTTGTATCAGATCCGGCAGAAGGTGACACCGTAGAAGACGGAACTGTTACATGGTCCGTTCATATTATTGGCAGCGTTTCAAACATTCCAGTGGCCACAGAGTCGGCTAACGGCCTTATGAGTGCAGAAGATAAGGCCAAAATGAACAGTATTTATATTGACGCTACGGGCGGAATTGGCACCAAGAGTGGCCGCTTTGGTATTCGTATCGACAAACGCAACTCAGACCCAGCCACCCGCTGCGAATATATTTTTGACGCCAAAGGGATGGGCCCTTGCGGTATGGATTTCACCAATGGCATTTTTAACTATGGTGACTGGGGGGACCTTTGGTTCGTAAAGAACAACAAACCTGTAATGCTTAAATCTGATGGTACGGTGGATTATTTCCTTGACCCGGACGACTATACCAAAAAAGAGGATGGTGTAACCGCCTCCGATGTTGCTAATACATCCTATGACGGCAACGCAATGGCACGCATTCCGCTGGTATATGTAAAGCGTTGGGAGGATGGCCGCTATGAATATGAAGTAATCAGCGAAACCCCATTCGATGATACATATAAGGCGTTTGCCCATACCGATGCTGCTGGGGACATCAAGGACTTTTTCTATTATTCCATGTTTGGCGGCAGCGGCAATGCGTCAAAAATCCGTTCCCTGTCTGGCCAGACATTGGCTCAGAGTCTGACAGCTACCCAGGAAATAGCGGGTTGTACTGCAAACGGTACTGGATGGTATACCCATACATGGAGCCAGCGCGAGCTTATTCGTACCTTGTGCCTGTTAATGGGTTGTTCTACCGACTTGCAAAGCATTTTCGGCAATGGTAACTGTCGAAGCGCATCCAGTGCAAGCGGTATGCTTGCAACGGGAACCCTTAAAGATAAGGGCCAGTTCTATGGATATAACAACACAAATCAGGTAAAGGTTTTCCATATTGAAAAGTTCTGGGGCGATCAGTGGGACCGTGTTGCTGGACTGATTAACAATAAAGGACGAATCTATGTAAAGATGACCCCGGAGGGCACCGGCTACCGCGTGACCGATGTTACCGGGTACGAAGATACAGGGCTCACAGCTCCATCGGGGGCCGCCAGCTATATCAACGGTATGCACTGCGACAAAAACGGCATGATTCCAACCCTCGCCACTGGCAGCAGTACCACTCATTATTGTGATGGTTACTGGGCAAACAATGCGCAGCTGGATTACCTCCTTGCGGGTGCCTGTGCGTACTTTGCGACTGCTGTTGGTGGTCCCTTCTGCTTCGATGTGGACTGTGCCCCGTCGTATGCGGCCTGGAACCTCGGCTGCGGCCTTTCTTATGTATAACCTTTTCGGGAGGGGGAGCCGTAAGGCGGGGGAGGGGACTCCCTCCCCTATAATTCTCCCGAAAAATTGAATATTCGGGTTATGTGGGGCGACTTACGGCTTTTGTACCTCCGCTCATTGCGGGTGCCAGTGCGAACAATGCGGCTGCTATTGGTGGTCCATTCTGCTTCAGTGTGCACTATGCCCCGTCGAGTGCCT
>CAMCDL010000028.1 GCA_945873565.1 uncultured Selenomonadaceae bacterium | reverse complement strand
CGATATGTAGAATGCCAATAAGTAATATAATCTTTAAATTTCATAAAAATCCCTCCATATAAATTATACGAATATAAATTATACGAAGGGATTAGATTTATAAAAATATTTATTACTTACCACTCAATACGGACGTAACCATTTTTACCAGATGAACCCGGTCTTCCATACCCCATAACACCACCAATACCGCCAGAGCCGCCGCTGCCACGTGATGCGTAACTACCCCATGAACTGGTATCGGTTCCGTTCGGTGATGGTGATGTGCCATTGGAGCCATATACGGTTGTTATAGAACTTGTATATGATGCAGGATATCCACCGCCACCACCTGCTAACGTTAATTCACCGACTATCGTTGCGGTTCCTGCTGAACCATTGCGACCGCGATTCACACCGCTCGTATCACCTGCACCACCGCTACCGACTGTAATATCAATGGTCTGCTGCGGAGTTACGATTGTCGGCTCACGATTAATGCATGCACCATGACCGCCAGTACCGCCCACGTAATATGTATTACCCGAAGAACCGTGTGCATCAGAGCCACCACCTGCACCACCGCCACCGCCAGCAGTAGCGGAAACATAAATAGTCCTTACACCTTTCGGTACGGTCCAAGTATATGAGCCAGGCTCGGTAAACTCTATAGATTCCCCTTTCAGGCCGGAATCCGAGTTACCGCTTCCCTGCGAAGGCTGTGGTATCTTTTGTTTTATAATGTTATAATAGTTTAAGAGATACTGATGTGTCGGTTTCCTCCACCTAGGAGGTGATAGCATGAGCGTATATGAAGCTTTATCACTTATGATAACCTTTGGCATTCTCATTGCTACCATTATCGTTAAAAAATAGTTTTATTGTTTAACGACAAGAGCCGACCACGGCAAATGGTCGGCTCTTATGAAACATTATTCTGAGGAGACTGACTAACACCCATCAGTATCTCTTCTTTATAATTATTATAGCATTCATTCATCCTGATATCAATATCAGGATATTTTTATTATAAAGTGTACGGTATATGCTGCTGGCTGTACAGTTTCTGAAGCTCCATAGATTGAATTTGAGTAGCTAGCATCAAAATATAACGTATGATACCCTGTACAAAATCTATGTTCATTACTTGTTTCTTTAGCTAAATTTCTTATACCCGGGATGAAAGCTCCTATATGATCTGTCCATGATGTAAAATCTTGCAAACCATCTTCTAGACCGTTAACTGACCCGGTAATATTCGGGAGTCCTGCAGCGATATAACTCCCTGCAGTTTCTGATCCTTCCAGAAAACGGCCTCGAATATCTGGTGTGCCATCTGTACCATCGCAAAGATGCCAGCCAACAGGTATGGCAGCAAGATTACCTGCATAGGGCAGAATTGTGCCAATGGGTAGGCTGTCACCATTACTGCCATCCTGCGAAGATTATAGTTATCCGGGGTGCATTTAGCCTAGATATATTAATAGATAATTTACTTTTTGTTGCCGTACCCAGCCACCATCATATTGATATGTATATGCTGTAACATAAAAATTTGAGTCAACATAACATACTGTTGCGAATTCCGAATCCTTATGTAAATGATGGATTTCTGCTAACGACACAAAAGCCAAGGTTTTTGATTTATCCCAAGTATCAGGTACCGGCAAATAATTAGAGCCATAAGTTTGCCCAATTATGATTGTAGAGTTTAAAGACACTTTACCAGCATCCTGCGAAGATAACGGTACTTCTAGCGTCGCGCGAGGCACTGTATCCCCTGTGCGATAGATATTTACAGTTGCTATCCTGTACAGATTTTCCCCATCGCCCATGACCTGCTCAGGGCCTATAATAAGCTCATCTTCCCAGCCATCAGCGTTTATGGTTTCTATTTCTGCTCGGTCTGTATGCAGCTTAGCTGCGATAAGGACATCATCATCTGACAAATCATCATAATTGAGCAGTTTGACGATTTTCGCATCTACTTCGGCGTATTGCATAGCTCGCAAAGACAGATCTTCCGCTTCTAAAGCTCCGAACATGGACGGAATAGTCAGCATTAAGGAAAAAGCACATACAGATATTGCTACAAGAGCTAATATTGTATTTGCAAGCATAAATGCTTTTAATCTTTTTTTCATAAGTTTCATCCCCTATAGAAAAGCAGCGGCGAACCGCTGCTTTTCGGCTTATTAAGGATGCCCATTATGGGCATCCTTAGATTAGAAATCAATAGACATATCAATTGCTCCACTGGTACATGTAATTGTTCCTGTACCATCAGTGTTTACTGCATAGTCATAATCATTACCCCACAGGTCTACGATTCCGTTTGCATCCCAGCGGGCATTGATATCCAGAAGCCTTGGAATCTCGGTTCCGGTCTTGGAATCAGCAGCTGCAATGGATGGATCATCATACAGCACATCAAGAGAATCTGGCGGCATATTAGTAAGTGACTGGACACGGTACATTATAACCGCGTCTTTAAGACTGGTAAGTTCTGCCTGCTGGGCTGTATAATTAGTGATTGTCTGCAATCCTCCCACAGCAAAAGCACCCAAAGTAATTATAATCGCTAGAAATCCAATATAGCCTAAAATAGCACTAATAGTAATTTCGGCTCTCATTTTCATTTTTTCTGCATACATCATTTCGAATTACTCCTCTTATAATCTTAATGACTAATAAACCCTATATTATTGTCACCGATAGAATCAAGCGAAGAACTGTCTGTTTTATTCGGTCCTACGCTATAAACAACAAATTTTTTTGTGTCATGCAAATATTTATACGAATTGCCAGGATTCCACGGATCATCAGGAATTGACAGCAGCCACGGACCATATTGACCATTTTCTTCTGTAAGATCAGATAGATTATCTGGATACTCATGCATCTCAGCATGATACTGTGTAACCGCAGAGCAAATTGCCGCAGCTCCTGCAGATGCTTGCTGATTAGTTGAATAATCCGAGATTCCTTTAATCCCGATGCCACCTATAGTAATAAACAAAGCAATAAAAGATAAATATCCGATAACCTCGCTAATAGCAATGGCTGCTCTAAATCTCCTCTTTAACATAATTACAGGCCTCCAGATATAATCTTGCTGCCTGTCTTTTCAATCATTGACAGCAGTGGCAGCACAATAGCCAGCATCACAAGGATAAGCACGGACCATATAGGGATAAGGACAAGGTTTCCGACCTTCTCCTCAACCTTCTTGATAGCTAAATTTATTCTTCTAACGCAACGGTCTGACTCGTCAGCCAGAACCTTGCCAAGGGAATCAGATATTACTCCAGCGCTGAGAAGCGGATAAAGGAATGGATTTAAAAGCTTATATTCATCCGATTCCTGTAATGCTTTTATAAAATCTGCTCCTTGCCTGGAAATCTTAGCAACAACATTATCCAGGCATTTTTTCATGCACGGCGAGCTTATTGCACTTGATGTAATGCTTAAGCTACGGCGAATATCAATATCTGCTGCATAGCATATAGCTATAAGCTTAGTAAACTGATAATTAAGCTGCAGACTGTATAGCTCACCAAAAACCGGAAGGCGGTACCTGATAAAATCATAAAATAAAGGATATTTTCTCCGGCTTATCCTGAAAGCTGCATAGCCTCCAGCAGCAAATACAAGCCAGATAAACCAGTAATCAACAGCTATCTGCCCAAAATTCATCAGAAGCTTTGTTACCAGCGGAACATCCGCATCCATCTGGCTGAGCTGCTGTGTGATTCGCGGCAGAACGAAAAATACATAGCCAATCAAGATAAAAACAATAAGAACGCCAAAGATTTTAGGCATCATCAAAGCTGATTTCATTGATGACTCAATCTTTATCTGCTCATCAAGATAATTGATGATTTCCAAGTAAACCTTATTTGTGTCACCCGTTTTTTCCCCTACTTTCAGAAGTTCCAGGCAATAAGCAGGAAAAATTTCAGGATGCTTTTCTAATGCTCCAGAAAGAAAATATCCATTTCTCAGGTCCTTGCAAACCTCCTGAAGCTTATTGTTCAGGATCATATTAGGATTGACATTGCAGAATTCCTGGATAGCATTCTGCGGGCTCAGGCCTGTGTTGTCGTATCTTTCAAGGCAATTGAACAGCACTAGCAGATCTTTATTCGAAACCTTATTACTGAACATACAATTCTATCATCTCCTCCGTCCTCCGTCCGCGCTGCTCATAGCGGATGATGAACCTGGCTTCATCCAGAACCCTCATCCTTCAGCCATTCACAGCCGTTTCAGGGCTGGTGCTTACACTGTGGCTGTATCAGGATGCCCATTATGGGCATCCTATGCTTAGTCCAGATTCTGAATTTTAGGACTGCCAACTACATTTATAAGCTCAGCAAGCTCAACCTCACCTTTGGCCACTGCAACTAGCCCTTTATCCCACATTGTCTTGAAGCCTTCAGCTTTGAGGTATTGCAGGATACTTGCATATCCATCATGCAGCATAAGGAATTCCTTGAATTTATCAGAGAAAACTATTATCTCTGGAATAACCAGACGGCCTACATACCCATGATTGCAGCTGCAATTCAGATAGACACCTTTAGGCGGTCTTTCCCTGGGCATTCCGGCAGCCAGAGTTGCAAATTCCCTGTCCTCGAGGGCATTCCTTTCGGTTTCAGTAATCATGTGAGGCCTAGAGCATATAGGACAGAGCTTTGCGACAAGACGCTGGGCAACCACAAGCTTCAGCTCAGATAAGAGTGTGGTCTTAGACACCCCCAGATCAATAAATCTTGTAAGGGTCCTTACTGCGTCCGAAGCATGTAAAGTTGTGAATAAGCGATGGCCAGTCGTTGAAGCTGTCAGAGCAACTTCTCCATCCTCTTTCGATCTGATCTCGTTGTATAAGATCAGATCCGGATCGCTCCTTAAAAAAGCTTCCAATATCTTGATAGGGGACAGGTCAATATTATCGCTGGCAGCTCTCCGGACCTGAACCTGGCTGAATTCAGGTACCTTGATTTCAATCGGATCATCTATCGTCATAACGTTCAGCGGACCGTCAGCATTATCATACAGATAAAACATCTGGGCGTACAGGGAAGTAGACTTGCCTGAACCAGTCGGACCGGACATAATAAATAATCCAGTAGCATTGTTATAAAGGGCAGTTTCAATCATCTGCCTGTCTGAAGCAGCGTAGCCTAAAGATTCAAGCCGGGCCTTGTCTGCCTTCTGTGGCAGAATTCTCAGAATAAGCTTCTGCCCGGACGAACCTCCTACCGGGACCGTAGCAATTCGAAAATCATACAGGATACCATCCTTTGACATTTCGAAGGATCCGGAATCCGGCATATTCCTGTTGCCGATATTTGCCTGCTCAGATGTGTCCATACCCTTGATAATGTTTATAATCTGAGGAGCAATATTCGGACTGAATATTTTGGAATAATCATCACTATAATCCTCCAGATGACCGTTGATACGGAAATAAATATAAATCTTGGATGCCGACGGAAGCAGATGGATATCTGAAGCATTAAGCCGCACAGCATGCCATATAAGGCTGATTATTGACGTCTTAAGCGGACCATCATCGGCCTGGGACGGTCCAGAGCCTGTAACACGGCCAAGTTCTGTAATCTCATAGAATTTAGTGAGAGCATCAAGAATATTATCCGTATCAGCCCAGAATATAACCAGCTTCCGGCCAATCAACTTCTCCAGATGTTCCTTATCTGTCATTACAGACGGGCTGTCAGACGCTATGCACAGCCGCTCATCCTGCAGCTTGATAGGCAGTATATGATATTTCTGGATAACGTCCCTCGGCACGAGCATAAGCACGTCATGAGGAATATCCCTTCCGGACAATGGTTCCTTCAGGAATCTTCCTGCATTAATAATCTTCTGCTTAAAATTGTCTAAAAGCAGCTCGCTCATGTTAATCATCTACTTTCTTCAGCAAAGCTCTGGGGTCAGTATTGCCATCAACGATATATGGAGTAATCATTATATACACCTCTGCATATGTCTTTGACCTGCTGTGATAGCTGAACAGCTTGCCAAGCACCGGCAGATCCATGAGGCCTGGAATTCCAGCCAGATTATCAATCTCATTAACAGACATCAGCCCGCCTATTACAAATGACTCTCCGCTCTTAAGATGAGCTGAAGTCTGAGCAGAACGGGAAGATATCTGCGGAGCCATAGAATCACCATGTATCACCCATTTTGAGATTGCAGATATCTCAATATTCACCTTCATCTTTATATCTCCGGTGCGCTCATTTATTATCGGAGTAACCTTTAGCTTATTGCCGACATCCTTATAATCAAAGGTGACATTGGTAGCCGTAGTGCTGGATGTTGTCTGCTTTACAGGAACCTTGTCCCCGAAATCCACAGAACCTTCCTGGCCATTAAGAATCATGATCATAGGACGGGCAATCACCTTGCCTTTGGACAGAGCTTTATTGGCCTCGCCAGAAACAGCGAATGTCAGCTTTTCTATCACGCTGCCGCTCATCGTATCGGCCCCAGGATCCATATTTGCTGGATGAATATAAGTAGGCATTGTATAAGACATGCCAAGATCAAGCTTGCTGCCATGATCAATTTCAAACATCTGGGCAAGGATAAGGCACTGCGATACTGGATGATCCAGTGCAGCTATACGCTTTTCAGCTTCTCTAATCTGGTAAGGAGTACCTGTTACGGATATGCTCCCGGTCTCATCGTTAGCATATATCTTATCCTCGTCAATACCGAGAGCCTTGAGCTCCTTGGCAAGATTGCTCTTGTCAATATACTGTACAGCAAAGCTTCTTGACTGATACATCTTGTCATCAGTCGATATTACAATTGCATTATCATCAATCATCCAGTTAAATTCGAATGACTTAGCCAGCAGGTCCATTGCATATTCTGGTGTGACATTATGCAGAGACATGTACACCTTACCGTTAAGATCGCCATTGATGACTATATCTTTATGGCTTATTTTGGCTATTGCATACAGACTTGATGCAATAGGCGTTCCTTGCCAATCGAATGAATATTTACCAGCTGACGGAAGAATAACTGCCGGATTGCTCCTGGCATCAGAAGGAATATCATTTCCTTCCTCAGGATGGACCTCAGCGGCAGCTTCTTCAGCAGGATGCCCATTATGGGCATCCTCCTCATGAAGGATCTGCTGTATCCTTTCGGAAATAATTACCGGATTTTCCTCAGAAGGTGCTGCAGCCTCTGCCTGAAGGCATGAAGCAGAAATGAGGAAGCATACAGCAAGCGCTTTAAAAAGTTTTCTTATAATCACAAAAACACTCCTTATCAGTCGTCATTGAACGACCAGAAATCCCCATTCTCGAATTCAATGCCGCTGCCTCCGATATAGGCAATGCGGCCATCATTATATGTATCTCCCTGGCTTACAACACGGCCATCATTCAGGATTGCTATGCTGGTTCCTGAATCATCAGTAAGAATACCCTGGACCCCGCTGGCCGAAAGCTGAGGTATTGCTGCCGACTCGCCTGGCATCGGTATGCCACCAGGAATAGATGGCAGCGGAACACTGCCACGAGGAATAGCTGGAACAGAAGGCAGCGAAACGCCTGCAGCTGCAACAGAATCATCTGCTGTTCTCTCGTAAGCAGATACATCACCGAACGGATTACGGCTGAAATCTACAGAGATACCGGCAGCCTGCTGCGTTTGTGCAGCAGGAGCTGCAGCAGCTGCTGCAGGTCTCAGCTTCTTAGGCTGCGGTATATCCTGAGCACTGAAATGACTGTAAGCAAAGAATCCAGCAACAGCAAGAAACAGCATCTCTCCTGCAATAACAGGCTTTCGGCTCATTATTTCATTAAGCTTGCTTATATTCATCAGCTGCTCCTCTCATAATTCCATCCCTTATTTACAGCTTTGGCAATATCTGCATTGATATTGGGATCCATTGATAAACAATTTATCACTATTTTAGCCTCCCCATCAAATGGTGTATGCCCGATACTTCATACGGACAGACAGTACATCCTTCTTGCTTTTGAATTCTATCCCCTGGATATTGATAAGCGCATTTCGAGCCTTGAATTCGCTGATATATTTCATTACAGAAGCATAATTACCCTCAAACTCAATCTCATAATCATGCCGGAATTCTGCTTCCTTTTTTTTCTTCTTCTTCTTCTGCTGCTGATCCTTGTCAGCCACCTCGCCAGAAACAGCTGCAGCTCCTGCAGACTTAGCCGGGCTTACAGACCTGAAGGCAGTAAGCTTCAGGTTATTAAGCTGTAAATTATAGATAAGAGAAGCCTGGATACTGTCAAGGTCATTTGGTGATACAGCCCTGAGCTCAGAGCTGTCAAGCCTCTCTACCTTTTTCTGCCAATCTGCCAGGAATGCTTTCATAGACTCAACCCTGGCCTCCGTATCCTTAGATGACATATATGATGATATGAGGTATTGAGAGCTGAAAATCATCAGTATCAGCATAAGGACTGCAATCCCTATAGACAGGGATACATGCAGGTAGTTCTTGAAATTTATAAGATAATGTGTGAAGAATTTTTTCAATTGCCTGCTGCCCCCTTGGTTATAACAAAATCAGCCCTGCTGATATCGCTATTATCCGATGTAAGCTTGGAAATAGATACGTTGCCGAACCTGCCGCTGGCAGTAAGCGCAGCTGCAAAATTCTGCAGCTGCACCGGATCACCGGAAAATGCAGAAAGCTTCACGAAATTGCCGCCAGCTTTTTTATCCTTCATCGGATTTTCTATTTCAAGGCTGGATATCAGACAGCTATCAGGCAGGCAGCCAAGAATATCCATATATACAGCAACAGGATCCATATGCTCATTCTTCTCCGCTTCAATCACAGCGAATTCTGCGTCTATCAGCTTGGAGTTCTCCAGAGCAGCATTATAATCTTCCTGAAGGGCAGAAGGAATGCTGCTGCTGCTGAAATAGAGTCCAGCTGCTGCTTCAATCATAGCGATGGCAGCTATGCCAGCAGAAGCTTTCCTAGCAATAGAGATAATCTTCTTCTTCATCAGCTCCATCCTGGCCATATATTTCATGTCAGCAGAAATAATATTGCCTGAACCGAAAGCTGCATAGGTCGGAAGCGTGCTGTATATCCTTGCCTGATCAGGATAATCCTGAAGCATTGATCCTATGAGCGGAAGCCAGTCAAGCTGACTGTTTTCTGGTATGTTGCTCTGTATATAATCAGGGAAGGATTTATTAATATCCATGCGTTCCCTGAAATTGTCCAGCTCAAATATTGATTTATCATCTGTGAAAAATGTGTACGGCACATCTTCATCGACAAATCCTTCATAAATAGTGTTGGCTGACATATCATTCAAGGCAAATGCAGACAGTATTGCTGCATTCGCTTCTGTCGGCGTAATCCTGAATAGCTTGGAATATGCAAGATCTGAAAGATCTGCCTTGAATATGCCAGCTACTACGGAGAAGTAGACGCCGCAGGCGTGTTCGGCATAAATCTCTGCGATGAAATTTTCGATATCAAACTTTGAATTTCCGCGGAAGAAGCCGACAGACGCGGCTTCAATTGACCGGATAATTACCCCAGCCTCAATAGAAGCTTGGTAAAAGCAGTCTATAATCCTCCGCTCAATAGCATATACTGATGATATATTCTCCTGATTATCCGGATTAGATTTCATGACATCCGTATAATATACGTCATCAAGAGGTACAGGAAGCGCAGATGCCAGCTCTCGCAGGAAGTCATCCTGGGTCTGCCAGCGCAGACACTTGACCATGATAAACAGATAATCAGGAATGACGATATAAATTCCATCCCTTGTTTCACGGACATCCTTTTTCAGCGCCCTGAAAAAATCTGCAAGCATGTATACTGCTTCATCCTCATCCCAAGTATCATCATCGCCAGATGATGCAAACAGGCCAGTGTAACTTTTACGCAGGACCTGATGATAATCTATGATGACCCTGCCACCCTTCAGAAAGCTGGCATTGCACACCTTTGTAGTCCTGGGTTCAAAAAATACTCCAATCATAGCTTGCGTCCCCCATTATCAGACGAAGCTGCTTATATAATTTTCGATCCGATAACGCTTAAATGAATTATGGATCTTGTCATTCCTGCGGACATTGATTATATCCATATTCTCAGCCCCTACGCTGTCAAGGGTTTTAAGGATAACCTTCAGTGATGGCGAATCAATGAAAGTAGTATTCTGGAAATCAAAAACCACCTTCTGGCAGCCCTGCCTGAAAGCCTGCTCAAGCTCAGCCTTAAGAACAACCGATATAGACGCCCTAAAAACACCGTTTATCGTAACCAGGGCCCTGTTATTCCGAACAACCACATATTCCATTTCAGACTTCCTCCTTATGATCAGGATGCCCATTATGGGCATCGTAGAAATTAACTATTATTGCAGAGACATCATCATGCTTTGCACTGTTCACGACATCGCAGATATCCTCTGTATCATCCCGGATCATGTCAAGAAATCCATCTGTTGCAAAAATAACCTGAGCAACATCCCGAAGATCAAGCACCTCTTCCCTGAATTCAATATCAGGCTTAAAGCCTAAAATATAATTCGGGGTTTCAAGAACCATCGTGAACCTGGATCCATAATTCCTGAAAATTATATTAGGGATACCTGCCGAGCACAGCCTTATGAAGCCGCTTTTAAAATCGATATGGAACAGCAGCATAGGAGTAGGTTCCGTCTCAGTATGCAGATTAAAAATATACTCGTTCAACGAGCTCATGAATGAAGAAAGGGACTCATATACTCCGGCCTCGTAAGAACGGAAACTGTTCTCGATCATCGGCATTATATCCATTGTTGCCAGAAGATAAGATTTAACGTCGTGGCCGACGCAATCAAAGATATATCCGTACAGAGTCTTGTTTTCCTTGTCATACCAGTAATCAAGCCCGTCGCCCGACAGAAGATGGTACGGGCTGTATATAGCCCGTATAGCAAAGCTATCAGTCTCAATTTCCTGCGGGAGCCGTGCTTCCTGATCCATTATCGCTTTTTCAAGACTGCCGGACACCATTGCCGAATTCAGTCTGTAATCTAGAAATTCATGAAGGGCGATTTCAAAATCTGAAATATCCAGCGGACTGAAAAAAAACGTGTCAGCCCTGGCATGCGGATACATCCTTGTCATGTTATAAAGGATTATCTCGATATCCTCAAGCTTCGGTGAATCCTTTATGATGCTGGCAATTGACATGCCAGGAATATCCGGCAGGTCATTATCTATAATTGCAAGCATTATTTTCCTGCTGGATATTTTATCCAGCCCATCAATAGCGTTTTCAGCCAGCAGAATCTCTATCTCGTCACCGTAGCCTTCTGCAGCACTCCTGCATACAGACAGTATATCTCCTGGATCAGGGCTTATAATCAGGATAATATTCTTCATCATGTTATAACCCCGTTTTTGCTGACAAAAAGCTTGTGGACAATCTTGCCTATAGAATCAACCTCGGCTGTCCTCAATGGCAGCCTTGAGGTGAGCGTAATCTCATTGCCGTCCTGCTCCAGGCATACAGCGTCAAAGGTTGACAGCATAAGCCACAGTCCGCGGCCTTTCTGCGTGAGACCGACGTACTGCTGCCAGTCCATATCTGCACCACCTTCGAGAGCAAGCTGCTTAAGCTTCAGACGGAACTTGATTGTATCAAAACTTCTCGTTTTAGCTCTTACAGTGACCTTGATGCTTGAATCGGTAATAATGACATACAGATAGACCTTTGCACCATCAATCCCGTCAGGATTATACATGGTCGCATTGCAGACAGCCTCAGCCAGGCCATTTATGAATTCATCCACTGCTTCAGTGCTGCCGTAAGGAGATATCATGCTCTCAATCTGCGGCATGATATCATCCCACCATGCATCGTAACCTGTAAAATTGAAATTTTTAACTATATACATCGCGTCACCTTAATCATCAAAAAGGAGAACAGGAACAGCTGCAAAAAGTACTTCATTTATCTTGATAGGACCTGTATATCTGCCGTCAAAGCTCATAGCTGCTGTGCCTACCGGAAGCAGCTCATCGCTGGCAATCACATGATGCCCAGGACAGAATGGCAGGATCCTGCCCTTGGAATCATTTTGCATGCTCTGGCCAGCATAGCAATCATCTATCCAGAAGCAGCGTGTTTCCGGATCAATGTAATAAGATCCGGAACCGACCAGGGCTGCTTTTTTCAGGAACATTGTTTTCTCGGACTCAAAATAACCTCTTTCAAGGCCAAGTATCCTAGCTTCGCCAGACGGCTTATATACGACATAATCCCCCTGATTTATACCTCCCCAGAATTTACGTGCATAGATTCCGGCAGGGACACTGCTGGATAGATTAATAAAAAATGCACTGGTCAGCTCTATCAGCAGCAGGATAAGCATAAAAACTGTAAATATAACTCTTTTTCTCAAATTATCAGCTCCTTTTTTGCAAGCTGAATATATCTTACAGCTGATGAAAATGAAAAAAAGTCCGTTTTTTATAAAACATTATTTTCCCCAGATTCAGGATGCCCATTATGGGCATCCTGCTCAAGCCTGAAAATCCTGCCGATTTCTTCCCTGCTGTTAGAGAGCACAAAATAGATATATGGTGTCCCGACCTTCAGCTTGGCTGCAAGGAATTTGATCGAGATATCACGGTCAAAATCAAAAGCCATCAGCACCCTGGCATGCGCAGAAATGCATTTTGGAGACTGATACAGATCCGTATAGCGGATATATGCCTTTGAGAACTGCTCCCTGATACCGACAAGGTAATGATAATAATCCGAGTCAGTCCTTCCATAACGCAGCATGATAGAGATACGCATATCAAGGATATTGACCATGTTCAGCAGATACCTTGAATCAAGCAGGTCATCCTGTGATATCCTGTAGCAGAGAATATTTATCATCTTCGTGTAAATCCTGTTCATGGTCTGCTTGATATACCTTGAAGAAACATCAAGATCACATATGATCCTCGTCTCTCCCTGAGGCTTTATATGCTTGAAATAGAACAGCTTCCGGTCCGCAGCCGGCAGCAGGTTATATATAATGCTCACAGCAAGGGTATTTATCATCCTGCGCTGATAACTTATTACCTTGCTGTTGTCAGTCCCTACGCAAGAATCAAGCAGCAATGGATAGAAAAAAGCATCGCTGTATTCTATCCTGCTGCCGTTTGAAAACACATCCCGTATATAATCCTTGATCAGAGGATAAATGAGGATATTGCTGTCTGAATCATAGTTCATTCTTCTGCCAGCTCCTTTACCTCCGGCAGGCTGAGCCTTGAGACTATGCCGCTGTTGATAAGCCGTATAACATCCTGATTAACCTTATCTTCCCTTGCACGGGCCACAACAGAGTCATAAATCCGGAAAAAATCCTTGCGGTTGGTGGATGATGCCATTTCGGGAGAATAGCACAGCTCATATTTGCCAATGATTTCAACTGCTCTCTGCACATAAGGATGACTGAATTTCCACGTGTCATGAGGCGACCTCATACGTGCCTCATGCATCGCCTCAAAATAAGCTTCCTCCGCTGTCGGCACAGAAGTATTATTCCTGACATTGCTTATTTCTTCAGCTGCTTTCAGAATCTCGGCAACCGAAGGGACAAATGTAGAGGTCTTTGACAGCTTTATCATGGCCGCATCGATAATATCGAGCTTAACCTCAAGCAGAAGCTCAGCATACATGATGAGCTGTGCTTCCGTAATCTTGGCAGCAGGCCATAAAGACATGAAAACACCTAGCTTCTTGACAATCTCAATTCTTTTATCCTGCATTGTGCCCACCTCCTCCATCCATCATCCCAGGATGCCCATAATGGGCATCCTGAACGCTCTGCAGCATAGCTATCGCTTTATTAGCGGCTGTTAGTGAATTGGATGTGCTGTTATGTCTGGCAGGAGCAGGCTGGACCTCAGGAGCAGATGGCGGTGATGTCAGGAAAGAATCTTCAATTTCCCAAGGCCTTGACTCCAGCCCATATTTCTTCTGCCAGGAATATAGGATCCCCTGAATATACCTGATCCCCACAGTCTTTCCGGAAAATTTGGCAATCCTGATGGCCTCAACAAGCCATTCATGGCCGAAAGCATTATAAAGTCTTTGCAGTTCATCTATTTCCAGCCTGGATGGATCAGGACGGATATTTTCCCGATATATTCTTACAGCTGCCTTGAAGCTGCAATCTTTTTTTATATCATCCGAAAAATTTCCAGGAGGGACATAGCTGCTGTCGCTGGTGTTGTTACATTCATTATCAACTAATTTATATTCGTTGCTAGATACACCATTATCTATATAGTTAGTATCAACAACAACAACAGCAGCAGGAATCCCGTCAGGGGTTTTATCTGTGTTTTCTTTTGTGTTTATATATGTGTTTATATTTGGTATTGGTTTGTCATTTTCGCAAAATTGATTTTGCGTTTTTGTGAAATTGATTTTACATTTTTTGTAAATCAATTTGTCATTTTCGCAAACTCCATTTGCCATTTCTGACATACCGTGATTATCATTTTGACAAGCGGTATTTACGTTTGGAGGAGGCCCAAATGCACCCATTACAGGAGGCAGGAATTCAGGATTTTTTTCCTTTTTCGGAAGCTCCTCAGGGATCTTCCTGTCGCATTTTCTCCAGCCATCTTCTTCCTCTCTCTCCTTGAAAAGAACCAGCGCTTTCCCTGTAATCGTGTACCAGAGTGTTCGATCATAACTGTTCTTATTGAAATTTCCTTTCAGGATATAGCCGTTATCCTCAAGCCTGTCCAGAGCAGAGCGTATGGCCCTGGCAGAAAGGAACGGAAACAGCTTCCCGAAGGCAGATATTGAATTATAAGACCAGTACCTGCCTTCATGGAAATGCTGCTGGTTAGCCTTGTTATGCTTGATCCAGTAATAAAGATTGTGCAGAATTATGGCGTCATTGACATGGCCAAGCTCTGCTGCAACATCCGTGTCAAACACTATAATCATTCTTAAGCCTCCTTCATGGCCACAGGAGCATCGGATCCTCATACCTGTATCCGCCTGCTCCGTCCGGGACAATAAATTCTATATGCAAATGAGGGCCAGTGCTATTGCCTGTTGAACCAACAGCGGCAATGACCTGTCCCTGTATAACAGCTTCTCCAGGAGAAGCATATAAAGACATGCAGTGGGCATATCTTGTATAGCAGTCTGACTGGCTATGGTAGATAACTATCTGGTTCCCGAAACCGTCACCAGCATCACCTGCAAAAACAACAACACCATCAAAGCATGATGGTATCGCTGTACCGTAATCATATGCGAGATCCGTGCCTGTATGAAATTTCCACTCCCCTGATATAGGATGCAGGCGCCATCCGAATGGGCTGGACACGGGCATACCAGCCTGTGTTTCAGCAGGTATGCCTATGCCAGTCATTATAAAAAATAGGAGGGATAAAATGAGAAAATGCATATCATGAAAGGGCTGAGGCTGCCAGAAGGATCTTAGCCTTCCTGAGCATCCAGAATGCTTCAGATTTACTGTCTCCAGCCTTCTGAGCCATATCAATATTTTTCTGGCATACATCCTTAATTTCCATCAAGGCTCCGGTAGCCCACTCCACAGCCTTTTTTTCAGCTTCGTCATCATCAGCAATGGCAATATCTGCCTGAAGGCTCTCAGGCCCGCTGGAAGCGTCTGCCTGGCTGTCGTTCTTATTGCTGTATTCACAGCCATCAGGAACGTCTCCTGAAGGATTCTGAGGGCTTTCAGAAGCAATTTCTTCTGCAGGCTCCTGCCTGCGGCCATTGCTATCTTCTGATTCACATTCTTCCTCAGCGGATAATCCACCCGGCCTATCGGAAGCTATCAGATTATCAGCCTCAGCTGTTCCAGCTGATATATCTTCATCATTGACAGCATGAAAGCTGCTGTCGTTAATATTCTTCTTGAATTCCTGTATGGCAGTAACAGTGTTCTCAATTAATCCATCCTCCAGCATTATCAGATACTCAAGCTGCTGCTCCTCATCAAGGGACGCGAGTATTGCAGCCACTGTTTCGGATATCTTCTCATTTTCCAGGGCCTGGCGTCCTTCATCAGACAGCTTGGACAGGCTCTGGATTCTCTGGAGAGCAGATGATGACATCTTCAGAAAGTTATCTGAAAAGAATTTCCTGAAGGAGCCGCTGATTTTCTTCTGGGCCAGCTCGCTGTCATATATCTTTCTGGCCAGCGGCTCTATTGCAGTAATCTCGTTAAGCTTTTCAAAAACTGATTTTTCACGCTGGGAATTTGAGGCAATAAGAGCAACAAGCTCTCTTTCTTCTGCTGTGAGAAGGTCATCAGATCTGTATTCCTTGACCATGCAAGGAACCTCAGGAGAAATCTCATCACCGCGTTCAAGCCGCAGAAGGACCGCAGCACGGCGCCTGTGTCCAGCAATAAGCCTGAAGGTGCCATCACCGTTATCCATGACCTCAAGAGGATCTACATGATTGCCATTGAGCTCCATTTCAAAGGCAAGGCCTTCAATATTGGTTATTCTGTAGCAGTTCCTTTCGTTCGGCCGGATAAGATTGATATCTATCATCCTTACAGCAAATTCCCTGCTGGCTGCACTTCCTTTGATCGTCTTTGGATTAAGGAATGCAGCCATAATATTATTCTTGCTGGACATTACTGCTCACCGCCAATCAATTCTATAAGAAAACTGTTGAGGCCCCTGGCAAAGGAGCATTTCGGAGCAATTTCAAAAATGCTCTTATGCTCATTTGTTGCAAGCTGCAGATGATCTGCAGTAGTGCGGGCATTACGCAGCTTTGATTCAAAGACCTTGAAGCCTTCGGCTTTCAGCTCATCAATGCACTGCATGCTGACAGCATTAGGCTTGTACATGTTGACAAGAATGCCTCGCAACTCAAGATTCCTGTCCAAGGCCTCATTGAAACCATAGATTACATTCTTCTTGAGCTGCCTGATACCATCTAACGAATCACTGTTAAGGGAAGTTATCCCGATAAGGTCATCACATATATTAAGGCAATTCAAGACCGAAATATTGAAATCTGGTGGCGTATCTATAATACAGAGATCATATTCATCTTCAACCTCCTGCATGGCCAGTTCCAGGATATTATCCTGGCGCCTGTCCTGCTCCTTGAGGACTGACAGATTAGCTTCAAGGAGGCTTGGATCTGATGCAATAAGGTCGATATGATCATACTGCGTATGCTGTATGGCCTCCCTTATGCTGCATCCATCAACAAGTATCGTTGTAAGATTCGGCTTCGAGAAATCCGCACAGAATCTGCTTGAAGCATTTCCCTGCTTATCAGCGTCGATAAACAGGACCCTGAGCTCAGGAAATTCCCTTACGAAAGCACAGGCAAGATTAGTAGATACGGTGGTCTTGCCGACGCCACCCTTCCAGTTACCTAAAACAATAGTACGCACAAATCATTCCTTCTTTCTTATTATTTTTTGATTTTTAGATATGTCTATGACCTTGATCTCAAGATCCCTGATATATTTCTCCAGGGTATTTACTTTATCCTCAAGAGTCTTGATTCTATCATCGTGGGAAGAAAGGAATATATCCTCAGGCACATCAAGAGATTTTGCTATTCTGGATATATCATTGATAAACCTTGGCTTACAAAGTCCTCTTTCCCAGCGGGATAGCGTACTCTCGCTGATTCCTGCTGCAGAAGATAGCTTCGATATGGTGTATTCCTTTTCTTCCCGCAGGCGCCTTAAAACAGCGCCGAAATCACTGATTATCATTGTTATTCTTCCTGCAGTATATCTGATATGGAACCGTATTCTCCAATGTGCTTATGATACACTTATGAAACGCGATAAGCTTCAGGACATCGCTTTCTGTGACTTCAGAGTGCTCAGCAAGATAAATGGCGTCCATCAATATTCTTATATTTTTTTTGGATTCAGAAAAATATCTGGCTACAGTCCCTTTATAGTCCATTTTGATGGCACCTCAAGCAAGATTAGAACATTGAAAAAAATCCAGAGAACTTTTTCTTGATGGAGCTGAGAGCGCCCTTAGGCTCCTCATCAGTGCGGTTAAAATCCAATGGTTCATCATCGCTATACAGCAGGCTATCTGATGGTGCAGTATTGGATGCTGGATTGATATCAGATTTCTGCTCTGGCTGAACATTGTCGATGGTATGACCATCTTCTTGATGCTGCTTATCAGGAATATCCTGAACAGCAAGAGTTTCCTTATCTTCATCTGGCAGGGCATCCCAATTGATGCGGTTTATATTGTTCTGCTGAATCTGCTCTGGCTGATTCACATGTACAAGAACGGAAGCAGAATTATCAATAACAACTTCAGATGCAACCCTTGAGCGCAGAGAGTTTATAACTGCATCCATACGGTCCACAGTCTCTGTGATATAGTTTTTAAGATACTCTGCCTGCTGGATTGCCTGGATACGGCTTTCCTCAGCCTTATTCATATTCACTGTCAGGGAATTAATCTCGCTTTCCTTGCGAGAGATTTCGCTCTGCAGCTTTGACTCCTTGCTTTCATAACTGAACAGCTTGGATTCGTACATGAGAAGCATTTTCTGCAGTTCATTGATCTGCTTCAGCCTTTCCTCATAATCACTGATACGGTTTTCGTATTCAGTGAATCTGTTATTGTTCTGAAGGCTAAGATTGTTATACTGAAGCAGCATATCGTTATACTGCTTCTGATAATGCTCTGCAGAAGCTTTGTATTTCTTGATTAGGGTAGAATTCATCCCTTCATGACCCTCTTGAAAGCTATGGAATTTCTGCTGCAGCTCATCCAGCTCTTTCTGATAGTCATTGGTCGCAGCTTTCTCCTGCTGCAGTGCAGTCTTTAGCTCATCAATCTGATTGCCAAGGATTTCATTCCTGCGGGTCAGATCATCAATCTTCCTGGCATCATCTGATGGTTCCGGAATCTCTTCCTCATAGCCGAAAGCCTTATCCAGAGTTTCAACAGCTTCTTGAGAAAAAGTGAGCTGATGGTTCACACCAGCCAGATCCAGCTCTCTCATTTTCTCATAGATAGACGCTTCGGAAGTACCGTAGCGGTCTATCAGATCTTTAATTACAAACATTATTCCACCCCTCCATATTCATATTTAAAAATATTATTATATTTCGTGGATTCATTATTTATAACGTCCGAAATAAGTATTTTGACAAAGTCATCTATACTCATATCGCTGATTGATTTCATGGATTCTTCGGGAGAAAATTCTGTTTTACTGATATCTACAACATTGTATCTATTCATTTCTATCACCCTGAACAGTATCCTCATTTGCTTTCTCTAAATCGGCAACTCTTTTTTCTAAAGACTCTAGCCGCTCCTTCAGCTGATTAAGCTGGATGCAGCAATCACTATTTTTTTCTTTAGAATTATTTTCAAATAAACTAATTAAAGTCCAAAATATAAAAAATGAAAAAATAAAAACTATCAAACTATCCATAATACAGCTCCTGTCAGATTTTCACTTCATAATTTGGCAATGCCAGCATACCTAAATAAAAGGATTTTGCGGCTAATCTAATAGCTACCTGGTGATAAGCTCGATTGCTTCTGATTGCATTAATTAACTCACCTGCATCACGAGCCATAGAATCAAGCTCTGCTTCTCTCTCTCGTTCATCCATTCTATTCACCTTCCTACTTTTTCCACTCAATAGATTTATAGCTGTATTATATCTGTCGCTTATACACATCTGACGCTGCCGACGATATGCAGTGTGTAGATC
>CAMCDL010000027.1 GCA_945873565.1 uncultured Selenomonadaceae bacterium | reverse complement strand
TTTCCCAATTGCGTAATTGTGTAAAACCGTAGGGGCCGTTGGTGAACGGCCCGAACACAATTAATTTTCCCAATTGCGTAATTGTGTAAAACCGTAGGGGCCGTTGGTGAACGGCCCGAACACAATTAATTTTCCCAATTGCGTAATTGTGTAAAACCGTAGGGGCCGTTGGTGAACGGCCCGAATGCAATTAATTTTCCCAATTGCGTAGTTGTGTAAAATTGTAGGACTGTTGGTGAATAAAAACTAAGGACCGCAAGCTAAATTGAGCTTGTGGTCCTTAATGTTTGGCAATATTAGATATGTTTAAACGTTTTTCTGCTTGTTTTTGCGTTTTTCATACAAGAGGAAGCCGCCTACCAGTACTGCTGCAAGGATAGTCATGAATATCAGGCGCTCGGTATGTTCTCCAGCCTGCACTGCATCGTGGCCGATGATGGCTTCTATGGCTGTTGATGGCAGCTTTCCGATGAGTGCGGACATGACAAATGCCATGAAGCTCATACGGCTTATTGCACCAAGGGCGTTTAATAGACCTGAAGGAAGGTATGGGATGATGCGGGCTATCAGCATGACCTTGAAGCCGTTTTTACCGCTGAGCTCATCGATTTTCTGAAGTGAGGAATGTTTGGAAATAATATCCTCGGCGGCATCCCTGAAGAAAAATCTCAGCAATACAAAGCTGATGGCTACGCCGACAGTTTCTGCTATCCAGCTCAGAATTATTCCTGGTACTATACCGAATATCAGAGCATTGGCCGAGGAGAAAATTATGGCTGGAGGAAAGCCAATAGCATTTACGCACAGCACTAGCCAGAAGCTGAATACCATTGACCATGCTCCAAAGGAGTTGATATAATCGGCAACCATATTCATGTCGCGGCTCAGGCATACGGTCCAGAGTTCCTGGAAGAAGCTTGGATTAAGCAGGTATATTACTGCAAAGAGCAGTACCAGCATGGCTGCAGCGCCTAGCTTTATTGGTGTAGTGGATTGTCTATTTTTCATGTTTCACCTCTCTGGAATTTTTATACTTATTTTATCATTTGCAAGGTCTCATGTACAGAAACTGGTTGACTAATATCTAGTGTTAGTAGTAAAATTTCAAAGGGCACGAAAGCCCTTATTAATGATGAAAGCTGGTGAGGAATGATGGATGACCACCCTAGTCCGCGGTCTAAGGAAAAACCAAAACTAAATAAGGAGGTCACTCCATTTATTAAGCCGTTATAAGCCATGGCGGTGGGGTGGTCTCCGTATCGAAAGGAGCTTTACCACTTCCATGCTTAAGATATATAAGTCATTGGAAAGCGGTCCTCTTCAGGAGCTGTCTCTGAAGACACTGGAGAGGGGCGCCTGGATTAATATTATTGATCCGACTCCGTACGAGCTGAAGGTTGTGGGCAATCTGACCGAGGTTGAGCCGGACTTCCTGAGATCAGCATTGGATGATGAAGAGCGTTCACATACTGATGTTGAGGATGACAGCGTAATGGTCCTGACCAACGTGCCAATAATGCGGGAGCAGGGCAGCTACGATACTCTGCCGTTGGCGATAATTGTCACCCAGGATTATATTATTACTGTTTGCCTGCAGGATAATCCGGTTATTTCCGAGTTCAATGAAAAGACTGCAAAAACCTTCCGTACCTTTAAGAAAACCCGTTTTCTGTTTCAGATACTGTATAAATCAGCAACCTACTACCTGAGGTATCTTAGGCAGATAAGCAAGCTTTCTGAGGAAATTGAGGATAATCTCCGCCATTCCATGCATAATCAGGAAATCCTTAAGCTGCTGGAGCTTCAGAAGGGCTTGACCTACTTTAACGCTTCCCTGAGATCAAATGGTGCCGTGCTGGACAAGCTGATGAGGCTGAGGAACAGTACAAGCCTTCAGGCAATACTTAAGGTTTATGAAGAGGATGAGGATCTGCTGGAGGATGTTATCATCGAGAATAAGCAGGCCCGCGAGATGGTTGAAATGTATAGCCAGATACTGTCAAGGCTGGCGGATACCTTTTCATCAATTATTTCCAATAACCTGAATATGGTGATGCGATTCCTGGCAGCCATGACAATATTGCTGGCGATTCCTACAGTTATTTCCAGTTTTTTCGGAATGAATGTAGATGTGCCTATGGCCCATGAGCCTATGGCATTTGCTCTCATAGCAGTCATGGCCACGACCCTGGCTATTTTATGTGGACTCTATTTGTGGAAAAAGGATATGTTCTGAGATATTTTTCCTAAATATGAGTACTTTCGGATGTGTTATTGAAAAATATAATATTGTTTTGATATAATTATTGTGCTGGGTTTGGGCTCAGCACAATTTTCTTTTTGGAGGACTAATATGAGTGCTTTCAGCCGTAATTATGGTATGTGTATATTGTTTATAATTATTGGAGCTGTGCTGGGAGGGATTTTAGGCGAGCTTATGAAGGGTATGGACATCTTCAGCGGACTTGTGCCATATCTCGTTACCAGCTATCCTGTGCTGGATATTGCTCCGTCTGCAATAAATCTTTATGTAATCAGGATTACTATTGGCTTATCATTTGCACCAAATATCATGAGCATTATTGGTGTTGTTTTGGCGCTGATTCTTTTCAGACGCTACTGATGGAGGATTATGATGGTAATTTTAGCATCAAAGTCTCCTCGTCGTCGTGAGCTTTTGGAGCAGATTGGCTGCTCCTTCAGGATTGTAGTCAGCGATGCTGATGAGGTTGCTGACAATAATCTGGATCCGGAAAAGCTGGTTATGGAAAATGCCCGCCTTAAGGCTGTGGCTGTATCTCGGCTTTATCCGGATATTCCGGTTGTAGGTGCAGATACGGTGGTTTCTTTGGCGGGAAAAATATATGGCAAGCCTCAGAGTGAGGATATGGCCAGAGAAATGCTTTCCAGTCTTTCCGGAAGGATGCACGCTGTATCTACCGGGATAGCCATTGCGTGGCATGGCGAGCTGTGGCAGCAGGCAGAGACAACCATGGTTGAGTTTTCTGAGCTTTCACCAGAGGATATCGCTGCATATGTGGCTACTGGTGAGCCAATGGACAAAGCAGGTGCTTATGGCATTCAGGGCAGGGCGGCTGCGTATATCAAGGGCATTAAGGGTTCATATTCCAATGTGGTAGGGTTACCTCTTCACGCACTTTGTCAGCTTGCAAGGAAAGCAGGTGCTGATTTATATGGCGATGGTGAGGGAGCTTCCAGTTTATGACCGCCCTAGGGAGCGTCTTATCCGATTCGGGGCGGATAGTCTCAGCAATGCAGAACTGCTGGCTTTATTTATAAGGAATGGCTCTAAGCAGAAGTCTGCGCTGGATTTAGCGAGTGAGGTGCTGAATATTTATCGTGATGGCGGTTTATCGGCCATGAGAAATATTACAGTAAATGAGCTGACCGCTGTGAAGGGGATAGGCAATGCTAAGGCGGCAGAAATTGTAGCAGCTGTGGAGCTGGGAAAGCGTCTGGCCAAGCAGGATGCTCAGAACAGGATAATTGTCAGCAGCCCGGAGGATGCTGCAGCTTATGCAATGCCTAGGCTGAGATTTGAGCAGAAGGAAAATTTTGCTCTGATTCTATTAAATGTAAAGAATCATATCCTGGCAATGCCGGTGATTTCTGTCGGCAGCTTAACGGCTTCTATAGTTCATCCTCGAGAGGTGTTCAAGACAGCGGTACAGTATTCGGCTGCAGCTATTATTCTTGTGCATAACCACCCTAGCGGTGATCCGTCACCAAGTCGGGAGGATATATCTATAACAGAGCGTCTGGTAAAATGCAGCAAGCTTATGGATATACCGGTTCTTGACCACATTATTATTGGTGATGACAGATTTGTTTCTCTGAAGGAAAGAGGAATGATGAGCTGAAGAGTAAATCTTTCTCTTGCAATTATAGGAAAAAATAGTATAATCAATTAGCATGAATAATTGTTTTTACTGTCTTTTTTTGAAAGGAGATTAATATAGTATGTGGAGTTTATTCGGTGGTTTGTCCCACGATATGGGAATTGACCTTGGTACTGCAAATACTCTGGTGCATGTTAAGGGTAAGGGTATTGTGCTCAGGGAGCCATCTGTTGTAGCTATAAAGAGTGATAGTGGTGAGGTTCTGGCTGTAGGTGAAGAGGCCAAGCGAATGCTGGGCCGTACTCCAGGAAGCATTATTGCAATCCGTCCTATGAAGGACGGCGTTATTGCTGACTTTGATGTTACTCAGGCTATGCTGAAGTATTTTATCCGCAAGGCTATGAATTCCAAGTCATCCTTTGTTCGCCCAAGAGTAGTAGTAGGTGTTCCCTCTGGAGTAACTGAGGTTGAGAAGCGTGCAGTTATTGATGCGGCTCAGCAGGCTGGCGCAAGAGAGGCATATCTCATAGAGGAGCCTATGGCAGCAGCAATAGGTGCTGGCCTGCCAGTTGAAGAGGCTACTGGCTCTATGGTAGTTGATATCGGTGGCGGTACTACTGAAATCGCTGTTATTTCCCTGGGCGGTATCGTTACCAGCTGTTCCATCCGTATCGGCGGTGATGAGATGGATTCTTCCATCGTTTCTTATATCAAGCGCGAGTATAACCTGATGATTGGAGAGCGCACTGCTGAGGATATCAAAATTAATATCGGCTCCGCTATTGTAAATGGCGTGGATAAGACTATGGATATCCGCGGACGTGATTTGGTAAGCGGCCTTCCTAAGACTTTGAATATCAAGGCAACTGAGATTCGTGATGCTCTTAGTGAGCCTGTATACAAGATTATTGATGCTGTAAAGAGCACTCTTGAGAAAACTCCTCCAGAGCTGGCTGCTGACGTTATGGACCATGGTATCATGATGACTGGCGGCGGTGCTCTGCTGACTAATCTTGATAAGCTCCTGAGCCACGAGACTGGTATGCCTGTACTGGTATCCGAGGATGCGCTTTCCTGCGTAGGCGAGGGTACTGGCCGTTCTCTCGAGAACATTGAGCTGTTAAAGAGAGTTGTAATGACTACAAAGAAGTTGAGATAATAAATGAGCAGAGTTCGGAGAGATAAGAATTCAGAACGAAAAATCTGGCTGCTTATCTTTGTGGCAGTCAGCATATTCTGTATTATTTTCTTCTCAGCTAGGGGGCGCTTTGAGCCAGCCTTCAGCAGTCCAGCTGTAACCAGTGCGCTGGCTCCTTTCCAGAGAGCTGTGGCCTGGGCCGGCAGTCAGGTGAATTATGTGACTTCTTCCATATGGGAGGTAGTTACTGTTTATCATCAGAATGAGATGCTGAAGAACGAAGTAGTGCAGCTGCGCCAGCAGAACCTGCAGGCAAATGAGTATGCCGCTGAAAATGCAAGGCTGAAGGAGCTTCTTAATTATAAGCAGTATGCACTGCAGTTTGATCTTACAGCAGCCCGGGTTATTGGCCGCGATGCAGCCACCTGGACAAGCGTGCTTATAATCAACCGCGGCAGTGAAGATGGTATTGCCAAGAATATGCCGGTCATTACGGAAAAGGGACTGGTAGGATTGGTTACGGAGGTTTCTTCTAATGCCTCCAAGGTTCAGCTGATTCTTGACCCTAGAACCTCTGTGGGGGCTCTTGTGCAGCGCACGGAATCACGGGTAGCTGGCATACTTAAGGGCAACCTGACTGACGATACTACTCCGAGCATGGTAAACATTCCTATCAATTCAGATATTGTTGAAGGGGATATTATTATATCCTCGGGATTTGGTGGCATCTATCCTAAGGGACTGATGCTAGGTACAGTAAAAAAGCTTGAGGATGATGGTGGAGGTCTGCTTGAGGTTGCATATATCGAGCCTGCAGTTGACTTTCAGAAACTTGAGGATGTAATGGTAATAACCGCATCCCGTGAGGCTCCGCCGCAGGCTATTGTACCTCCAGCTCAGACTCCAGGAACTGAGACAGATGCATCTGGCAGCCCTATAGGCAGGTAGGAAGGTGTATATATGTATAAAAACTTTCTTATCTGGCTGATGTTTGCGCTGGCTGTGTATGTTGTACAGTCGTCATTTTTGCCGCTTATTCATTATAACGGCATAGGCCCAGACCTGTTTCTGCTGATTACAGGCTCCTTTGCCTTTCAGAAGGGAAGCCGTATGGGCAGCTTTATGGGCTTTGTGCTGGGATTGTTTCAGGATTTGGCCACAGGGACTTTTTTCGGCTTCAACACCTTCAGCAAGCTGCTGGCTGGCTATGGCTGTGGTATTTTCTCTAGCAGGGTTATCAGGGACAATTTTATGCTGCCAATATCGGCATCAGTTGTCAGTACCTCAGTTTGCTATTTTATATTGATGATAATAATGCTCATGATGGGTTACAGGTTTAATCCACTGGTGCATATGACAATGAATTTGATTCCGCTGCTGTGCTATAATGCTGTTTTTGCCTGGCCGATACATTATATGGTGAGGCGAATTATTGAAAAAACAGCGGACAAGTAGTATGGAAATTTATTTAGGGGCTGTCTTACAGATAGTCCCTATGTTGCATAACGGGTTTTATTTTAGGAGCGATTCTTGTGACTGAGAATACAGGCGAGTTCAGTAAAAGATTGACAGCCCTCGGTGGCATAATCGTACTTGTCATAGCTGTGCTGATAGGCCGCATGGGCTATCTGCAGGTTTATGAGGGAGAGCATTATGCCAGTCTTGCCGATGGTAACCGCATAAGGCTTGTGCCTGCTGTGGCAGCCCGGGGAACCTTTTATGACCGGAATGGCAACATGCTGGTAACTAATCGCCCTGGCTTTACAGTGGCCCTTCTGCCGCTCACTGAGCCTATATCTCCAGATGTAATTGAAAGGCTTTCCAAGCTTTTGAATGTACCAGTGGAGGAAATAAACCGGCGTATAGAAAACCATATGGGCTTTGATCCAATCCGCATAAAAAATGATGTGGGGCCAGACCTTCTGACAATTATCGAGGAGCAGAAGGAGCTGTATCCAGGTGTAGTTGTTGAGGTTCAGCCAATCCGCCAGTATATCTTCAAGGAGATGGCTGTGCATGCCCTTGGGTATGTAAGCGAGATAAGTGATACTGAGCTGGAGGATAAAAAGGACCAGGGCTATAAGACCGGTGACATAATAGGAAAGTTCGGCCTTGAAAAGATGTATGATCAGCTTTTGAGAGGTATTGATGGTGGTGAGCAGGTAGAGGTAGATGTTACCGGCAAGCCAGTGCAGATTCTCGGAAAGAAGAATCCGGTGCCTGGTCATGATGTGGTGCTCACCATAGATAGAGATATACAGCTGGCTACTGAAAAGGCTGTTGATGATCAGCTTAAGCTGATCGGGGCAAGCGCTGCAGCGGCTGTTGTAATGAATCCTCAGACAGGCGAAATCCTGGCAATTGTAAGCCGGCCAGGTTTTGATCCGAATCTGTTTGCTCAGGGTATTTCAGAAAAGGAATGGAAGAAGATTAACGAGAATCCATTCTATCCTATGGATAATAAGGCAATTACTGGTGAGTATCCGCCGGGTTCAACCTTTAAGATAGTTACTGGTACAGCAGCTCTGGCTGCTGGAAAGGTAACGCCAGAGGAAAAGATTCTTGATACAGGTCATCACTGGATAATCCCTAAGGGCAATGCCGAAGGCGAGGCTTTGGGCTGGATTAATTTTGATGAGGCAATGGCTCATTCTGATAATGTGTATTTTTATGAGATGGGTAACCGTCTTGGCATAGATGAGCTGGAAAAATATGCCAGAATGTTTGGGCTTGGTGAGAAAACCGGTGTAAATCTGCCATACGAGGCAGAGGGCCTGGTGGCAAACCGTCGCTACAAGGAAAAGTTTTTTGAAGAGGACTGGTATCTGGCTGAGACATTCGATGCTGCTATAGGTCAGGGCTTTAACCTTGTTACTCCTATTCAGGCTGCCATGGTAATGGCGGAGATTGCTGCTGACGGTAAGCGTTATCAGCCTTATCTGGTTCAGAAGATTATGTCTCATGATGGTAAGCTGGTGAAGAAATTTGAACCAGTACTTTTAGGCCAGCTGCAGGTTTCACAGGATATTATTTCTCTGGTGCAGCACGGACTTAAAGGTGTTACCAAGTATGGTACAGCAGCATTTATTTTTGGAAAGGATTTTCCTATAGATATTGCCGGCAAGACTGGTACTGCTGAGAATCCTCATGGAAAGGATCATGGCTGGTTCGTTGCCTATGGTCCATTTGATAATCCATCAGTTGTAGTGGCAGTAATTGTTGAGCAGGGCGGCTTTGGTGCTCAGTCTGCCGTTCCTATCGGCAAGAAAATACTGGAGGCTGTATTCCACATTCCTACACCTGAGCAGATTGCTGCCCAGAAGAAGGCTGCTGAGCAGGCAAAGCTTGAAGAGCAGGCAAAGGCAGAGGCAGCTAAAAAGGACAAGGCTTCCAGGAAGGATGCAGAGGCTAAAAGATGAGTGACAATGTTGTAAAATTCAAAGGGAACGGTACAGGGCTGATTATGCTTCTGGACCAGAATACGCCATATCCTAAGCTGGAGGCGGCTATCAAGGCTAGGCTGGCAGAAAATGCCAAGAGCTTTCCAGCTGGGACTGTAATAAAAACCTCACCTAATGGTTTTGGACAGAAGGCCCAGGCGGCTATGATGGCCATATTTGACGAGTATTCCTTAAAGCTGGAGTTTTCAGATGAAGCCTTAGTAAGGAATGCACCTGCAGCCAGGTCAGAGCATCGTGCCCATAGGGATATGCCTGCTGGCAGAGATGAGCGGGTGGAGGAGATGCTGGTTATCAATCGTACAGTACGTGGTGGCGAGGAGATTTCCAGCAAGAGCTCAGTGCTCATTTGTGGCAATGTAAACCCAGGTGCTCAGATTATAGCAGGTGGCAGCATCGATATCCGTGGTACCTGCCGGGGTGTAGTTCACGCAGGTGCATTTGGTGATACCGAGGCATTTGTTATTGCTGATAATCTGATGCCAGTCCAGATAAGGATTGCCGACCTCATTGCCAGATCACCGGATAATATGGAAAAACGTGATAAGGCGGAGAGAGCATTTATAAAAGATGGTCAGATTGTGATTGAGTCAATAGAAAGGTAGGATTAACTGATGAGTCAAGTAATTGTTGTAACCTCCGGCAAGGGCGGTGTAGGCAAGACTACAACAACCGCAAACATAGGTGTAGGTCTTGCTATGCGTGGTAAGAGCGTAGTGCTGATTGATACCGATACCGGTCTTAGAAATCTTGATCTCCTGCTGGGACTTGAGAATCGCATCATGTATGACCTGGTAGATGTTACTGAGGGACGTGTGCCTTATAAGAAGGCCCTGGTACGTCACAAGAAATTTGAGACACTGTTCCTGCTGCCTACTTCTCAGGTTAAGGATAAGTCCTCTATCAATCCCGCGCAGCTGATTGTTCTGTGCAATGAGCTCCGCAAGGAATACGACTATATTATTATTGATTGCCCGGCAGGTATAGAGCAGGGCTTCCAGACTGCTATCGCTGCTGCGGATACTGCTCTTGTAGTTACTATGCCAGAGATTTCTGCAGTACGTGATGCTGATAAGATTATTGGTGAGCTGGGAAGGGCTGACAAGGATAATATTAAGCTGATTGTAAACCGTATTCGACCTCAGATGGTTGAGAAGGGTGATATGCTTGATATGAATGATATTAATGATATTCTTTCTATCAGCTGTATTGGTCAGGTACCTGATGATGAGATGGTAGTTACTGCAACTAATAAGGGTGAGCCTGTTATTGTATCAGGCTCCTCCTTGGCCGGCAAGGCATATACCAATATTGTAGGACGTATCTGCGGTGAAGAGATTCCTTTCATGGAATTCCCTAAGGAAGGATTTTTCGCTCGCCTCAAGCGTGCGTTTGGTATGTAAGGGGGCTCAACGATGCTGAATATATTAAAGAGTCTGTTTGGCGGAGAAAAGCAGTCCTCCCGCGACATCGCTAGGGATCGCCTCAAGGTTGTACTGATTCACGATCATGCCAATATAACCCCTGAGGTAATGGAGCATCTGAGAGAGGATATCATTCAGGTAATTTCAAAATACATGATTATCGATAAGAATGATATGCAGGTAGCTCTGGAAAACGATGAGAATTCTGTTGCACTGGTTGCAAATATTCCAGTGCGAAAGATGAAGCATTTCCGCTGATATATGCTAAAGCACCACCCTTCGGGGAGGTGCTTTTTTTATTGTTTATTTTTTTGTATCATGGTATTATTATTGGGTATAACTATGGCTGGAATCAGGCCGTTTATTTATGGAGGCTGATTTTTGTGATAATTAATAAACGATGGCTAAGGAGAACTGACCTCGTGCTGATAGCTGCAGTGGCAGCTATTATAATCATTAGTCTGGTAATAATAGGCAGTGCAACTCACATTAATACTCCCAGTGAAGAAAGATACTGGTTTGTGCAGAGGCAGGGCATATTTGCCATTATCAATGCCGGTATAGTGGTTTTTCTGATGAATTTTGATTACAAGATGCTTAAGCAGTATGGGCATAAAATGTATGCCTTTAATCTGATTATGCTTCTAGCAGTTATGTTTGTCGGACAATCGGCACTGGGGGCACAGCGATGGATTCAGCTTGGTCCTATTACCTTGCAGCCGTCGGAGTTTTCCAAGCTGATAATGATTGTTTCTCTGGCAGCCTTGATGGAGGATAAGCTGGGGAAGATAAATACCCTTAAGGATTTCCTGCCGATAGCTGCCTATGTTGGTATCCCCTTCCTATTGGTGCTTAAGCAGCCGGATCTTGGCACGTCGCTGGTATTTATGGCTATTTTCTTCGGAATGCTTTTTGCCAGTGGTGTAAGACTTAAGCTGCTAGGGGGGATTATGGCGGCCGGGGTGGCAGCCATGCCTCTATTATGGCATTTTCTGAAGGATTATCAGAAGCAGCGAATAATGGTATTCCTTGATCCTAATGTTGACCCGTTGGGATCAGGATATCATATTATCCAGTCTAAGATAGCGATAGGCTCTGGCATGCTATGGGGCAAGGGCCTGTTTGAGGGGTCTCAGAGTCAGCTAAACTTCTTGCCGGAGAATCATACTGACTTTATTTTTGCGGTAGTCGGCGAGGAGCTGGGCTTTGTAGGCGCAGTTATCCTGCTGCTGCTGTACCTTGTGGTCCTTAGAAGAGGTATTAAGATTGCCAGGGAGGCTCAGGATAATTTTGGCATGCTGATGGCAGTGGGAATCACTTCCATGCTGGCTTTCCATGTGCTGGTAAATGTTGGCATGACTGCTGGAATCATGCCTGTAACTGGTATACCTCTACCTTATATGAGCTATGGTATAAGTGCCCTGACTACAAATATGATGGCCTTGGCCATACTGCTGAATATACATTTACGCAGTCAGACGCTGCAATTCTGATTTTGGAGAGTATGAGCAATGATAAAACTGACACCGGAAATTTTGCAGGCAATTGAAAAGCCTGCCCGTTATACCGGTCATGAATGGAATGCTGTAGAGAAGAACTGGGATGAGGCCAAGTGTCATTTTGCCCTGGCGCTTCCTGATGTTTACGAGGTTGGTATGTCCAATCTTGGCCTGAAGATACTCTATGAGGTATTAAATGGCCGCAGCGATACCTTCTGTGAGCGAGTTTACGCTCCATGGATTGATATGGAAGAAAAGATGCGGGAAGCTGGAATACCGCTTTTTTCTCTGGAAAGCTTCAACGAAATTAAAAGCTTTGATTTTTTGGGATTTTCACTTCAGTATGAGATGATTTATTCCAACGTTCTTAATATGCTTGAGCTGGCTGGTATACCGGTATGGACTAAGGACAGGGATGATAATGATCCGTTTATAGTTGGTGGCGGTCCGTGTGTTTATAATACTGAGCCTGTATGTGATTTTTTTGATTTCTTTATCCTGGGTGAGGGTGAGGAGATTATATCTGAGGTAGTTGATGTGTTTGTCAGCTGGAGGGCTGCAGGCTCTCCTGGCGGCAGGCAGGGCTTCCTCAGGGAGGCAGCTAGGCTGGATGGTATTTATGTACCAGCCTTTTATGAGCCGCAATATGATGACCGGGGCCTTTTTAGCGGCATGAAGCTGCTGGATGATGCAGCAAAGCCGGTGGTGTATAAGCGTGTTATAAAGGATATGGATCAGGTAACCTTTGTTGAGAAGCCTGTAGTTCCATATATCGATATTGTTCACGACCGCATTATGCTGGAACTGTTCAGGGGATGTACCAGAGGCTGCCGGTTCTGTCAGGCTGGAACCTCTTATCGTCCTGTACGTGAGCGGAGCAAGGAGCGTCTTCGGGAACTGGCAAGGAAGCTGGTTGATTCTACCGGCTATAATGAAATGTCACTTACATCACTGAGTTCAGCTGATTATTCATGCCTTGGTGAAATGGTTGATGACCTCTTTGCTGATTTTGAGGGAGAAAAGGTAAGCTTTTCCTTGCCATCTCTTAGAATAGATAGTTTTTCTATCGACCTTGCGCATAAGATGCAGCAGGTAAGAAAAAGCGGCTTGACATTCGCTCCAGAGGCAGGTACCCAGCGCTTGAGAGATGTAATAAACAAAGGTGTTACCGAGGAAAATCTGCTGCAGGCCGTAGAAGCTGCCTTCAAGCAGGGATGGAAGCAGGTAAAGCTTTATTTCATGATGGGGCTGCCAACTGAGACTGATGAGGATATTATCGGTATTGCTAATCTGGCTAAGAAGGTAGTTGATAAATATTTCGAGGTTAAGGGAAGACGTGGCTGCACAGTAACCATCAGTGTATCATGCTTCGTACCAAAGCCGTTTACTCCTTTCCAATGGTTCGGACAGGTGCCTCGTGAGGAATTCGAGCGCCGCCAGAAATTGCTGAAGGAAAATATCCGGGATAAGTCCATTAAATTTAACTATCATGATGCCAGGGTCAGTGTTCTTGAAGGAAGCCTGGCCAGAGGTGACCGCCGTCTGAGCAAGGTTATTTATCAAGCCTGGAAGGATGGGGCTAAGTTTGATGGCTGGACTGATCTTTTTAAGAATGAAGTATGGCATGAAGCCTATGAAAAGTGCGGTATAGATATAACTCAGTACAATGAGCGCACCCGTGATCTGGAAGAGCCTTTGCCTTGGGAGCATACCAGTCCTGGCGTAAGCAGAGCCTTCCTGAGACGTGAATATGATAAAGCCTTGCAGGAGTGCTTGACTGAGGACTGCCGGCGGGGCAAGTGCTCAGCCTGTGGGGTATGCCCAGCACTGGATGCTAAGGTGGTAGATTGGAGGGCCAAGGATGTATAAGTATCGGGCTGAGATTACCAAAGGGGAAGAGGTCCGCTATATATCTCACCTGGATTATGCAGGTGTTATACAGAGAGCTATCTGCCGTGCTCATTTGCCGGCAGCATATTCCGAGGGCTTCAATCCTCATATGAAAATGGCATTTGCCTCTGCTCTGGCCATGGGAGTAACTAGTGATAAGGAATACATGGATTTTGAAATGGCTAGGCCATTGAATGCGCAAGAGGTTATGGATAGGCTGAATGCTCATCTGCCGCAGGGGGTCAGAATCCTCAGAATAAAGCCTGTCAGAGAATTTAAGAATAAGAAGAAGCATAAGTCTTTGATGGCCGAGGTTGATCTGGCCGATTACGAGCTTTTTATGCCCCTGGAAGGCGATTGGGATAAGGCTGTTGAGTCGGTTCAGGAATTCAATCAGCTGAAAGAATATGTATATCATAGGGTTACCCCTAAGAAGGTCCGAGATATCGAAATAAAACAATATATCAAGGATCCTGTAAAAATATCCATGTCTGGTGATAGGCTGAAGCTGGAAATGAGTATAATTATTACTCAGACAGGAACAATAAAATCCAGTGACATATTGAAAATTCTGGCTGAGGAATTCGGCCTGCCGATAAATCCAGTAAGAGCACTTATAAACCGTAAGGCTATGTATGGCGAAGGCAAGGCTCTTATTGACCTGGTGTAAGGCATAATTGCTGAGAAAGGAGGGCGGACTTTGAAATCCATAATTATAAATGTTATGCCTGAGGAAACACGCATGGCACTTATAGATAATCAGGAGCTGATTGCTGTGGAGCTGGAGCGCCCTCAGCATACGCATCTGGTTGGCAATATATATAAGGGGCATGTCCAGAATGTATTAAAGGGCATGCAGGCTGCCTTTGTGGATATAGGACAGTCTAAGAATGCGTTTTTGTATGTAGGTGATGGGAAAACACCAAATGCTGGTGGGCTTGAGTCCCAGCAGCCTAAGATCCATATTGGTCAGAGCCTGCCGATACAGATTACAAAGGATGCCTCCGGGCTTAAGGGACCGAGAGCTACTACCCATCTGTCCATCCCGGGACGTAATGTGGTCCTGATGCCGGCTTCTTCGGGATATGTGGGAATTTCTCACCGTATTGAGGATGAAGCCGAGAGAAAGCGCCTTCATGATATTGTGACAGAGCTCAAGCCTGAGGGCATGGGTATGATTATCCGCACGGCTGCTATCGGTCAGAAAAGGGAGGCTATAGAGCAGGATATTAAATATCTGGCTAAAATATGGTCGGCTATAACGGCAAAGGCTAAGTTGAAGGATGGTCCGGGGCTGCTCTACAGGGATGCTGACCTTGCTATCCGCATAGTACGTGACAGCTTTACCGATGATGTAGATGAGATGGTCATAGATGATGAGCGGGTATACAGGCGGGCGGTGGAGCTTGCAGAAAGCTTTAATCCAGAGCTTGCCAAGCGTATTCATCTCTACAAGGGAAATGTATCGATTTTTAACAGCTATCACATAGATGAGGAGCTTAAAAAGCTGGAAAGTCCTGTGGTAGAGCTGAAATCTGGCGGCTTCCTGGTTATTGATAAGACTGAAGCTATGACGGTCATCGATGTCAATACTGGAAAGTTTGTGGGAAATGCTAACCTTGGTGAGACGGTGTACCGGATGAACCTGGAAGCAGCTGATGAAATCATGAAGCAGCTGAGGCTTAGGGATATCGGCGGAATAATTCTGGTGGATTTCATAGACATGGAAAAGGAAAGCCAGAAGGAGGAGCTGCTTCTTAGGATGCGGGCTCAGGCACAGAAGGACCGTACTAAGACAAATATTGTTGATATTACGGCTCTGGGACTGGTAGAGATTACTAGAAAGAAGTCCAGGCCTAACGTAGATGCCATGCTGTATGCTACCTGTCCTGCCTGCAACGGAACTGGCAGGGTAGAATCATCCGAGACCATCGGTATAAGAATTTGCCGGGAGATAAGGCGTTTGGAGAAAAAACATCACAATCAAGATGGCTATGAGCTGCAGCTGAATCCTGCAGTGGCAGATGATCTCAAGCTGACTGATACCCTTGGCCCATTATCGAAGGAGCTTGGTATTGAGCTGGAAATAGTCAGTCATCCCGAGATGGGGCACAGCTCATTTGTGATAATTGGCAGGTAATCTAGGAGAACTTTCATGAATATAATAGATTTTATAAATGGATGTATGAGATTTATCTACTCCATGGTGATAATATGTGGTGTACTTACTGTGCTGACCTTTATAGGCACTTGGGATATTACCCTGAGGCACACATTGTTTTTGCTGGCGGTGGCCCTGCTGACAGTGATAGGTAATCGTATATTTATCAACGACCGGCGTTATATGGCTCTGCTGGTCCGCTTGGGGCTTGCAGGCTGCTCGCTGTTTATAATAACCTGGCTTACTGGTACTGCTCTTGAGTATTGGCAGGTAAATACCTATATCGGTTTCTGGTGTGGACTGTCTAATATCATGATTTTTATAATGGCCCTGGTACCCGACGGTCAGGCTGGATGCTGGCTGAAATGGGTGCTGCTGATGCTTATGCTGATGCCAGTAATGATGGTATGGACTCACTATGCAGCTACTGGCCTGTGGGTGGATGATATTATTATGGCCAATTTCCTTCAGCTGGATTTTGCAGAGGGCATAAGAATGCTTTTTAATGGTACAGGCTTCTTTGCAGGCCTGCTGCTGCTGACAATCTGGATTGGCGGCAGCTACGTGCTTTCTGGCGGCGGGCGTCTTATTTTTGAACGTTTGACGGCTGGCACGCTTATAGGCTGTATATTGTTTCTGATGCTTAATTCCGCGCTTATATACCGTTCCAGGGAGAATATTGTCATGGAGCATGTATATCAGGCTCAGGAAATACTAGTAAATATGTATAAAAAATGATTGCGTTTATGTCGCTGTTGTGATAAACTATTCAGCGGTGTAATATTAAAAACGCATGCTGGCTGATAGCTGAGCTGTTCCCTGCGCGGTGTGGCAAGGGGTATATCGGCAAATGAGGCTGGCAGAGGTAAAAAAAACAGGAGGTGCACCACAATGGCAGTTGTTTCTATGAAACAGTTATTAGAGGCTGGTGTTCATTTCGGACATCAGACTAGAAGATGGAATCCTAAGATGGCTAAGTACATCTTCACCGAGCGCAATGGCATCTATATCATCGATCTTCAGAAGACCGTAAAGAAGGCTGAGGAGGCTTATAACTTCCTTCGCAGTGTTGCTGAAGAGGGCAAGTCCGTTCTGTTCGTTGGTACCAAGAAGCAGGCTCAGGAGGCTATTAAGGATGAGGCTCTGAAGGCTGATATGTACTATGTAAACGAGCGTTGGCTGGGCGGCATGATGACTAACTTCCAGACCATTCAGAAGCGTATTAATCGCCTGAAGGAGCTGGAGGCTATGGAGCAGGATGGTACTTTCGATGTACTGACCAAGAAGGAAGTTGGTTCCCTGCGTCATGAGATGGAGAAGCTTCAGCAGTACCTTGGTGGTATCAAGGAGATGAATAAGCTCCCTGGCGCTCTGTTCATTGTTGATCCTCGCAAGGAGCGTATCGCTGTTGCAGAGGCACACAAGCTGAACATTCCTATCGTAGCAATTATCGATACTAACTGCGATCCTGATGAGATTGATTACCCAATCCCTGGTAACGATGATGCAATTCGTGCTGTTAAGCTCATTACTGGCAAGATGGCAGATGCTGTTATCGAGGGCCGTCAGGGTCAGTCCGGCGATGCTGCTGAGGCACCTGCAGAGGACGCTGAGTAATATAAAATGATGAAGGGGTAAGGGTTCTATCCCTTATCCCTTTTTTTCCGCCAGTGCCCCTTTGGAGCACATTATATTCGAATTTAGGAGGAATTTACAATGGCACAGATTACTGCTGCATTAGTAAAGGAGCTGCGCGAGATTACTGGCGCAGGCATGATGGATTGCAAGAAGGCTCTCGTAGAGTGCGATGGCGACAAGGACAAGGCAATTGACTATCTCCGTGAGAAGGGTATTGCAAAGGCTGCTAAGAAGGCTGGCCGTATCGCTTCTGAGGGTGTCGTAGCTGCTGCTTACTGCGATAAGTGCAATACTGCAGCAATCGTTGAGATCAACTCCGAGACTGACTTCGTTGCAAAGAACGAGAACTTCCTGGCTCTGGTAAAGAAGATTGCTCAGCACATCGTAGCTACCAAGCCTGCAGATATGGATGCTCTGAATGCATCTGAGATGGATGGCAAGACTGTTGCTGATGTTATGACTGAGGCTGTTGCTTCCATCGGTGAGAAGCTGTCCCTCCGTCGTTTTGAGGTTTATTCCTCTGAGGATGGCAAGCTGGCTACATACATCCACATGGGCGGCAAGATCGGCGTTATCGTTGAGCTGTCCGGTGGCGATGAGGCTCTTGGCAAGGATGTTGCAATGCAGATTGCGGCAGCAAAGCCACAGTGCATCGATCGTGCTAGTGTAGATCACGAAGCTCTTGCTCATGAGCGTGAGGTTCTGAAGAAGCAGGCTCTGGAAGAGGGCAAGCCTGAGAAGATTGTTGAGAAGATGGTTGATGGCCGTATCAACAAGTACTATAAGGAAGTTTGCCTGGTTGAGCAGGAGTTCGTTAAGGATGGCGACAAGACCATTAAGGATATCCTTGGCGGTGTAGAGGTTCGTCGTTTCGCTCGTTTCGAGATGGGCGAGGGCCTTGAGAAGAAGAACGAGGATTTTGCAGCTGAGGTTGCAGCTCAGATTAAGTAATTTAATCTTAATATGAATTATGAGGGACTGCTCTTATATTGGTGGCAGTCCCTTTTTTCGAGAAATGCTTTAAAAAAATTCAGCTTTTTTAAGTATCATGAAGGAAATGAAGACGCTGCCGTCGAATTTTCCTTAGAATCGGTAAACCAATAGTTCTAGGATGGAGGTTTTACTTTTGGCTAAGTATAAGCGCGTGGTTTTAAAGCTCAGTGGCGAATCTCTGGCAGGTGATCAGAAATTCGGCATTAATCCTGAGGTGGTTGAGAAGATTGCCATTCAGATTAAAAGAGTGCATGAAGCTGGTGTAGAGGTTGCTATCGTTGTTGGCGGTGGCAATATCTGGCGCGGCCTTGCAGGCAGTGCAAAGGGCATGGAGCGTGCAAGTGCTGACTATATGGGCATGCTGGCTACAGTCATGAATGCAGTTGCTCTTCAGGATGGCCTTGAGAAGTGTGGCGTAAACACCCGCGTACAGAGTGCTATTGAGATGCGTCAGGTTGCTGAGCCATATATCCGTCGCAAGGCTATCAGACATATGGAGAAGGATCGTGTGGTAATTTTTGGTGCTGGTACTGGCAACCCATATTTCTCCACAGATACTACTGCAGCTCTCAGAGCTGCTGAGATTGAGGCTGACGTAATTCTGATGGCTAAGAAGGGCACTGAGGGTATTTATGATTCAGACCCTAACAAGAACCCTGATGCCAAGAAGTTTGATGAAATAAGCTACTCTGAAATTCTGGCCCGCAGACTGGCTGTAATGGATACAACTGCTACCAGCCTCTGCATGGATAACAGCATTCCGCTGGTGGTATTTAATGTAGATGATTATGAAAATATCTACAGGGCAGCTATTGGTGAAAATATTGGTACTACTGTAGGAGGTAAATAATCTTGATTAAAGGTATTGTTTCTTCTAACGAAGAGCGTATTAATAAGTCTATAGAGGCAATGAAGCGCGAGTTCGCTTCCCTGCGTGCTGGCCGTGCAACTCCATCTCTGCTGGATAAGGTAATGGTTGACTATTATGGTACCCCTACTCCAGTAAACCAGGTTGCAAAGGTTACTGTTCCTGAGGCTCGTATGATTGTTATCCAGCCTTGGGAGAAGAGCGTACTTCACGATATTGAGAAAGCTATTATGAAATCCGACTTGGGCCTTTCTCCTAACTCTGATGGTACTGCTATCCGCCTGGCTATTCCGCAGCTGACTCAGGAGCGTCGCCAGGAGCTGGTTAAGACCCTGAACAAGAAAGCTGAAGAGGCAAAGGTTGCAATCCGCAATATCCGCCGTGATGCAAATGATGCAATCAAGAAACTCGAAAAGGCTAAGGAAATTACTGAGGATGAGTCCAAAAAGGCTCAGGAATCCTTCCAGAAGACTGTAGATAAGTATATCAAGTCTGTGGATGAGCTCAGAGGAATCAAGGAAAAGGAAATCATGGAGGTATGATGGACCGTTGTCCTGATGTGTCCGGCTATAGCTGGGATGAGGCTGCAGATATATTGGCAAAGGCCGGCATAGCTTACACCACTGTTATATCAAGGCCGACCCGTTCCTTTTTCTCATTAGAGGCTGAATGTTTCTATGTACTCAGGCAGAAGCAGCTTGAGGATGGAAGCTTGCAGATAGTTTTGGCAGCACGCCTGCGAAGGGAGGTGTCCTGAATGGCTTACAAAATTGAAGATGCTTGCGTATCTTGCGGTGCTTGCGCTGGTACTTGCCCAGTAGAGGCTATTTCCGAGGGTGAGGCTCATTATGAGATTGACCCAGACGTTTGCGTAGAGTGCGGTGCTTGTGCAGCAGGCTGCCCTGTAGGTGCAATCGTTGCTCCTTGATGAAAGGCAAAAGCTAGTGGACCTGCCTGGTCATTATGACCAGGCAGGTCCTTTTGCTGTGCGCCCAGCATGGGCGCACTCTAATGGGTGAAAGTCCCTAACCAGC
>CAMCDL010000026.1 GCA_945873565.1 uncultured Selenomonadaceae bacterium | reverse complement strand
AGTCGCCTAACTCATGACTGAAGTCACGAGTGTGCGGCTCCTAGTTAATCAATAAATACTTGATGTACATCTACTGCCTTGGCCATAATTTCATCATAAAGCTCATTTCTTACCTTGGCAGACAGCTTCTTAGAGTCATTTATTTTGGGCAGCAAAAATGTCTGTGGGAGTATAACAGCTGCTACAGAAACAGGGCCAGCCAATGGTCCTCGGCCAGCCTCATCCACGCCAGCCACATAATCAAGGCCATCCTCCCATGCATCACGTTCATACTGGTACATTCCCCAGAGACGCTGTTTTTCAGCCTCCAGCCTTTCAAAACGACGTACTAGCCTGCTGCAAGCAGTCCTGCTATCCTGACGGCAAGCATCCACCAGATCTTCCAGATTACTGCCCTCTGCAAACATTTCCTCTATCTGCTTTATCGAAAACTTACTCAAGTCCATTTAAATTCTGCCTCTCAAATCACCTGATAGTCCTACACCTCAGGCACATCCAGGCTTACAACACCAAGCTTGCCACTTCTGAAGTCTGTAAAAACAATGCGCTGTGCCTTATCAAGATCTACAGCTCCACCCTTAACCAGACAGCCACGCTTTCTTCCCACCAGTTCCAAAAGCTCCATCGGCTGCTCCGGCAGCTCATCTATCAGCTTGTACCGCTCCCTGAGACGTTCAGGATACAGCTTCGCCATAGTCTCTAAAAAAACAGCTACTACCTGCTCTCTGTCAATTGCCTCATCATTAATAGCACCAGTAAATGCCAGCTTAAGTCCAACCGTCATATCCTCAAACTTAGGCCAAAGAATACCAGGCGTATCCAGAAGCTCAAGGTTCTTTCCAATGCGTATCCACTGCTTTGCCCTGGTGACGCCTGGCTTATCTGCCGCCTTAGCCTTTACTGCACCAGCCAGCCGGTTTATCAGCGAGGACTTTCCTACATTCGGAATGCCAAGTATCATAACACGAGCAGCCCTAGGCTTAATAACCCCCTTGGAAAGCAGCTTCTCCGTCTTTTCCCTTGCCATATCCTCAACAGCCTGTACAAGCTGCTTTGTACCTTTACCAGTCATGGAATCAATTGATACCGCTTTTATCCCCTGCTGAGTAAAATAGTCAACCCACTTCCTGGTAATTACCGGATCAGCAAGATCCGCCTTATTAAGGGCTACCACTCTTGGCTTACCAGAAATAATCTCTTGTAGCATCGGGTTAGCACTGCTGTATGGAATTCTGGCGTCAAGCAGCTCAATAACTGCATCCACAAGCTTCAGATTTTCAGTAATAATCTTTCGTGCCTTAGTCATATGGCCAGGAAACCACTGAACCGTAGGCAATATCTTCTCAGTATCTGCCATCAGAAGTCACCTCTTTGCCACATCTTCTGAACCTTGATTTTATATTCTCCCTTCAGCCTGGTAAGTATTATAGTATCATCCATAACAATTGCTTCTTCAGGACCATCCTCTGAAAGAATCTCCTTTACCGCCCTGGAAACCTCACCTATACTCTGAGAATCCACCAGGAACACAGTTCTTATTACAGCCTGCTTAAGAGAGTCTGCATCATCAGCTGTAATTACAATTGAGTTTATCTCATTGAATGTGTTATTTGCATTAAACTCAAACATCAATGTTTTACTGAAGGCAATATCTGTAACATGAACCTGCCCCCGTGGCGGTTCAAGCTTTTCATCATCAGAATACTTGGAAAGCTTATTATATGTATCTACAAATACCTCTGTATCATAAAAAAACAGCGGAGCTGATTCAAAAGAGTTATTTTCCCCGTATGCCTCGCTGACTGCACTATCCGCCAGAAAAAACATAAACATTACTATGCAAGATAATGCCGCGACAAATCCATTAATATGCTTGTTCATAATTACACTCCTTCAAAATGATATATTCCTTTTGATTATATCATTTTTACCAGTTATATTCTACTGTGCGGTCTTTTATCCACATGAAAAAGAGGTACCTTTAAAGGCACCTCTTTACTAATACAAACACTAGCCCAAAGCATCATTCGCCCAGAGTCAGATTATCCAGAAGCTCAATAACCTGATTTATTTCAGGCTTAGCAATCTGTCCGCTTGCCCCTAAGCGCTCACCCTTGCGGCGCATTTCATCAGAGATAAGAGATGAGAACAGGATAAACGGCACATCGTTAAACCGGCTATCACTTCTTACCAGCTTAAGCAGACGGTGTCCATCCATCTTAGGCATTTCAATATCAGAAACAATAACACCGACATTATCCTTGATATTGCCATTTTTCTCGACAGCTGCCATAAGGAACTCATAGGCCTCCTGGCCATTATTGAAGCCCTGAACCTTAACATAACCAGAATCCCTTAGTGTAGATACGAGAAGCTCTCTCAACATAGGCGAATCCTCAGCACAAATGACAGGTACATCAGCTCTTCTATCCTTGATATCACGAGTTGCCTCTTCAACGGTAGTAAGCTTCTCATTTATAACAGGGTTAATCTCTGCAATAATAGTCTCGAAATCTATCAGCAATATAATCTTATTTTCCATCTTTACTATTCCGACAACCTTGGAAGCACCACCCACCTCAGGTGATGGCTCCATATTCTTCCAGGATATACGATGGATACGATATACGCTGTCAACCTTAAAACCTATATTATAATTATTTATCTCAGTAACAATGATATTACGCTGTCTATGTGATTCCACATTCAGGCTTCTAGCCAGATCAACAAGTGGTATAGCCTTACCACGCAAAGTAAACAGACCATCTACAAAAGGATGTGCCTGTGGCATCTCAGTAACTGGAACAAGGCCTATAACCTCGCGAACCTTTGCCGCATTAATACCATAATGAACGGATCCTACAGTAAATTCAACTATTTCAAACTCATTAGTACCGCTCTCCAGCAGAATACCCTTGTCAGCTTCCTTTTTTGCCATAATAATCCCCCTAATAGGCCATACATCCCTACGACAATAGAACTACTAGTATTTATTATTCGCAGGAAAAATGAAAAATCCTTTAAAAAGACAAAAAAATCAGCTGACACAAAGGTCAGCTGACAAAAGACCGATTATCCTCCAAAAAACACACCTGTCACCTGAAAATCAGATTACTCCTCAACATTCTGTGGAGTTGGCCACTGGTGGAAGCTCAACAGACCCTGCTCATACTGATTTACAGTCTCTGGAGTGAGGTAAGGGTTGTTGAGAACAGCTACACAGAAATGACCGCCAAACTCGCCACGGAAATAGGTCTTAATCATCTGGCTATCGGCAGTAACGGTCTCATCATCAACACCATCACCATCGGTATCAACATCCAGCTCCATAGCAGTAACGCAATATACACCGGTCTTGCCATCCAGCTCTGCAAACTTTACCACCTCAAAGCCGCCCATTGCAGCAAACTTATCAAAAAACTCCTGTCTCTCCTGATCAGAGCCATCCTCGATACCAAGAGGCAATGCTTTATCAGAGAAAGCATCAATAGTTACTACCCAGGCATTCTTAAGGGTATATCCATCGTTCTCAAATACAATAATTTCGCCTTTCTCACCTTCCATGACAACAGATGCTGGAATAATTCCTACAGGCTTCTTTGGCAGCATCATACTATAGCCATAGCGCTCGCTTACATATTTGTATGTGTTCTTTGGTGCCTCAACCTCAACTGCAGCTGGTGACTCCACGGCATCAGCTGCCTCAACAGAAGCTGGTGCGCTGAAACCTGCAGTAGTAATAGCAGCAACTGCCAGAGCAGCTAAGGTATTAGCAATAATTTTCTTGAAATTCATAACTGTTCCTCCTTTTAATCAGGCCCATAGACACTAACTATATTATATAACGATATAGGCACGTTTTGCCACATATTTTCTAATTTTTTTATCTGCTATATGTTTTAACATACTTTTATTAGAAACAACTTAGCAGCTTATTAAAAATCAGTTTATTTCTTCAGCTACCAGGTCCTCAGTAAATCCCTGCAGCACCTTAACCTTTACCATATCACCAATTTCTGCCTTACATCCGCCCTCAATGTAAATATTATCATCCACATCATCAGCCTGACGATAGCAACGGCCAAAAGCAGTTCCATCATCAGCAAAGCCCTCTACCAGCACCATCAGCTCATTTCCCTCCTGAGCCTCATTCAGCTCCTGAGAAATCTTTGCCTGCAGGGCCTTCAATGCATGATAGCGCTCTTCTTTTACTTCCTCAGGTACTTGATTTTCCATTTCTGCAGCCGGTGTATCTTCCTCCCTGGAATAAGTGAATATTCCAGCATGATCGAACCGCTGACTTTCCAGAAAATCATAAAGCTCCTGATATTGCTCATGGGTTTCTCCTGGGAATCCTGTAATGAAGGTTGAACGTATTACAACTCCCGGAATACGTTCCCTCAGCTTTTTAAGCAGTGCCTCAATAGCTTCCTTTGTATCCGGACGGTGCATATCCCTGAGTATTGAATTATTAGCATGCTGCAGCGGAATATCTACATACTTGCAAAGCTTTTCTTCAGAAGCAAACACGTCTATCAGCTCATCGGTAAAATACCTAGGATAGCAATATAAAGCCCTGAGCCAAACTAAGCCTTCAAGCTTGGCCAGCTCACGCAGCAGCTGAGCCAGATATGGCTTGCCATAAATATCATGACCATAATTTGTAGTGTCCTGAGCAATAAGTACCAGCTCCTTAACCCCATTAGCCAAAAGACGCTTAGCTTCTTCAATAATGTCCTCCATCCTGCGGCTTCTATACTTTCCTCTAATAAGCGGAATAGCACAGAAGGCACATCGGTTGTTACAGCCCTCTGCCACCTTTATATAGGCAGTGTAAGGCGGAGTTGATGGGATACGAGGCACTGAAGCATCATAAATAATCTCGTTTCCTCTGTCAATTACCACTCTGTTACCTGCCAGAGCTTCACGTATGGCATCCATTATATGATCCCAGGCACCAGTACCAACAATTGCGTCAGCCTCTGGCAGTTCATCCAAAAGCTCCTGCTTATATCTCTGGCCGAGACAGCCTGCTATAATTAAAATTTTACATTTACCCTTTTCCGGATTTTTATACTCAGCCATATTCAGAATAGTATTTATAGATTCCTCCTTGGCGGATTGTATAAAAGCACAAGTATTAACTATCAGTATTTCGGCTTCTGCGGAATCATTAGTCAGTTCTATACCATTATCCCGCAATATTCCAAGCATAACCTCTGTATCTACCAGATTCTTAGAACATCCTAGGCTTATAAAACCTGCCTTCACTTCATTCACTCCTCACCTTCACATTAAATAAGGGCTGTCGCCTCATAAAGAGGACAGCCCCCTGCAATCATCTTATTCTTATATTCTTTACCCAGAAGTCCAGCAATCCCCGCCGCCTCTCAGCTGAAAGATCAGCTGGTGCATCAAAAAGTACTATACCCTTGCCAGTATATTTCTTATAGGCCATAGTATTGCGATTTGCTGGAATAAAATACATACCATTTGTCTGCAGGACCAGCTGGGCCTCATCCCCCTGCAGCCAATCTGCAAAGGCCTTAGCCTGCTCGTCCTCAGCAGCTCCCAGCAGTATACCAGTGCCTACCATGCTGAAGGCTGTTCCATCCTGCGGATATACAATCCTTAATGGATAACCGTCATTGATGTAACGTAGCACTTCACTCTGAACTGCTATAGACATATCTACCTCACCCATACCAGTCATTCTGACCGGGGTAGACAAAAACTTCGAGTACTGAACAACTCTAGGATGAAGCTCGGAAAAAATGTTAAAGCCATTTTCCTCGCCATACTGAGAAACTAATGAAAATAAAAGATTTGATGCTGCATCTGCGGCCAGAAAATCAGTCATGGCCACTCTGGATCCCTCATCAGCAGCTAATTCATGCCAGGTCATAGGCAGCTTAGGATTATTTGCAGCATAATCCCTATTGTAACAGAACACTATAGGATCATACCACACAGCTGTCCAGAAGCCTTCCTCATTTTTCAGTACAGAGCTTACAGCATCCGAGGTTTCCCCAACATAAGGAACAAGCCAGCCTAAACCAGCCAATCTGTTGAGCACACGGCTATCAGCCAGCACCATATCAGCCTTGCCTGGTATACCTGCTCTTTCCTCAAGCTCTTCTGCAGTAACCGGAATAAAATTAACCCTTACCCGGCTCAGGCTCTCATATTCATCTGCCAGACGAGCTACGCTTTCCACTGGCAATGTAGTATACACTCTAATCGTTGACAGAGAAGTACCATTATCTGATTTAACGGCATGGCCAGAGATATACACTCCGCCTGCCACAGCACAAATTATAAGAAAAAATGATGTCATGAGCAAAACAGTGTATCGCCTCATAAGCTCATTCCTCCTGAGATAACTTTTAATTAAGGGAGCCACCAGCTTAGCGATAGCTCCCCTATATATTAAAACCTGTTATTTTTGCTGCTATCCTTCATCCATGTAGGAATGTCGATATTGTTAGCCTTGAAGAAATCCGGTGATGGCATACCCATGCCAGGTTTAATCTGCTGGTTACCGACCTGAATATTTCCAGCCTGCTGAGCAAATGGATTAACACTGCTCTGAACGCCAGGTCTAGGGATTCCTGGGCCCTGAACATGATCATCTTTAGTCTGCTCAGTTTCAAAACCTGTTGCAATTACAGTAACACGAACAGTATCACCAAGTGACTCATCATTAGTTATACCCCAGATAACATTTACATTATCACTGCCCTGTGAAGAAATATACTCAGCGGCTTCACTTACCTGGAAGAGGCTTACCTTATCCTCGCTACCAGCAAAATTCATGAGAATGCTTGGTGCACCAATAACGTTTATGCCGAGCAGCGGAGAATTAACCGCCATCTTAGCCGCATCTATAGCTGCATTTTCGCCAGAGCCCTCACCGATACCCATCAATGCTGTTCCGCCATCAGTCATAATAGCCTTTACATCGGCAAAGTCAACATTAACCATACCAATATCATTAATTGTATCTGAAATACTCTGTACTGCAATGCGAAGGACGTCATCAGCAGTAGCAAAAGCTTTCTTGATACTAGTAGACTTGTCAATTACTGCTCTGAGTCTCTCATTAGGAATAACAATAATAGTGTCAACATGCTCTCTTAAGGCCTTGATACCATAATTCGCATTTTCCATCCTTCTTGGACCTTCATAGGAGAATGGGGTAGTAACTACGCCAACAGTAAGAGCACCAAGCTCCTTAGCACATTCTGCAACAACAGCAGCAGCACCGGTTCCAGTGCCACCTCCCATACCAGCAGTTACAAACACCATATCAGCCCCACGCAGGGAATCCAGGATTTCATCTCTGTTTTCCTGTGCAGACTTGAGTCCGATCTCAGGACGAGCACCTGCACCAAGGCCTCTGGTAAGCTTACCACCAATAGGAATACGGGTCTTTGCTGGATTCTTGAGCAAAGCCTGAGTATCGGTATTTACAACGATGAACTCCACTCCCTGAACTCCAGAATCAACCATATGCTTGACAGCATTTCCACCACCGCCGCCAACACCAATAACCTTAAGAACTGGCTTTGCACCCAAATCCTGCATATCATTAGTATCAAAAGAAATATTGAACACTCAAAATACCCCCATGATTTATAGTATTACAGCAAACTCTTCAGTAAATATACCGCTGTTAAAATTCATAGAAAACACTACGCTTCTTTATTTTAACAAATATAGTAGATTTTATCCATAAAAATATACAAATTTACTGTCTTTTCAACAAATATTGGCGAATTCGTCCTAGATTTCTGAAAATTCTCAAGCCAAAGGCCAGCAAAGCAACATAGTAAAGATCTATACCGAGATTACCGCCTACATAAACCAGGAAGGCTGCCAGCAGGGCATTACTTACCAGACCAGAAATAAAGGCCCTGTCATCAAAGATACCATCCATAGCAGCTCTTATACCACCAAACACTGAGTCAAGGGAAGCCAGAAGCGCTACTGAAAACAGCGAAGAATATGCCTTAGGAATGCTCCAAGGAACAAAAAAACCTAGCAGGAGACCAATAATAAGGCCTAAAAATGAATAAACCATACTCACTCGCCCTCCTGCTTCTCAGTCGGTGCAGCATATTTAAACTGATTACTAGACTTATACGCAGGGATATACAGCTTCTCTATCTGCTGAACATCAATCACTATACCCCACACCTTAAGAGCATCCGCTACACCACCGCGCATATTAATTGCTGCTACCAGATCCTTGCTGTTACCTATAGCCCTTATCTCAAACGGAGGTGCTGTACGCACATTGTTTACTGATAGGGTAGGGCCTGCACATCGTATCTCTGACATAGCCGTTAGTCTCTGTCCATTAATAGCTATAGCCTCTGCACCCGCAGCCCTGAGTTCATTTATAACTTTTAGAAGATCCTCGTCATGAACAAGATAAAGATTAGGATCATTTGTGCTTGAGCTGCCCTGTTTGCTATCCTCTATAGTTATTATAATCCCCTGCCCTTCAACAGCAGTCTGGCCGGAAATCATCTTCATATCTTCACTGAACTTGCTATATTTTTCTACACCACTAGCTTCCTTCAGTTCGTCTAGGGACTGGCGCAGAACCTCATTTTCCTTTTCCATCTGCTGAAGCCTTGCTGCCAGTTCCTCAGTACGCTGATATGGCAGGTTAGCATTAAAGTCTCTTGTGCTTCTGAATTGTAATGCAAGCAGAAATCCAAGAACCACACAGACACAGACCATAGACAGCCTGCCTCTTTTAATCTGCATAACAGGATTTTCCTCCTTAAATATCCTTAAACTTGATAAAAGGTGATTCATACTGAAGGTCGATATATTCTATCGGACGTTTTGCCACCTTAAGTTCACTAAGAAAGCTTCTGGATATTTCTGTTTTCTTATCCAGATTATTCAGCTTGCCGATGCGAAGCTGCACTGAATTAGTTGCATAAGCCACCACCTGATCAGGGTTTGCTATGCTGATTTCGGAAAGCTGCTGGCGAGATTCACTATCAAGCATATCGAGATACAGAAGCACCAGCTTTATGTTTTCATCCTCAACGCAATCTCCAACAAATAAATCAGAAAGAGTTACACCTGTAACAATAGGCACAAGCATTTCACGCAGAGTCCTGTGTGCATCCAGCACTGTGCCATCCTTGCCTATATCAAGGTAACCATAATCACATGCTACAACAGCAATAGGTATTCTTTCAGTGACCTGAATCTCCAGGGCACTAGGAAAGGAACGCTTTACCACCACCTGCTCGATTCGCAGGTCCTTCATGAGATGCTCACGAATCTCATCAGTCTGCAGCTGAAACAGATTATCTCCCAGTGTCACTCCGCCAATACGGCAGATATCCTCATCTGACACAAACTGATTTCCAGTAATAGCAATATTGCGAAGAACAAATATCGGTGAAAAAGCCATAGCAAGCACAAGCAGCAGCACCACCAGTGCTCCCATTATTACGCCAACAGATTTTTGAGATATTGTTTTATGCTTTTTCTGGTCCACACAAACACCTGCCAATCACATCTGCTAAAAATAAATTAGTCTTCGTAACCTGCCATTTTAAGTATACGCTCGCATAACTCAGGGAATTCCATGCCAACAGCTCTTCCAGCGTCTGGAACCAGTGAGGTTTCAGTCATTCCTGGTACAGAATTAACCTCTATTGCATATGGCTGGTCATCTTCGCTGAGCATAAAATCTATTCTTGCTATACCACGGCATCCGCACACAGAAAATGCCTTTACAGCAATATCCTGTATTTTTCTTGTCAATTCAGCACTAACAGGTGCTGGAATAATATGTGAAGATGCTCCAGTCTTGTACTTTGTCTCATAATCATAACGGCCAGTAACAGTAGTTATTTCAATTATAGGCAATGCTTCCTTCTGAGAGTTATTGCCCCATACTGCTACAGTAAGCTCACGCCCTTTGATAAATTCTTCAACCAGCACCTCTTCATCATATCTGAAGGCTTCAGTCAATGCTGCTTCCAGCTGATCTTCACTTTCCACAATAACTACACCTATACTTGACCCCTGAGTCGCTGCCTTGACTACTACCGGGAGAGTAAAGCTGTGCAGTATTTCTTTGTACAGATCCTTTTGCTTATGCTCATAACGATAATATACAGCAGATGCAGGCGTAGGTATTCCTGAAGCAGCAAACGCTCTCTTAGTAGCCACTTTATCCATAGTAAGAGCAGCCGCCAGCACACCAGAACCGGTATAAGGGATACCCATCATCTCCAATGTACCCTGGAGCACGCCATCCTCGCCAAATTTTCCATGAAGGGCATTAAAAACAAAATCTGCCTTAATTTCCCTTATCTGAGCCGCAAAATGAATTGGATCCAGCTCCAGACCTTCAGCATTATAGCCCTTTGTCTTTAGAGCCTCGAGAATAGCAGAGCCGCTTCGGCGGGAAACTTCAGCCTCAGTGGAAGGACCACCCATTACAACAACAATCTTCTTGCCCATGTTAATTCTCCTGTCTATAAAGAAGCTCATAAGCCCATGAGGCCTACCAGCTCTTCACCACACTTTACAATGTCCCCAGCACCCATAGTCATTATAAGGTCACCCTCCTGGGCAATAGACTTCAGGTAGCCAGCAATTTCATTTTTATCCTGAACATAAACGACCTGCTGACCAGTCTGCTTTGTAACCTCCTGAACCAGGAGCTCACCATTCACTCCTGGAATAGGGTCCTCTCCAGCAGAATAAACATCAGTCAGAATGAGAAGATCAGCCTCCTTAAAGCAGCTGCCATACTCTTTCTGTAAAAGCTGAGTTCTGCTATATCTATGAGGCTGGAAGGCGCATATCAGACGCTTTGGCTGTGTCTGACGCGCAGCCTTCAGGGTAGTAGCAATCTCTGTTGGATGATGAGCATAATCATCAACAACCCATATGCCATCCTTACGTCCTTTGGTCTGAAAACGGCGCTTAGCTCCGTTGAACATAGTAAGCCCCTCAGCCATCTGATCAACCGTAAGGCCAGCAAGTATGCCCGTAATCACACTTGCCATAGCATTAAGCACATTGTGACGCCCTGGCACATTCAGCTTGACTGTACCAAGCTTCACACCATCATGGATTACATCAAAGCTAGTTCCCTGAGTATCTGCCTGAATATTAGCAGCAATATAGTCAGCTTCGTTATCGATAGCATAGGATACTATCCTGCAAGAAGCTTTCTTGGCTAAGGTACGGATATGCTCATTATCAAAGCATACAACGGCATAACCATCCTCACGAACCTGAGACATGAACTGTCCAAAGGCCTTGATGATATTTTCCATTGTACCATAATGGTCCATATGGTCATTTTCAATATTAGTAACTATGCCGATATATGGATAATACTTAAGGAATGTACCATCACTCTCATCAGCCTCAGAAACCAGATATTCACTTGTGCCAAGCTTTGCATTAGAGCCAAGATAATCTACCTCACCACCAATGATTATGCTAGGAGATACTCCCTCATAATCCAGAGCCACACCTATCATAGAGGTAGTCGTAGTCTTGCCATGAGCACCAGCCACAGCTATCCCCTTGCAATTATTAATCAGAAAAGCATTAACATCAGAACGATGCAGCCGCTTAAGGCCAAGGCGCTTAGCCTCCATAACCTCAGGATTTTCTTCGCGTATAGCCGATGAAACAACAATGGCTTCGGTATTCTGCACGTTCTCTGCCCTCTGGCCAATATATACTACAGCTCCTAAATCACGCAGGATACCTGTCATTGCAGATTCCTTAATATCGGAACCAGAAACCTCATAGCCCTTCTCTGTTAATATCTTGGCCAGAGCACTCATGCCTGCACCGCCAATTCCTACAAAATGGACCTTCTTAATGCCTGTCAGCAATATAAAACTCCCCTTCAACTCTTCCTAGCTAACTCAATAATAATTTCTGCTATGTCAGCTGCCGCGCGAGGACGTCCAATACGGCGGCTGTTTTCAGCCATCTGCTTAAGTATCTTATCATCAGATAGCAGCTCTTCTATTACTTCTATAAGCTTTTCAGCAGTGGTATCTCGATTCAGTATCATCCTTGCTGCCCCAGCAGCTTCAGCCGCACGAGCATTAAACTCTTGATGATTCTCAGCAGCATATGGATATGGAATCAGAATTGCTGGAATTCCTTTAGCCGTAAGTTCAGCCAGGCCAGTAGCACCAGCCCTGAATACGGCCAAATCCGCCACAGCCATAGCCTGAGGCATATTATAAAGATAAGGCTTTACCTTTATATTATCGACATTAGCAAGATTGATACCTGCCTTTTCAATTCTAGCTATAATATCGTCATATTCATCCCTGCCAGTAGCATGCAGGATCTGTACAGAATCACTTCCAGCATAATGACCGATAACATCAATCATAGCCCTATTGATAGACCTTGCACCTCGGCTGCCACCAGAAACAAGAATGGTTTTCTTTCTAGGATCAAGTCCAAACTCCGCATAACCCTTATCCCTGTCAGTATTCATAACTTCATCACGGATAGGATTTCCAGTAAACACAGCCTTTTCTGCTGGAAAATGCATAACTGCATCCTCACAGCCAACAGCTATAGCTTTAACAAACTTTGACAGAATCTTGTTGGTTATTCCAGGAATAACATTCTGCTCCTGTATCAGGGCAGGAATTCCCTGAAGACTAGCCGCCATCAATACTGGTCCACACACATAGCCGCCAGTACCTATAACAACATCAGGCTTAAATTCCTTTACTATCGAGGCAGCCTTGAATACAGCAGAAATAGCCTTACCCAAGCGCATAAAATTAGCTGGTGAAAGGCTGCGCTTAAAGCCTCTAAGCTCTACAGTGGCAAAGCGGATGCCCTCTTTGGGCACTATATCAGACTCAAGACCTGCTGATGTACCTACATACAGCACCTCGAGATTATCTACCCTCTTCTGCAGGGTACGGATCAAGGTTATAGCAGGATAGATATGACCACCTGTACCACCGCCAGAAACTATAATTCTCAATTAATAATCCTCCCGAGTGATTATTTATCCCAACAGAGCCTTTACCAGACGCTTGAAATCGCGGCCCCGGGCCTCAAAGCCTTCATACATGTCAAATGATGCACAAGCAGGAGAGAGCAGTACCTTCTGAGGAATTCCGGAAATATTATGAGCAATCTCAACAGCCTTTTCCATAGAATAACCAGCCTCATGAATATGCTCAGCCGGATATCCTGCAGCAAGAGCATTTTCCTTGAATCTGGCAGCCGCATCACCAACTAAAATCAGCTCATCTACTCTTTCCTTGACAAGCGCCATAAAATCAGCCAGATCTGTCATCTTATCATCACCGCCGGCAATCAGCACAATATGATCAGGGAAGCTCTCAAGAGCCTTAATAGCAGAATCTGTATTGGTTGCCTTGGAATCATTGTAATAAGGGACCCCATTTACAGTAGCTACAGGCTCAATCCGATGCTCTACTCCTGCGAAGGATTTAAGCACCTCTACAATCTTTGGAATGCGAGCACCTGCTAGGAATGCTGCACCAGCTGCTGCCAGAGCATTCTCAACATTATGTCCGCCCTTGATTTTCAGCTCATCAGTCTTGCAGAGTCTGCAGATCTGTCCCTGCCAGAGAATAGTCAACCATCCATCCTTTACAAAGGCGCCCTCCTCAAGCTCCTCCAGACGGCTGAAGAAGAACACCTTGCCCTTAGCTCTTTCAGCCATACCACGGGTCTTATCATTATCATAATTCAGTACCAGGTAATCATCTGGAGACTGATTAGCAAACATCTTCTCTTTCATCTGCTGATATACATCAAGATTACCATGACGTACAACATGATCAGGAGTAACATTCAGTACAACTGCAACATGAGGATTAAAGTTTTTGGATGCCTCCATCTGATAACTAGAAATCTCAGCTACCACAACACTATTTTCACCAGCATTTACTGCCTCCTCACATAAAGGAGTACCAATATTGCCACCCACACCGGCATTTTCAAAACGTGTTTTCATCAGCTGACCAAGCAGAGTAACGGTAGTTGTCTTTCCATTGGTACCAGTAACAGCAAGAATAGGAGATTTTGCCAGTTCCCAAGCCATTTCAACCTCACTGGTTACAGGAATATTGCGCTTATAAGCCTCTTGAATAAGCGGGATTCTTACAGGAACGGCAGGTGAAACTATCACCTGATCAACTCCATCAAGGAGGGATGCGTCCTGCTTGCCAAATACCACACTAACCCCTGCAGCCTTAACATCAGACAGGTCCCACTTTATATCAGCCTCAGCCTTTGAATCGCTGAGTACTACCTCAGCACCTAGACGCTTTGCCATCTTCGCAGCGGCATTTCCGCTTATACCAGCACCAACTACAAGAAATTTCTTATTTAAAAATTCCATTATACAAATCCTCCAAATTTAACCTAATTTCAGTAGTAAAAGACCACATACACCAGCTACAGCACCGGCCATCCAGAAGGTGTGGACCACACGGGTCTCCTTCCAGCCCTTAAGCTCAAAATGATGATGAATCGGACTCATCAGAAATACACGCTTACCTGTAGTCTTAAAGGACGTAACCTGTATGATTACTGACATTGCCTCAGCCACAAAGACTGCACCGATCACAACAAGCAGAACCTCTGTATGAGTAAGTATACCTGCTGCTGCAACAGCTCCGCCTAGAGCTAATGAGCCGGTATCCCCCATAAAGATTCTGGCTGGATGAGCATTAAACTTCAGAAACGCCAGACATCCGCCTGCTGATGCAGCACAGAATACTGCCAGATTATGATGGCCGGTAATAACACATACTGCTGCAAATGCCAGCATCGCTGCTGTAACAGTTCCGGCAGCCAGGCCATCAAGACCATCTGTAAGATTTACTGCATTAGTGGTCCCAACCAGTACAAAGAACAGCAGCACATAAAAGGCTGCACCTATATCAATCGTGCCAGCAAAAGGAATCCAGATATCAGTATTCAATTCAGCCAGCCAGGCCACCAATGCAACCATAACTATCTGGCCCAGCATCTTTTCCCTAGCCTTAAGGCCAAGATTATGCTTCTTTACAACTTTTATGTAGTCATCCACAAACCCTATCACAAAATGACCAAGCATCATAAACAGAGCCAAACCCAGTTCTACGCTCCAACCTGCAGCTGCCAGGGTACCAGCTGTAATACCAGCGACAATCATTATACCACCCATGGTAGGTGTACCGCTTTTTGCCTGATGGCTCTGAGGGCCTTCCTCACGGATTGACTGCCCGAATTTCAGCTTATGCAGCTGAGGAATCATAAATGGCCCCATAGCAAGTACTACCGCAGCTGCCACAGCTGCACCTAGTACCAGACTAATTTCTATCGACATTTCAGATAATGCCTCCTGACAATTATAATAAATCAATTATTTTTTCCATCTTCATGCCACGAGATCCCTTAAGAAGAACAGTATCTCCCGCAGAGAGTATCTCGTGAAGAATATTTGCCGCTTCATGATGTGAATCTGCAGTATACACAGACTTCATACCAGCCGCAGATGCACCAGCAGCTATGTCCCTTGCCAGACTGCCAAAAGCAACCAGTGCAAAGGCTCCAGAACTTGCCGCCTGCCTACCAGCATCAAAATGTGCTTCCTTAGAAACCTCACCCAGCTCCAGCATATCGCCAAGAACCACAGCATATCTGCCCTTAACCACCTCTGGAAGGGTAGATAATGCAGCCGCCATAGACATAGGACTAGCATTATAGGCATCATTAATTACGGTATAGCTGCCTGCCTTCTGGAATTCAAATCGCATCCCTGTCATTTCCAGGTCCTGCAGGCCCTGTTTTATTTCCTGTGGTGCAAGCTTCAGTGCCCAGCCAGCAGCTATAGCAGCCAGGGCATTATATACGTTATGGCGTCCTGCCATTGGCAACGTATATTCCTCCATCACTCCAGACTTTCCCAGCCTGCACTTAAATATAGTGGTATTTCCCCCAGACTCAATATCACATGCCTTCACATCAGCATCATTCTCTATACCAAAGGTAATAACCCTTACACCAGGCTGAACCTTTTCTGACATAGCTGCTGTATAAGGATTATCACTATTAATGATAACAGTACCGCCTGGCTTAATAGCCTCTGCCATTTCAGACTTTGCCTTGGCAATATTATCTATAGAGCCAAGAATTTCCATATGAGTTTCCCCAACATTAGTAATAATACCAATATCTGGCTCCGCAACAGGTGCTAATGCTGAAATCTGATTAAGCCCCCGCATACCGATTTCAACCACAGCTGCCTCATGCTCCTCATTAAGCTGCAGAAGCGTCAATGGCAGACCAATTTCATTGTTAAAATTAGCCTGAGTCTTAAGGACCTTTAATCTGGAGCTCAGTACCGCTGCCGTTAAATCCTTGGTGGTTGTCTTGCCATTAGAACCCGTAATGGCAATTACAGGAATATCAAACTGTCTTCTCCACCAGGCTGCCAGCAGCTGGTACGCAGACTGAGTATCCGACTCAGCCTTAAAAACCGTTGCCCCTAATTCTTTATCAGGCTTATAACCTGAACTCACCAGCACGCCAGAAGCTCCTTTAAGGACAGCTTCAGCCACAAAGCTTTCACCATTAAAGCGTTCCCCCTTCAATGCCACAAACAGGCATCCTGGAGTAATTTTTCTAGTATCAGTAACTATATCCTTAAAGCTGTCCTTGCCATACTCCAGCACCGAAGCTCTGGTAGCCTCAACAACCTGGTCTATAGTAAAGCTTGCCATGTTATTGCTCCTTCTTTGCCAAAATAGCCTCCATAGCTACTTCCTTATCATCAAAATGTATAGTCTTATCCTTCAGTATCTGATAATCCTCATGCCCCTTGCCAGCAATGATAACTATATCATCAGCTTCGGCCAGCTCAACCGCACGGAATATCGCCTCACGACGGTCAATAATAGCTTCATATGGCCTGCCGTCAGCTCCATCAGCAACACCTTCAACCACCTGATCAAGAATAAACTGAGGGTCCTCAGTACGAGGATTATCTGAGGTTGCAACAATATAATCTGACAGCTCTGCTGCAATACGACCCATGATAGGTCTTTTAGTGCGATCTCTATCACCACCGCAGCCAAAAACTGTTATAATGCGCTTTTTAGCAATCTGTCTTGCTGTCTTAAGAATATTTTCAAGTCCATCAGGTGTGTGGGCATAATCTACGATTACTGCAAAATCCTGGCCGCCACGTACCAGTTCAAAACGGCCTGGAACACTAGTAAAGTTATCCATACATTCTTTTATTACAGGAGCAGGAACCCCCTCCGCCAAAGCAGCACCTACTGCCGCCATGACGTTATATACATTGAAAATACCTGTTATCTTAAGCTTCAATGGCAGTGCCCCAAACCTGGTAATAATATCAAATTCAGCACCATTTGCCAGTACATCAATATTTTCAGCCTTCAGATCAGCCTCATTATTAATAGCATATGTCATATGACGGCAGTCCGCATGCTCAAGCATACAAGCACCTGCTGGATCATCTATATTCACAACTGCAGTTTTGCCATTCTTAACTGCCTCTGGACTAGAAACCATTGCAAACAGCTTAGCCTTAGCCAGTTTGTAGTTTTCCAGAGTCTTATGATAATCCAGATGATCCTGAGTGAGATTAGTAAATACAACGGTATCAAATTCTACTCCAGCAACCCTATTCTGGTCAAGAGCATGAGATGATACTTCCATAACTACATAATCCATATTCTTTTCCAGCATGTATGCCATCATTTTCTGAAGATCTACCACATCAGGCGTAGTATTATGAATAGGAAGAACCTCATCCTCTACCATCACCTGAATAGTACCGATAAGTCCTACTCTCAAGCCCATGCGGCGGAGCATCGCCCTAAGCATATAGCTGATAGAGGTTTTACCATTGGTACCTGTAATACCGATTATTCTCATCCTTCTTGCCGGATAATCATGGAAGAAAGGAACCAGCACATGAAGTGCTTTCTTAAGATCAGCAACCTTAAGTACAGACATTCCTTCAGGCACTACGCCATCCTTTTCAGTAATTATTGCCACAGCACCATTTTCCTTGGCCTGCGGAATAAAGCTATGTCCATCCACCCTCGTTCCTGTCATGCAGACAAACATCGACCCTTGGGTCACCTTACGTGAATCATGCTCTATATCGCTGATAACTAAATCTGCATCACCAATTATTTCAGAACCAGGCAGCATTGCTGCAAGCTCATTTAAAGTCTTAGACATAATCAATCCCCCTTAACCCATTCATTATACCCCTTGCCAGCTTGCAAAGCAAATGCTTTAGAGTACATCCGCATGTATATTATAAGACAAAAAGGCTGTCTCATGTCAAAAGCACAAGACAGCCTTATATTCTTATTAATCTACCTGCTCCTGAGCAAAGTAAACCTGCTCTGGCACGCTCATGCCCATACTGCTGGCAGCCAGCTCTTTAATGCGCATAGGAGCCTTCAGTTTAGCATTATCAATCCGCATCTGTGCATTAGATGCTTCAAGCTCAATTGCAGCCTGATTGGTTTTTGTAACCTCATAACTCCGGCTAGCGATAAAACTGCTCCTTGCAGTAATAAGCATAGCAAATATAGAAGCTATTACCACCAGAAACATCACATTGGCCCTAAGCTTGTTATCAACTCGTGACGCAGGCTTCAAGGACCTTTTATGATATGGTACTGTTTTTATTTGTGGGGTTTCCTCGTAATAGTAATCTTCCTGTAGCTTTCTCGCCAGCATAAAAAGTTCCTTCTTTCTATGTCAGAGCTTCTGCGCTATCCTTAGCTTCGCACTCTTTGATCTTGAATTATTTTCCAGTTCCTCTGGTGATGCTGCAGATGCCTTGCCTATAAGCTTTATCTCAGGCTTATGTCCACACATGCATACCGGAAGCTTAGCTGGACATATACATCCTCTTGCCATTTCCTTAAGCACTGTTTTTGCTATCCTGTCCTCTAGAGAATGAAATGTAATTATTGCTATCCTTCCGCCTGGCTTTAAATGACGTACTGCCGTGCGGAAAGCATTTTCCAATATCCCCAGTTCATCGTTGACCTCTATCCTGACTGCTTGAAATATTCTTTTGGCCGGATGTCCACCAGAGCCGTTTCTTACTGCAGCTGGAATAGCCTTTTTTATTATATCTACCAGCTCACCGGTAGTTTCTACAGGCTTATCCTTACGAGCCCTCACGATAAACTCGGCAATTCTTTTCGACCACCGTTCCTCGCCATACTCTTTGAATATGCGATTCAGCTCAGCTTCCTCGTAGTCATTTATTACATCATAAGCAGAAAGTTCCGCATCCTGATTCATCCTCATATCAAGCGGAGCATCCTGCATATAGGAAAACCCCCGTTCTGCTGTATCCAACTGATGAGATGACACCCCAAGGTCGAACAGGACTCCATCTACCTGCGAAGCATTTTGCTGAATAAGGATTGCTTCCAATTCCTTGAAATTGCTCTGAACTATATCTATCCGGCAGCTGCAATCAGCAAGCCTTTCCCTAGCTGCATTAATAGCAGCTATGTCTTGGTCTATACCTATCAGTCTGCCCTCCGGCTTAAGCATATCGGCAATTCTTCTTGAATGCCCTGCGCCCCCCAAAGTGCAGTCTACATATGTACCGGAAAGATTAGTAACCAGTCCATTAATTGTCTCCTCTGGCATTACGCTGATGTGATGGAAATTCATAAGCACTCCTTAAATCCCCAGATCAGCCAAGGTCTCAGCCAATTCAGAAACAGATGGGTTGATATCTTCATTGTACCTAGTCCACTCTTCCTTGCTCCATACCTCAATGCGGTTTGAAACACCAATAAGCACGGCCTCCTTACCCAGCTTCGCATGCTGACGGAGATTAGCAGGAATCAGGAAACGTCCCTGCTTGTCACATTCCATCTTACGGGCACTGGAAAAGAAGAATCGTGCAAAAGCTCTTGCTTCAGCTTTCGCCATAGGAAGTGCCTTCAGCTTACCGGAAAGCAATTCCCACTCTTCATTACTGTAGAGGAAAAGACAGTTATCAAGTCCTTTTGTTGCGATGAAGGTCTCGCCGACTTCAGCTCGGAAATCAGCTGGGAAAATAACTCTGCCCTTAGCATCTACAGAGTGCGCATATTCACCCATCAGCATCCTTCATCACCATCCTCTCCACAAAAAGTATATTTTATCAACTGTGGACTTTGACAACCCTATTCTACCACATTCCACCACTTTATGCCACATTTTATTAAAATTTAGGGAAAAATACCCAAAAAAAGGAACCCACCGGCATAGCCGGTGGTTCTTCTCCTGCGGCCATTAAGGC
>CAMCDL010000025.1 GCA_945873565.1 uncultured Selenomonadaceae bacterium | reverse complement strand
GCTCGGAGATGTGTATAAGAGACAGATAATATATTATAAAATGATTAAATATATTATGAGACGATGGGCGAGTGTCCGATTTTCTAGTAAATGAGAGGATTTTTATTAGATGTTTACAATGGATATCGGTATTGATTTAGGTACTGCAAATATACTGATTTTTATAAAGGGCAAGGGGATCGTTCTTAGAGAACCTGCTGTGGTGGCAGTTGATCGGGACAGTAACCGGGTGCTGGCTGTGGGTGAAGAGGCACGTAACATGATAGGCCGTACTCCTGGTAATATTGTGGCGATACGTCCTTTGCGTGATGGTGTAATAGCAAATTTTGATATTACGGAAGCAATGATCCGTTACTTCATTGAGAAGATAGTTGGCAAGAGCTTTGTGTTCAGGCCTAGGATTATGATATGTATACCATCTGGTGTAACTATGGTGGAGCAGCGCGCTGTGCAGGAGGCTGCAGAGCAGGCTGGTGCAAGAAAGACTTACCTTATCGAGGAACCGCTGGCGGCTGCTCTAGGTGCTGGACTTGATATTTCTGACGCCTATGGATCTATGGTTGTGGATATCGGAGGCGGAACTACCGACATCGCTGTTATCAGCCTTGGTGGCATTGTGCTCAGCGATAGCCTGCGTATTGCCAGTGACAAGTTTGATGAGGCTATTATTGATTATGTGAAGCGTACCTTTAACCTGATGATAGGTGAGAGGACTGCTGAGGATATAAAGATTAATGTTGGTGCAGCCTTTGAAGGTGCGCGGCACACAAGCATGGATGTAAGAGGACGTGATCTTCTCACTGGTCTTCCTAAGGTGGTAAAGGTAGATTCTACCCAGATTGCTGAGGCATTGTCTACTAATGTGGGCAAGATACTGGCAATCATTAAGAAGGTACTGGAGGAATGCCCACCTGAGCTGGCAGCCGATATTATGGATAGAGGTATTATCCTTACTGGTGGTGGTTCTATGCTGTATGGACTGGATGAGTTTATACGCCGTGAAACTCAGATTCCTACCAGCCTGGCAGATGATGCTCTGTCCTGCGTAGCACTGGGTACAGGCAAGGCACTTGATAATCTTGATAAGCTGGATGATAAGAGGTCATTTGGCTTCTGGAGGAAAAAATAGACACGGATGTCGCATAAGGAGGAAGCAGTATGTGGCGTGGACTTTATACAGCGGCTACTGGCATGATAGCAGAAGGTGTCCGTACGGATACAATTGCTAATAACCTGGCCAATGCTAATACCACGGGCTATAAACGCGATGATGCTGTTGTAGCCGAATTTGAGCCTATGCTCCTAAGGCGAATTGATGATAAGAGCGGCGAGGTCAATGATGTTACATCCTTTAAGGGATTCAGTATCAACAAGGGCCTGCCAGTAGTAGGTCATCTGGGGCTCGGTGCTAAGGTGGATGAAATATCTACTGATCATGCACAGGGAGCATTGCAGACTACAGGCAATCAGCTTGATATGGCAATTGCTGGTGATGGTTATTTTGAGGTTCGTACACCTCAGGGAGTACGATATACCAGGGATGGCGCTTTTTACAGGGCAGCTGATGGCCGGCTGGTAAACACCAGCGGCTATGATGTGCTGGACACTGCTGGCCGTAACATTATTATTCCTGAGGAAAATACTGTCATTACAGTAAGACCTGATGGCATAATATTGGCCGATGATGCAGAAATAGGACAGCTGGCTCTGGTAGATTTTGATAACCCCCGTATGTCAATGCTGAAGGAGGGTAACAATCTCTACCGTCTGCAGGACCCAGCTCCTAGAGCCAGGGTCGCTGCTGGCAGCATACAGCAGGGCGTGCTTGAGCGGTCTAACACTAATATCGTAGGAGAGATGGTGAACCTGATTGCCAGCTATCGTTCCTATGAGGCCAGCTCTAAGGCTGTAACTACTCAGGATACGCTTCTTGACCATGCTGTTAATGAGGTGGGCCGAGGTACCTGATACTGACTGCTGATACAGTTATTAGTTAATACTACTAGATAGAGGAGATTTTGCCTTATGATGAGATCTTTATGGTCTGCTGCATCCGGCATGAAGACCCAGCAGCAGAATATGGATGTTATTGCGCATAATATTGCTAACGTAAATACCACTGGTGCAAAGAAGCAGCGTGCAGAATTTCAGGATCTGATTTATCAGAATCTGAGAGATGCTGGTGCTACCAGCGGTGAAGGTACTGAGTATCCAACTCCTATGCAGATTGGTCTTGGTGCTCGTATGTCTGCTACCAACCGCATATTTACACAGGGTAATATTCAGACCACTGATAATCTTACAGATATTGCTATTCAGGGAGAGGGTTTCTTCAGAGTTTACCTGCCAGATGGAACCATGGCTTATACCAGAGATGGTTCCTTCAAGCTGGATGAAAATAGAAATCTGGTAACTTCTAACGGCTATATGCTGGCAGATAACATTCAGATTCCGGCAGAAGCTCCATATGATACTATCGTTATTTCAAATTCCGGTGTAGTTTCTGCACAGCCTGGGGCGGAGCCGGAAGATGTCGGAAATATTACACTGGCCCGCTTTGTAAATCCTGCTGGTCTTACAGCTATTGGTGAGAATCTGTTCCTGGAGTCCGGTTCCTCCGGTGCGCCTATTCCGGGCGAACCAGGAACAGATGGTGTGGGCAAACTTCTGCAGAGCACCCTGGAAATGTCCAATATCCAGCTGGTAGATGAAATGGTTAATATGATTGTGGCTCAGAGAGCTTATGAGTCCAATTCCAAAGCAGTAACCACCTCTGATTCCATGCTGGAGATTGCCAATGGCCTGAAGCGATGATGCGCTGGCTGCTGGCTGTTGTGCTGGCTTTGTTTATGCTGGCTGAGCCACTGGCGGCTCAGGCTGCTATTGATATAAAGCCTACAGAGCAGCTGCCACAGGTAATGCAGAAATCCCAGATAGCTGATATTGCTATCAGCAGGCTGGAGAGGGCTCTGAGGGAGGCTGGCGAAACCAGGCGGCACACAATAGATGTAAGAACTATGGTAGCAGGTCTCAGGCTTCCTGAGGGAAAGATAAGCTATGAAGCCTTCATTCCTGGCGGATACCATTACGGGATGCCTACCATGGTGCGTATTGATGTGAAGATTAATGGAGAACTTTATAAACGGCTTAATTGCTCCATGATGATACATCTTTATGATAATGTGGTGGTGACCACAAGGCAGATTAAACCTGAAACTCTTATTACTGCAGATGATATCAGGCTGGAGGAGCGGGAAATATTCAGTCGTAACAGTTTTCGTTACTATACCAGTCTGGATGCCTTTGATGGCATGGTGTCAACAAAGGCACTGAATGAGGGTACTATAATCTATGATTATTTCATAAAGCCTCCGATTGTTGTCCGCTTTGGTATGCCAGTGAACATCCGCAGCAATATAAATGGTGTGCAGGTGGTTGTTGACGGTATAGCCAGGGACAACGGACGTATAGGACAGATAATCAAGGTCAAGAACCAGAGTTCCGGCCGGATTGTGGGAGCAAGGGTTCTTGATGAAAATACGGTTTTGATTGAAAAATAAAAGGCAGGTGTGAAGTATGAAGCACATTATGCATATTGCGATGGCGCTGACTATGCTCTTTTATTCAGCAGCCATTCCTGGCACTGCTTCAGCAGAATCACTTTATTCTGAAAGCGGTCACAGCATGTTTGCTGATCGCCGTGCCTCTCAGGTAGGAGATATCCTGACAATAATTATTGATGAGTCAGCAACAACCTCAATGCAGAAGGGAGTATCAAATTCCAAGGAGGGTGAGCAGGATCTGGCAGCAGGTACAGGAATATTCCATTTCCTGGCAGCAGCCAATGCCAGCCAGAGCGACAGCTTTACGGCAAATGGCTCATCCACTAATAGAAATACTGCCAGAGGTACGGTTACTGTAATGGTTACCGATGTTCAGGATAATGGCAATATGATGGTTGAAGGAACACAGTCAATCTGGCAAAACAATAATGAGCATAAAATTACTGTGCAGGGCGTGGTACGCAGCGATGATGTGAGGTCTAATAATACCATTCTTTCCTCTAAGGTAGCAAACGCTACGCTTAAGTTTGATGGTAAGGGGCCTCTTAATGCGAAGCAGCGACAGGGCCTTCTTACACAGATATTCAATATCCTCTTCTGATAGGCAGGAGGCATTTTATGAAAAAGATAGTTGCGGCTGTCATGACTCTATTATGTGTGATGGCTTTTACAGTACCAGCCTTTGCTAATTATTCCTCTACTAGAATCAAGGATATAGCAAAGGTACAGGGCGTGCGTACCAACCAGCTGGTTGGTTATGGCCTGGTGGTAGGCCTTAATGGCACAGGTGATTCCGACAAGATGAAATACACTATCCAATCCATTGGCAGTATGCTGAGCGACTTTGGTGTAGGCATAGATACATCAGGACTTAAGCCGAAGAATGTGGCAGCTGTTATGGTTACAGCTACTCTGCCACCTTTTGTGCGGGAGGGAGATACTATCGATATTACAGTATCCTCCATGGGCGATGCTAAGAGCATAGAGGGTGGTGTTTTGATACAGACTCCTCTTAAAGCCGGAAATGGCAATGTTTATGCTGTAGCTCAGGGTCCTGTATCTACAGGCGGTTTTTCTGCAGCTGGCGGTTCTCGTCAGAAGAATTTTCCTACTGTAGCTACCACTCCAGGCGGAGCTATTGTTGAGCGTAGTGTGGAGGATAACCTTGATGGCATGAATGGTATTTCTCTTTCCCTGGCCAAGGCAGACTTCTCTACTGCAGCCAGAGTGGCAGATGCTATTAATGCTCAGTTCGGCAACATTGCACGTGCAGCAAATCCAGGACGTATTGACATTACTGTTCCTCCATATGCAAGGAACAATATTGTAGGCTTTATAGCTTCTCTGGAGGAGCTGAGTGTTACTCCGGACAATATTGCGAAGGTTGTAGTTAACGAGCGTACTGGTACAATAGTAATGGGTGGTAACGTTTCTGTAGATACCGTGGCTGTGGCTCAGGGTGGTATCAATGTCAGGATTGAAAAGAGCACTGAGGTGTATGAGCCAAGTCCATTCAGTCTTGGTACTACTGTAGTAACTAAGAATGAGGATGTAGAGGTTGAGGAGGCAGCGGCAAACTCCATTATTCTGCCTGCTACAGCAAATGTTGGTGATATTGTAGGTGCACTGAATGCTGTGGGAGCAACCCCGCGGGATATTATTGCTATATTGCAGGCAATAAAAGCCTCTGGTGCTCTTCACGCAGAATTGGAAATAATTTAAATAATGGAGGTAGCTGACATGCAGATTGATACAGCATATAGCACAGGAATACAGTATTCTCAGCAGAAGGCTGCCGAGACCACTGCATCAAAGGCACTGCACGCTGCAGAGGACAAAAAGCTGAAGGAGGCCTGCAAGGGCTTCGAAGCAATGTTCATGAACATGATGTATAAGGAAATGCGCAAATCTGTGCCGAAGAATGAGCTCTTTGGTAATTCCAATGCTGATGAGATTATGCAGGATATGCTGGACACTGAAATGGTGGACCGCATGGCTGACGCTGGCGGTTTTGGCCTGGCTGATATCATGTATAAGCAGCTGAAGCTTGATGAGCAGGCAAGGGCTGATATGGATGCCAGAAATAAGGCTAAAATCGAAGCTAGGAATGACCGTCTGGGAATATAATATAAGTCCAGGTGGATTGCTTTTGGGGGCTGCGTACGCGCGGCCCCTTTGTAGCTGATATACACGGAGAACTGATAAAGCATGAAGAGAAGAATAATAATTGTCTTTCTGACAGTACTGTTTATGATGCTGTCAATCCAGACAGCAGTATTAGCTGCCTCAGCAGCCTTGAAGGGAATCCGAATAGGTGATGATTTGACCAGAACCAGGGTGGTTCTGGATTTGACTGCAAACGGGCAGTATGCGGCCAGCACTGCTCAGGATGGAAAACAGATAAGGATAACGATGTTTGATACATCAGCAGCAGGTGCCGTAGTACCAGCAGTTCAGGGCAGTGCCCTTAAGGGGATAACTTTGTCAGCTGATAATGACGGCTGCGTGGTTGTCCTGGACCTTAAAGAGGCAATGACATATAATGCTTTGGCAATGTCTGATCCCCCAAGACTGGTAATTGATATAGCTAAAAGCTATGAACGTGTAAAATCCACGGCTAAGGCTGAGGGGCTTACTCTTACGGAGTATATGCGTTCTGATGCCAGGGGAACCTTGAAGGCTTACATTGTTGAGGCTGATCAGGCTAAATATGCTCTTCGTCTGGCGTTGGCTGGCGGCAATATTTCTGCAGGAAATAAAAGCCTTAGCCATATTGCCAGGGTTAGTAATGCACTGGCAGCTGTAAATGGCGGAGCCTTCAGCTACAAAGGGAATCTTATGGGAGTAACCCGTATTGACGGCAGTGCCGCAGGTGCAGATAGCAGTCAGCATACCGCTATGGGGATAATGAAGGATGGCAGCCTATGCTTTGACACAGTGCAATATCAGGGCTACGTAAAGCTTGGAAGCATGGAACCTATGTCATTTTCGGGTGTAAATACTGACCGTGTCAAGGATAGCTTGATCCTTTATAACCATCTTTACGGACCATCTACAGGTACTAATGCCTTTGGCACGGAGCTGGTTATAAAAAATGGTATTGTTGAAGAGGTTGTTAAGGGTGGAAATGCCGAAATTCCTTATAAAGGCGTAGTAGTGTCTGCCCATGGCAAGGCTGAAGAGGCGCTGAAGAATATAAAGGCTGGTGACCAGGCAGATATTTCAGAGTATTATTCCTCTAAGAAGCTTGATGAGGCTCAGATTATTGCTGGAGCAGGACCTTGCCTGGTAACAGATAATAAGATTAATGTAACTGCTGAGCAGGAGGGCTTCGATAAGCGTATGGCAGAGGAGCGTATGCCAAGGACAGCAGCGGGTGTTATGGCTAATGGTCACTATCTGCTGATGGTCATTGACGGCAAAAATTCTGATAGTATCGGTGCAACTCTTAAAGAAACGGCTGAGCTGCTGCGAAAATTTGGCGCAGTAAATGGATATAATCTGGATGGAGGAGCATCCTCTGAAATGGTTATTGGCGGGCAGGTAATAAATAGCCCTAGCAGCGGTGCAGAGCATGAAATAGGAAGTGCTCTTGTTGTGAAGTATAGATAAGACTAAGGCAGGCCTTTCATGAAGAAATATATGGCTATAGCTGCCGGCATACTATTTGTTCTGGCAGCTGGGTATTATAAGGTTAATTACGTAGATGTATTTGAAGAAAAAGCTGTGCTGGATGGACAGGTATCCTGGAGCATTGATGAGGGCGCTTCAGTAGAGCCTGGCAGCGAACTGGTGCGTATATCAACTCTTACTGGGCAGGTAGCGGCAGCAAGAGCGGCTGAAGCTGGTATTGTTGAGGAAATACTGGTTAGGCCTGATGATAAAGTTGAAGCTGGCATGATTGTAGCAAGAATCAGGAAAGACACATGAGGTGCTGATTTGAAAAGATTTCGTAAATTAAAAAGTATGATATTGTCTGCTCTGGCAGGCTGCTTCATGTGGGGCAGCACTGTATTTGCAGCAATGCCTGATATAATGCCTCTGTCTGAGGTGCAGCCTGGTATGATGGGAGTAGCCTATACTGTTATGGACCAGAGCGATGAAATCAAAAGCTTTGATGTATCCATTAATGGTATTCTGGCGGGCAGCAAGGGCAATGAGCCTAGAATAGTTGCTACCGTGTCAGGTAATGTTATTGATCATACTGGAGGTCTTATTTCTGGTATGAGCGGCAGTCCGGTATATGTGAATGGCAGACTTATAGGTGCTCTTTCTGCTACTCTGAAGGAAATGAACACGGATACCGCGCTTATAACACCTATTGAAGGCATGCTGGAGCTGTGGAAGCTTCCTGACAGGAAGAATAAGACAGAGTTCAAGCAGATAGATACCAGTGACTTTGAAAAAGACCGGGAGAAGCGGGCTAAGCAGCTGGAGAAGCAGCTGAGATCTATCGAGGAGCGTCTGGCAGCAATTTCTGGACGTACTCTGCCACCTTTAGAAAATGAAGGAAAGAAAAATAATCCGGAGGATGAGGAGTCTGGCCTGGCATCAGATGCTTCAGAGGAAAATGTTACTGCCGATGACATGTCAGAATCTGAAGACAGTTCTATAGCTGCTGATAGCGCAGAGCCTGCTGAAGAGGATAAGCCCTTGGAGGAGGCTGATATTGCTGCGGAGGGTCAGAATACATCAGGGGATGGTAATGAAAATATAGAAAAAGAGTCTGCGACTGAGCCTAAGATGGCTATGCAGGCTGCTGGCTTTGGTGAAAGGGGACTTGCCTTCCTTAAGGAAACCATGAAAAAGCGTGGTGTTTATTCCATTGAAGAAGCAGGGCTGGATGTTTCCAGGACCCAGAGCGTAAAGACGGATGCAGTGCTTTATCCTGGCAGTGCGGTAGGTGTGGCTGCTGCAATTGGTGATTTCTCCGTGGCGGCTATTGGTACTGTTACTGCAGTGGATGATAAGAATATGCTGGCCTTTGGCCATCCATTTATTCACCATGGCAATGCAAATTTCTTTATGACTGATGCCAATGTTATAGGAAGTGCCCATGGTCCGGTAAATGGCATGAAGCTGGCTGAGGCAACGAGTATTATCGGCCGTATCAATCAGGATCGTTCTGAAGGCATTGCTGGTATTATTGGTGAATTGCCGCAGTCTGTACCAGTAATTGTAACTGTTCATGATAAGGACCTGGAACGTGATATTACCTACAATTCTGCTATAGCCTATGATGAGGATTTTGTTCCAGGCCTGGCTGCCAGCATTTCCTATGCAGCTATGGCTAAAACCTCGGACCGCCTCAGCGGCAGCACCGCTGACGTTAAGTTTGCAATTCGCTCAAATGTGGTCAAGGAGGGCAAGCTGGAAAGGTCGAATACATTCTATAATGTCGAGGACGTGGGCCAAGTGGCTGTTGTTGAGCTGGCAACAATCCTGGATATGATCTGCAGCAACAAAGAACGGGAAATGAATCTCACTGATGTGAAGGTAGATATCACAATGGATTCAAATCGCCGCACAGCTTCCATACTTACAGCTATTCCTGATAAGATGGAGGCAGCTCCTGGTGAGACTATAAACTTTAAGGTTTCTATTAAGCCTTTCCGCAAGGCAAAGGAAATGGTAACTGTGCCCTATACCATACCAATGACTCAGCGCAAGGGGCCTCTTACCTTGGATATCCGGGGAGGCGGACTCATTTCCATAGCTGAGCTTATCCTGGCTCAGCAGGAGGCTATTGGCATGGATATGAATGCCGAGGAGGATAAGTCCATTTCTGTTGAGGAAGAAATCAATAAATGCCTGGAAAGCTTCAAGAATAATGAGATTATAATTGAGCCATCACCAGATGGTACGATTATGTCTGATGCAGAGATGAAGAAGGCTATCAAGGAGGCCGCAGAGGCATCTCGAAAGCTGGAGGAAATGATAAAGAAGGGGCTCTATGATCCTAAGAAGGAGCAGCCACCAGCAGTATCAAGGTATACTACAAGATATATTATTGATAATGTAGTGAAGTCTACTATCAATATTGTGAAAAAGAAGTAAATCATGAATAAAAAATATGAAACATCATTTATTCCCGCCGCAATGGCGGGAATTACTTTAGAAGAATATTTAAAGCGGGAGCTTAAGCTTTCAGCAAGGAGCCGGCAGCGTCTTTTTCATGGACATGGTATTCTTGTAAATGGAAAATCTGCTTATTCTAAGCGGATACTTAAGGCTGATGACCGGGTTTCTGTCCGTCAGCAGGGTGACAGTACCTATGGCTTGAATCCAGAGGCTGGACATGTAGAGGTGCTGTATGAGGACTCTGCTGTTATAGTGCTCAATAAGCCTGCAGGTATGATGGTACATCCGACTGGGCAAACTGCTAGCGGTACTCTGGCCAATTATCTGGCAGGATATTTTTCCCAGAAGGGGCAGATAATAAGGATACGTCCCTTGCATCGTCTAGACCGGGATACAAGCGGCTGTGTGCTGTTTGCTAAAAGTGCTGCTGTCCAGCAGGCTTTGGAAAAGCAGCTGGAAAATGGTAAAATGCATAGAGTATATCAGGCGCTGGTGGAAGGCAAGCTGGAAGAAAGCTGCGGTACATTGGATTACCCTATTGGGCGGGTCAGGCAAAGACCTAACCGGCGTCAAGTGATGGAAAATGGACAGCGTGCAGTAACGCACTATAGTGTAATGGAGCAAAGAGGTGAATACTCTCTGCTGGAGGTAAGACTGGAAACAGGACGTACTCACCAGATAAGGGTTCATTTTGCCTATATTGGCCATCCGGTCTTGGGAGATAGAATGTATGGACGAAGAAGCCATCTTATTAACCGGCAGGCTCTTCATGCCTCGGGATTGGAGCTGATTCATCCGGAAACCGGCAAGACTCTTCAGGTAGAGGCTCCTTTGCCTGAGGATATGAAAATATAAAATGAAACAAAATACCCCCTGCAGATACGTACCAGGCGGCCTGGTGTATATCCTGCAGGGGGTATTTAATTTTCTGTTCTGATTACTATTAAATGTGGTTTACAAAATGCTCAATTCTGGCCAGAGCCTCAGATATCTTTTCAACAGAGGTTGCATAGGAGCAGCGTACATAGCCTTCGCCACATTCTCCAAAGGCTGTACCTGGAACCAGAGCGACATGTTCCTTAAGCAGCAGCTTTTCAGCGAATTCCTCAGAGGTGAGACCAGTGGATGTTATATCCGGGAATATGTAAAAGGCTCCCTTAGGCTCAAAGCATTTGAGCCCGATTTTCTGCAGCCCGTCATAAATAAGGCGGCGTCTCTTATCATATTCTGATACCATTTTCTTCATGTATTTTTCGCCATGGCGCAATGCTTCTACAGCTGCTATCTGGGCGGTAATTGGTGCGCAGAGCATTGTGTACTGATGAATCTTGGTCATGGCATCGATAATTGCTGGATTGGACATAGCGTAGCCGATGCGCCAGCCAGTCATCGCGTAGGCCTTGGAAAAACCATTTAGGAGTATTGTGCGTTCCTGCATGCCTGGCAGGGAGGCAAAGCATACTCGTTCTTCACCAGCATAGGTAAGGTCACCGTAAATTTCATCAGAAATTACAATCAGGTCATGTTTCTCAGCAAAACTGGCTAGAGCCTCCATATCCTTACGGCTGAGGATGGCTCCAGTAGGATTGTTCGGGTAGCCTATAAGCATAGCTCTGGTTTTCTCAGTAATAAATGGCTCCAGGTCGTCAGGGGTAATACGGAAATCATTCTCTATTTTTGCTGCTACAGGAACAGGCACGCCGCCAGCTAATGTGGCGCATGCCTTGTAGGATACATAGCATGGCTCTGGAATCAGGATTTCATCACCAGGGGCAAGAATTGCCCTCATGGCAATATCCAGTGCCTCGCTGACACCAACTGTTACCAGTACGTGTTTCTTGGGATCGTAGCTTATGCCAAAGCTTCTCTCCTGAAGCCTGCAGATTTCTTCTCGCAGTTCTAAGAGACCACGATTGGCTGTATAGGAGGTAAATCCCTGCTCAAGTCCGTATACACAGCTTTCACGGATTGTCCAAGGAGTAACAAAATCTGGTTCACCAACACCCAGAGACACTACATCATCCATTTCAGCAGCAATATCAAAGAACCTTCTTATGCCAGAAGGGGGAACGCTTTCTACTACAGGAGAGATTCTTTTCTGCCAGTTCTTTGTTTCTATCATGGGGTCATCACCAGCCTGCGATCTTTTTCTTTATCTTCAATGATAATGCCATCTTTTTTGTATGGCTTAAGCATGAAATGACTTCGGGTCTGGGTTACGCCCTCTATTGTTGACAGGCGGGTAGCAACAAAGTTGGCAACCTCTTGGAGGGACTTGCCTTCGATAATTACCAGAAGGTCAAAGGAGCCAGACATCAGGTATACAGTGCGGACCTCGTCAAAACGATAGATGCGCTCAGCAATAGCATCAAAGCCAACCTCTCGCTGAGGAGTAAGGTTTACCTCGATGATGGAGGTAACAGTATTTTCACCAAACTTTTCCCAATTTATGAGGGTGTTATAGCTGAGGATGATTTTATCCTTCTCCAGCTGCTTCATCTGGTTCTGAACCTCATATTCGCTGCGGTGCAGCATAGCTGCCAGCTCATCTGCTGGACGTCGGGCATCCTTCTCGATAAGCTCTAATAATTCTTTCATGTTAACACTCCTTTGATTTACCAAATAAAAAAGCCCCGTCCTGTAAAGGACGAGGTATTATTCCCGTGGTACCACCTTAATGAGCCCATAATATGATGAGCCCTCTCTTAGTGCCCGTAACGCAGGACTGCGGCAGGCTTAGTCACCTGCGGCTCCTGAGCAGCTTTCTACCTGGTATCTCTAGCGGCTTTCAGCTCCCGCCGCCTCTCTGGAAGAGAAAATCCTGGTATACTTTTTCAGTCATCGCCATATTGCATATGGAATTGAATATCAATATAGCACATCCATTCAAGCTTGGCAATAGATTTTTTCATTGCATTGAGGTGTTTTTTTGTATAGAATTATTAGATGAGGTGTTAGCCTCTATCTAGAAAGGGTGAGATACACTTGATAGTAGGTAATATAAAAGATGTGCCGGACAATATATCCAGATATCCGAATAAGCTGCGTCAGGCAATTGAATACCTGGCATCTACTGATTTCTCCAAGCTGGAATCTGGCAGATATGTCCTTGATGGCGAGACTATGTATGCCAATGTGGACAGGTATATGACCAGGGTTCCAGATTCAGGCTTGCCAGAGGCACACCGAAAATATATTGATGTCCAGTATATTGTGGAAGGGGAGGAGGATATCAGCTGGTGTCCTATGAATCCTATGCTCCGGGAGGATGCACCATATGATGAAAATAGGGATATAGTGTTTTTCAAGGAGCTTGTAGCGGGTAATAGCATTGTCATGAAAAAAGGCAACTACGCTATCCTGTTTCCAAACGATGTACATAGGCCGTGCGGGTCATTGTATGATGAACCGACAAGCGTGACAAAGGTAGTAGTAAAGGTAGCGGTAGATGCTATCTGAAATAGAAAATTCTTGTAATGGAGGCAGATTTATGTCAGTAAGAAGAGTATTTGTCGAAAAGCGTCAGGGCTTTTTTGACATTCCAGCACAGCAGCTTTGCGATGATCTGGTGGAAAGCTTCCGCCTCAGCGGCCTTAAGGCAGTGCGCCTTATAAACCGCTATGATATTGAGGGACTGAGTGATGATGAGTACCAGTCAGTAAAGAATGTTGTGTTTGCAGAACCTCCTGTAGATGTTATCTATGAGGAAACACTGCCAGATTTTCCTAATTCCCGCGTTTTTGCTGTAGAGTATCTGCCAGGCCAGTATGACCAGACGGCAGATTCAGCAGCACAGTGTGTTCAGCTGGTTACCCAGAAGGAGCGTCCAAATATTGCTACTGCCAGAGTAGTTGTTCTGGTAGGTGATGTAGATGATGATGCTTTTGCTGCTATTAAGTCCTATTACATCAATGCAGTTGAAAGCCGCGAGGCTGCTCTCGAAAAGCCAGCAAGCCTTGATATGAAGACTGATACTCCGCCAGATGTGGAGATTCTTCATGGCTTTGTTGGCTGGAATGATAAGATGCTGGAAAACTTTATTAAACTCCGCGGTTTTGCTATGAGCTTTGAAGACCTGAAGTTCTGCCAGGCATATTTCCGGGATACCGAGAGAAGAGATCCTACTATTACTGAAATCAGGGTTATAGATACTTACTGGTCTGACCATTGCCGCCATACCACATTTACTACTGCTATTGACCTGGTGGATATTGAGCAGGGCTATTACTCTGAGGTTATTGAGCGCGCATATAATCGTTATCTCGATGACCGTTCCGAGGTCTATGGCACCAAGGAGCGGGACGTAACTCTGATGGACCTGGCTGTAATGGGCATGAAGGCCCTGAGAAAGCAGGGGAAGCTTAATGATCTTGACCAGTCTGAAGAAATTAATGCCTGCAGTATTGTTGTAAATGCTGATATAAATGGCGAGGAAGAAGAATGGCTGGTTATGTTCAAGAACGAGACTCATAACCACCCTACTGAAATTGAGCCATTCGGTGGCGCTGCAACATGTCTGGGCGGCGCCATCAGAGATCCCCTTTCTGGACGCTCCTATGTTTATCAGGCAATGCGTGTAACTGGTGCAGCTGATCCTCGCCGTAAGCTGTCCGAGACTTTGCCAGGAAAGCTGCCGCAGAAAAAGATTACTCTGGGTGCAGCAGCAGGCTATAGCTCCTACGGTAATCAGATTGGTCTGGCTACTGGTCAGGTAGCTGAGGTTTATCACGATGGGTTCCTCGCAAAGCGTATGGAGATTGGTGCAGTTATTGCAGCAGCACCAAAGGTAAATGTTGTTCGTGAGGTACCTTCCGAGGGTGATGTGGTAATTCTTGTAGGTGGACGTACTGGCCGTGATGGTTGCGGCGGTGCTACTGGTTCTTCTAAGGAACATACAGAGGATTCCCTCTTAAGCTGCGGTGCTGAGGTTCAGAAGGGTAATCCTCCTACAGAGCGAAAGATTCAGCGATTGTTCAGAAATCCTGCTGTCAGCAGAATGATCAAGCGTTGTAATGACTTTGGTGCAGGCGGAGTGTCTGTTGCTGTAGGCGAGCTTACTGATGGACTTATCATTGATCTTGATGCAGTTAAGAAAAAGTACGATGGCCTGGATGGTACTGAGCTGGCAATTTCCGAGTCTCAGGAGCGTATGGCTGTTGTTGTTGATGCTGGCGATGCTGAGAGATTCCAGCGTCTGGCTGACGATGAAAATCTTGAATCTACTATTGTAGCGCGTGTAACATCTGATCGCCGCATGATTATGAAGTGGCGCGGCAATGAGATTGTAAGCCTTAGCCGTGATTTCCTTGATACAAACGGCGTAAAGCAGCATATCAATGTAAAGGTTGAGCTTCCAGATCCAGCGAAGAATTATCTCAATCAGATTCCAGCCAGGGTTGATGCTATGGGCAATGATGTAGAAAAAGCCTGGATTGAAAATCTTAAGGATCTGAATGTCTGCAGCCAGAAGGGGCTTGCTGAACGCTTTGACTCTTCTATCGGAGGCAACACTGTGCTTATGCCGTTTGGCGGCAAGCATCAGCTTACCCCTGCTGAAGGCATGGTAGCAAAGCTGCCAGTTCTGGGTGCTGAAACCAATACTGCAACTGCAATGACTTATGGATATAATCCATATTTTATGGAGTGGAGCCCATTCCATGGAGCAATGTATTCAGTTGTTGAGGCTGCAGCAAAGATGGTTGCCCTTGGCGGTCGGGCTGATAAAATTCGTCTTACCTTCCAGGAATATTTCGAGAGCCTGGGTAAGGATAGCGTAAAATGGGGACGCCCATTCAGTGCACTCCTTGGTGCTCTCTGGGCACAGCATGAGCTGGAAATTCCTGCTATTGGCGGTAAGGACAGCATGTCAGGCACCTTTATGGATAGAACTGTTCCGCCTACTCTGGCAGCCTTTGCTGTAGATGTAATGAAGGCTGACAATGCGATTTCTCCAGAGTTCAAGTATGCTGGCAATAATGTATATCTTATTCCTGCACCAAAGGATAGGTTTGGCCTGCCAGTATTCTCTAAGCTGAAGAAGAATTTTGCAGCAATCAGCAGATTCATTGCTCAGAAAAAGGTGTTTTCTGCATCCAGTATCCGTCAGGGCGGTGTGGCTGCAGCCATCACCAAGATGTGTGCGGGTAATGGAATTGGCTTTGAGTTTGTGAAGAAGCAGACCAGAGAAAGCTTGTTCCTGCCAGATTATGGCTCCATTATTATAGAAACTGCTGATAATGCAAATGCTGAGGAATTACTGGCGGATACTGGCTGTGTTCTTATAGGTCATACTACCAGCAAAAACAGCATTATTATTGGTGATGCATCCGTATATCTTCCAGATGCAGTCAAGGCATATACTGAGCCTTTGGAGAAGATTTTCCCTACTAGTGTAAAGTCTAAGGTGTCTCAGGCATCCCAGGCAATTTATTCTATGGGCAATAAAATTAAGTGCCGCGGCTCTGTAGCAGTTCCAAAGGTATTTATTCCTGTATTCCCAGGCACTAATTGTGAGTATGATACTGCAAGGGCCTTTGAGAGAGCAGGTGCAGAGGCAGAGACCCTGGTTATCAGGAACCTTACTCCAGCAGCTGTTGAGGATTCTGTTGATGCTATCGTAAGAGGTATTAGATCAAGCCAGATTGTAATGCTGCCAGGGGGCTTCTCCGGCGGTGACGAGCCTGACGGTTCCGGCAAGTTTATTGCTGCAATGTTCCGTAATCCGCGCATAAAGGAAGAAATCATGAAGCTCCTCAATAAGAGGGACGGATTGATGCTTGGTATCTGCAACGGATTCCAGGCTCTTATCAAGCTGGGCCTGGTGCCATATGGTGAAATACGTGACCTTAGTGCGTCATCTCCTACCTTGACTCATAATCAGATAGGTCGCCATGCATCATGTATGGTGCGTACCAAGGTGGTTTCCAATCTGTCTCCATGGTTCAATAATGTTAAGCCAGGTGAGATATTCACTATTCCAATTTCTCATGGAGAGGGCCGTTTTGTAGCTGATACCGAGGTTATTGCAAATCTCAGAAGAAATGGTCAGATTGCAACTCAGTATGTAGACTTTAAGGGTGAGCCATCCATGGACATGCCGTTTAACCCTAATGGTTCGGTAAATGCTATAGAGGGTATTACTAGCCCTGATGGACGTGTATTAGGCAAGATGGGACATTCCGAACGTATTGGCGGCTCAGTTGCCATGAATGTTCCTGGCAATCAGGATCAGCAGCTGTTTGAGGCCGGCGTAAGGTATTTCAAATAAATAACTTAGCAGCAATGAGGCTGTCTCGCGGTGTATAGCTCACTGAGAGACGGCCTCTTTGGGCAACCGTAGGAGTTGCTTAATTTTGTAAAGGGAGAGAGTAGAATGAGTAAAAAGGCAGATGTTGTCATTATTGGCGGCGGCATCACAGGCTGTGCGATTCTTTACCAGCTGGCAAAATACGATCTTAAATGTGTCCTGCTGGAAAAAGAGCCTGACATAGCTGCTGGTACCACCAAGGCCAATAGTGCAATTCTTCATGCAGGCTTTGACGCAAAGCCTGGTTCTCTGAAGGCCAAAATGAATGTAAAGGGCAACGCACTTTATCATGACCTCAAGGATGAGCTGGATCTGGATATTAAGTGGACAGGCTCCGTGGTGGCTGCTACAACAGAGGTTGAAATGACCACCGTCAAGGAACTTCTGGAAAGAGGACGCGGAAATGGAGTAACTGGTCTGGAAATATGGGATGGTGATAAGATCCGTGAGCATTATCCAACCTTAAGCCCTGACATCAAGGGCGGCTTATGGGCACCTACAGCTGGTATCTGCTGCCCATTCGGTACAGCTATTGCCTTTGCAGAAAATGCGGTGATGAATGGCGCAGAAATTTACAGGGATTGTGGTGTGACCAGTTTCAATATAAGTGATGGACGGATTGTTTCAGTAGAAACTGCAAAGGGCTGCTTCAAGGCTAAGGTATTTATCAACGCAGCAGGTCTCAGAGCTGATGATATTGCTCGTCTTGCTGGTGATGACAGCTTTAATATCAAGCCTCGCAAGGGTGAGTATATTCTCTTTGACAAGAGTGCTGCTCAGCAGATGACTGACGGTATAATTTTCCCTGCTCCTAGCAAGAATTCCAAGGGGATTCTGGTGTGTGCAACCTTTGATGGAAATGTATTTATCGGTCCTGATGCTAATGACCAGGATGATAAAGAAAATACCAAGGTTACCTATGAAGGAATGGATGGCCTTATGGCGGCTGCAAGAAAGCTTCTGCCTGAAATTCCTGTACGCTCTGCTATTACTGAATTTGCAGGCTTAAGAGCTGTATCTGATAATGGTGACTTTATTTTAGGCAAATCTGATAAGGTGCCTAACCTTGTTCATGCGGCTGGTATCCAGTCTCCTGGCCTTACCTCAGCACCTGCAATAGGCGAATATATTGCTGATATCGTAGTAAAGGAGCTAGAGGCTGAACCAAATACTGACTATGTATCAGGCCGTCCAGCAAGAAATGTATTCCATACTGCAGATAATGCTCAGCGTGCAGCTATGATTGCTAAAAATCCGCTTTATGGACGTGTAATATGCCGTTGTGAGACCATAACCGAGGGCGAGATTGTAGACGCAATAAAGCGACCATGCGGTGCCACTACGGTCGATGGCGTAAAGAGACGCACCAGGGCTGGCATGGGTCGCTGTCAGGGTGGCTTCTGCGGACCAAAGGTAATACATATTCTGGCAAGAGAGCTGCATATACCAGTTTCTGAGGTACGCAAGGACCGCCTGGATGGTGTAATGTATTATGATAAGGACTGGAAGGATGGAGGGAATGTATAATGGCCAAATACTATGACGTGATAATAGTAGGCGGCGGCCCTGCTGGCCTTTCCGCTGCTTATAGCGCCAGCTTGAACGGCGCAAAGGATATCCTTATTTTAGAGCGTGATGCTGAGGTGGGTGGTATTCTTCAGCAGTGCATCCATAACGGCTTTGGCCTGCATCACTTTAAGGAGGAGCTTACTGGCCCTGGCTATGCACAGCGCTGCTATGAGCTTATACAGGATGATCCGCACGTAGAAATAATGACAGATACAATGGTGCTGGAGGTACGTGAGAATCATACCGTGCTGGCAGTGAATCCGAAGTACGGCCTCATGGAGCTCCATTCCAAAACTGTTATACTGACTATGGGCTGCCGTGAACGGACCAGAGGTGCTATTCGCACCCCAGGCTACCGCCCAGCTGGTGTTTATACTGCTGGTGCTGCTCAGCGCATGGTTAATATAGAAGGATATATTCCAGGCAAGAAAATTGTAATCCTGGGTTCTGGTGATATTGGCCTTATTATGGCACGCCGTATGACCCTGGAGGGCTGCAAGGTGCAGGCTGTGCTGGAAATAAGTCCATACTCCAATGGACTTACTAGAAATATGGTACAGTGCCTTGATGATTATGGAATACCTCTTTATCTGTCTCACACCATTACCGACCTTAAAGGCAAAGGACGCCTGGATGGCATAACTGCAGCTAAGGTTGATGAAAATATGCGTCCTATCCCAGGAACAGAATTCAATATCGAATGTGATACTCTGCTGTTGTCTGTAGGTCTGATTCCAGAAAACGAGCTTAGCCGTGATCTGGGGCTGGATCTGCATCCTCTGACCAACGGTCCGGTAGTTGACCAGCATCGTGAGACCAGTATTCCAGGTATTTTTGCTGCTGGCAATGTAGTTCATGTACATGATCTGGTTGACTTTGTATCAGAGGAAGCGGAAATTGCTGGCAAATATGCAGCTATTACTGCTGCCAAGACTGCTGCTGGACAGATGGATCCTCCAGCGGAGGATATACCGGTTGAGCCAGGCAATGGTATCCGAACCTGCGTACCGCAGCACATTGCAAAGACTTCTAATGGCGAGGATGTAAAGCTGTTTATGAGAGTTACCAATCCGATGCGTAATGTCCGTCTGGAGCTTCGCAACCGCAATAAGGTAATAGTCAGCAAGCGCCTGCTGGTGGCAAAGCCAAGCGAGATGCTGGCTGTAGAGCTCCCAGCTGAGAAGGAACAGGCACTGCGTGGCATCCTGCATGTGGCTGTGTGCGAGGAGGTGTAAGTCATGGCAATAGAAAAGAAAAGACTTAACTGCATTGTCTGCCCAATGGGCTGTGAAATAAATATTGAGCTTACAGATGGCAAGATTACCAAAATTGAAGGAAACACCTGCAAGCGTGGAGAAATGTATTCCAAGGAGGAGCTTACTGCTCCAAGGCGTATGCTTACCTCAAGCGTCCGTATAAAAAATGGAATGTTGCCTCTCTTGCCAGTAGTATCAAGCTCTGCCATCCCTAAGGACAGAATTCTGGACTGTGCAGAGGCACTGCGCGGAATAGTGGCTGAGGCCCCTGTAAGGGCCGGTGATGTAATAATGCCAAACATTCTTGGCCTTGGAGTTGATATGGTAGCTAGCAGAGACATGGAAAGATAATTAAATTTTTTGAAAATTTTTTAAAATCAAAGAAGGAATATTTTGCATTCTGTAGAAGTATATAAAGGCAGAAGCAAAGACAACTTCGTTATCATGTTTCCATTTCAGTAGATTTGTCCGTGAGCAGGTCTGCTGAGTAATAATTATTTATTTATTAAGAGGGGGATTTTAAACAATGGCAAAGAAGTATGTAATGGCGTTAGACGCAGGTACCACTTCCAACAGAGCAATCATTTTCGATGAGAACTCCAAGATCGTAGGCGTTTCTCAGAAGGAGTTCACTCAGTACTTCCCACAGCCAGGTT
>CAMCDL010000024.1 GCA_945873565.1 uncultured Selenomonadaceae bacterium | reverse complement strand
CGCTAAAGCTTCCCTGAACCCCTGGTCTAACCAGGGGTTTTCTTCATACAAAAAAGCTGCACCATCAGGTGCAGCTCCAGGATCTTAAAATAAGGCAGTTCAATCAGTTTTTAACCCAGCCCAATTTGCTGTAAAGAGGGCCATAATCCAGTCTATCCAGAAAATCACGATTAGTATGCTCTGTATGGAAAATAGGTACTCGTTCTATAGCGTAAACATTAGTATCGCGGCTTACATTATCATACCTTATAGTAAAAGCAGCCTTGTAGCCTGCCTCTTTAACCATCTGAGCAATATGAAGGTTATAGGTACCTGTCGGATAAGCAAGGTAATCAGCAGACTTTCCCAGCTTATCAGCCAGAACCTGTCTTGATTCCCTCAGCTCTTCTCTCAGCTGATCATCAGTCAATTCTGTAAGGCTCTTATGAGATATGGTGTGAGATTCTATGGAAAATCCATTATCAGAAAGCTCTTTAGCCTGCTCCCATGTCATATAACCGTTATATTTGCCCAAAAAACTAGTAACAACAAAAATAGTACCTGTAAAACCATATTTTTTCATAATTGGATATGCATTCAAGTAATTGTCAGAATATCCATCGTCAAAGGTTATCATCACCGGATTATCAGGCAGAGCTTTTCCCTCTGTAATAAATGCATAAAGCTCATCAGGAGTAATGGTATGATACCCACGCTCACTCAGCCAGGCCATATGCTGTTCAAAATCAGCAATAGGCACGGAAAGAGAATGATGCTTATTCTCTATCTTGTGATAATTCAGTACAGGCACACCATAACAGGCCTCAGCCACTGTCTGATCAGAAGGTACCTCCTCCGTTTCATTTTCTCTGACAAGCAGGATAGCCATCAGAAGGCAGCAGATACCTAGAATAATAAGAGGCAGCTTATAATCAGACACTCTATTCTTAAAATCATCCATATTGTAATCTCCAAAAAAACAGAACAACAAAATATACCTTTATATTTTATATGTATTCAGAAAAAAAAACTAGTCCTTAATTTACAGAAAAGCTCATGCCCTATTAATAATACTCATGTGAAGCCTCATAGTCATAATTGCTTTGAGAATAAGTCCTCTCTTGCAAAGCTGCAAAAAATAAACTATACTATGATGAGTGTTAATCATAAAGGAGGATATAGCTATGACTATTACTAAGGATATGTCCATTATGGAAGTTGTACAGAAGTATCCAGATACTGTTCCTGTATTCATGAGCTCTGGCATGGGCTGCATCGGTTGCGCAGCTGCTCACTTCGAAAACATCGAGCAGGGTGCTGGCGCACACGGCATTGATATTGATGAACTCATCAAGAACCTCAATGCTGTAGTCGAGCAGTAATTAATGATGGCAACGAAAATAAAATTAATGCCATGCTCCCCGATAATCTCCCAAAGGACATTCAAAAACTTTATAACAAAGCTCACAAATAAAAATTGCCAGGCGTAACTGCCTGGCAATTTTTATTTCTATTATCAGCTTTTATTATGCTTTTTTGTTCTGCAGATATTTATCAATCGCTGCTGCTGCTTTTTTGCCTGCTCCCATTGCCAGGATAACAGTAGCTGCACCAGTAACAATATCTCCACCAGCAAATACGCCTTCCCTAGTAGTTGCACCAGTTTCTTCATCAGCAATAATATTGCCGCGCTTGTTTGTATCCATTCCAGGTGTGGTAGATGCCACAATAGGATTTGGGCCATTGCCAATCGCCATAATAACGGTATCCACCTCAAGCTCATATTCGGAGCCCTCGATAGCAACTGGACGGCGACGGCCGGAAGCATCAGGCTCTCCAAGTTCCATTCTTATGCATCTGAGAGCTTTTACCCATCCCTGCTCATCCCCAAGTATTTCTACCGGGTTATTCAGCAGCTGAAAGTCTATCCCCTCCTCCTTTGCATGATGAACCTCCTCCAGTCGGGCAGGAAGCTCTGCCTCAGAACGGCGATATACAATATATACATGCTCAGCGCCTAAGCGGAGTGATGTACGAGCAGCATCCATAGCCACGTTACCTCCGCCGACTACTGCTACCCTGCGACCGACTCTGATTGGAGTTGCATAATTAGGAAAATCATAGGCCTTCATAAGATTGCAACGTGTTAAAAACTCATTGGAGGAATAGACACCATTGAGATTCTCACCAGGTATATGCATGAAATGAGGCAAGCCTGCACCAGTCCCTACGAATACAGCATCAAAGCCCATTTCACCCAGCAGCTCATCAACAGTAAAGAGGCGGCCCGCAATAGCGTTCACCTCTATAGTAACGCCCAGCTTCTGCAGATTTTCCACCTCACGCTTTACAATTTTATCCTTTGGCAGACGGAATTCAGGAATACCGTAGGAAAGCACTCCGCCTGCTACATGAAGGGCTTCAAAAATAGTAACCTTGTATCCCTTCCGAGCCAAATCGCCAGCACAGGTCAAGCCAGCTGGTCCAGCACCAATAACTGCAACCCTCTGAGCATCATGAGCAAATTCAATAGGCTTAACCTCTTCATTTTTTGCCAGCTGATAATCTGCTACAAAACGCTCAAGACGGCCAATTGCTACTGACTCTCCCTTGTGAGCCAGAATGCAGTACTTCTCGCACTGATTTTCCTGAGGACATACTCGTCCGCAAACTGCTGGCAAAGAGCTTGACTCCTTGATAATACCTATTGCACTGTCAAAATCATGTTCCTTTATCTTTCCTATGAAAGCAGGAATATCTATTTCTACTGGGCATCCCTTACGGCACTGAGGCACCTTGCAATGCAGACAGCGCTCAGCCTCAGCTATTGCAGTATCCTCATCATAGCCCAATGCAACCTCCTGGAAATTATGAGCACGGACCTTAGGGTCCTGCTCTGGCATTTTATGCTTCTCTAAAATAAGTGCCATAATTACTTCCTCCCCAGTCCAATGTTGCACCTGTGCTCCTTTGCCTCTGCCTCCTGCTCACGATACATACGGCCGCGTGACATAAGGCTATCAAAATCTACCAGATGGCCATCAAATTCTGGACCATCAACACAGGCAAATTTCATTTCATCACCTACCTGTACACGGCATCCGCCACACATACCAGTGCCATCTACCATGACAGGATTAAGCGAAACGACTGTCTTTATTCCTAGCGGACGGGTAGCTTCAACAACACTCCGCATCATTATGCCAGGTCCAATAGCCGTAACCTGATCTATTTTTTCACCACGCTCTACCAGCTGCTGCAGTGCCGTAGTAACAAATCCCTTTACGCCGTATGATCCATCATCTGTGGCAATCATCACCTCATCGGAAACAGCTCGCATTCTATCCTCAAAAATCAGGATATCCTTTGTACGGGCACCCATAATAGAAATGACCTTATTACCAGCTTCGTGCATAGCCCTGGCTATCGGATAAACTGGAGCAACACCTATTCCACCACCAATACATACGATGGTACCCATATCAGGCTCCACCTCAGATGGCTGACCAAGAGGCCCTGCAAAATCAAGGATTGACTCTCCCTCATTTAGCAGGCTGAGCTCAGCTGTAGAAGCTCCTACCACCTGAAAAATCAAGGTAATAGTACCCTTTACGCGATCAAAATCAGCAATTGTCAACGGAATACGCTCGCCCTGCTCATTAACACGAAGAACAATAAACTGTCCCGCCTGAGCCTTTCGGGCTACCTTAGGGGCTTCAATATCGAAATGAAAAATCCCTGGTGAAAGCTCCTTTTTGTACAGAATCTTGAACATAACTATAATCTCCTTTTTATATCCAGCTTAGCCCAGCACACCCTGAAGATAAGCTGACAGGTTAGACTTTATAGGCATCAGATAAACATTATCCTCCCGCCTAGATGCAAACTCAATAACCTTGCGGGAAAATTCAATGCTCCACTCAAGAGAAGCTTCAAAATCCTTAGGGAAAATTACATTATTTTTCAATTCCCAATAGCTTCTGGATTGTTCGGACATAACCGGGGATACACCCCAATAAACATTCTGCCCCTCCAGCATATCAGCATACATCTCCATGAAGCGCATATCAAAAAACGGCTGAGTAAAAAATCCTACTGCACCTGCCTGAATCTTTCTCTGAATACGGTAAAGCTCCTTGCGCATACTGCCACGATACTGGTCAATACCTGCATAAACCTTAACCTCAGGCATTTCCTGATGAAATTTCTGAATAACATCTGTAGAAACAGTAGGATAGAATTTATGACTCATATCCTGCGGCGGGTCACCTTCTATGACAAGCACCTCAGTAATTCCATTCTTCCTGAGCTCAGGACGCATAGAAAGGGGCTCCGTCAGATTAACATCTATAGCCCTTATATGCGGAATTACAGCAGGATAATATGATTTGGCAATTGCAGCTCCCTGCCAGCTTCTTATATCCAGTCTAAGAAGGTCAGGAATATTTATAACCTCAACACCTTTTATTGTATCCTTTATTAGCTGCAGCTCTTCCCTAAGACCATCCTCTGAACGAGGCACAAGCTCAACTGAAATCCTGCTCATGACAGTTCCTCCAAACTTTTATTACTATTCAGAAAAATTATATCATACTATAAATGTAGCCGCAATGAACCATGTACCCTAAATAATCTATTGACAGCCCTTATAATCACGGCTATAGTATTAATTCATTAATACGATATGCAGGAGATATTAACATGGAATTCAAAACCTTTAGCAGTGCTATGAAGCAGCGATTTGGCTGCAAGGTATATAAGCTTTCCATAGATGGTGGGTTCACCTGCCCAAACCGCGATGGAACACTAGGCTTCTCCGGCTGCACTTTTTGCAGTCAAAGCGGATCGGGGGAATTTGCGGAAGGCAGCTGCGGCAGCATACTCCAGCAGCTTGAACTAGCAAAGGGAAGAGTATCCCCAAAAAACAAAGATGGCAGGTATATTGCCTATTTTCAGAGCTTCACCAATACATATGCTCCAGTAGACAGGCTAGAGCAGCTATTTAGCGAAGCTATTTCCCCCGATTATATTGCAGGTCTTTCCATAGGTACCCGCCCAGACTGCCTTGAAGATGATAAAATTGCTCTGCTGACCGAGCTAAATAGAATAAAGCCTGTACAGATTGAGCTTGGCCTGCAGACAATAAAAGACAGCACCGCACGCTATATAAGAAGAGGCTACCCGCTCAGTACCTTTGATGATGCCATGAAGCGTCTGAAGGCAGCAGGCCTTGAAACGGTGGTCCACATGATAATAGGCCTGCCAGGTGAAACAGCCGAAGATATGAAAAGAACTGCACGTTACATCAGCGATAGTGGAGCTGATGGCATCAAGCTGCAGCTGCTTCACATATTGAAGGATGCCGACATTTATAATGATTATATAGCAGGCAAGGTTCAGGTGCTGGAAATGGACGAATACATCAATATACTGATAGGCTGTCTTATGGAGCTTCGTCAGGATATTATCATCCATCGCCTTACTGGCGATGGAGCAAAAAGCAAGCTGGTTGCTCCATTATGGAGCGCTGATAAGAAAAGAGTGCTTAATACCATCAGGCGGGAACTGGCCGCCCACAACATTTCATGCCAATAACAGCAAATTTTATGTTATAATATCTGAGTAGGCTTTGGGAGGTGACTGTTATGACAGAGCGTGATGATTTTATTCTAGGAAGCAATTCCGCTACAGAAGAAAACACCCTTCTTTCTGCCAAAAGCAGGCGCCGTATGCAAAAGTCCAAGGCCGATAATACGCTTAAATCCTATGCTGCCGATTGGAATGACTTTGCCGAGTGGTGCGATGATAAAGGTTTTTCTGCCCTGCCATGTACACCAGAATCCATTGTAAACTACATCAATGAGCTAGCAGACATTTCAAAAGCCAATACAGTATCACGCCGCATTACAGCTATATCTGAAAATCATATTGCAGCTGGCTATACACAAAATAATCCGGCCAAGGAAGGTATTGTCCGCAATGCCATGCGTGCAATCCGTCGAGAAAAGGGCACCTTCCAGAAAGGCAAGGCCCCAGTTATGATGGAAACCCTGCCACTGCTGGCAGATATTTTTGAGGAGACAATGGATGACCTTTGTACCCTCCGAGACCGGGCCGTTCTTTTTCTAGGTTTTGCTGGTGCCTTCCGCCGCAGTGAACTGGCAGCTGTCCAGATAGAGGACCTGACCTTTTCCACTGATGGTGTCGTGATATTTATTCCACAGTCTAAGGGCGACCAGCTGGGACGAGGCAGCCAGATTGCTATTCCCTATGCCCCTGATCCACGCTGCTGCGCTGTAATCGCTGTAAAGGAATGGATTGATGCTGCTGGTCTTGGAAGCTACGGACCTCTTTTCAGAGGTTTTAAGAAAAATCATGAGCCAAAGGATACTCAGATGACAGATAAGGCAGTGGCCCTTATCGTAAAAAAATATATGGAAATGCTCGGTATGAATGCTGATGATTTTGCTGGACACAGCCTGCGGCGCGGCTTTGCAACCAGTGCAGCCCAGCATGACCTTGATGCCTTATCCATTATGCGTCAGACCAGGCATAAATCAGAGAAAATGGTTCATCGCTATATAGAACAGGGTAACCTGTTTAAAGAGAACCCTCTTAATAAAATGTTTAATAACAGGAGGCGATAGTTTTGCGTCAGCTGAAAAATAGGCTTCTCATAATGATAGGCAGCATTCTTATTATTGCCGGCGGTTTTGGCTGGGGATACACATATATGACAGATCACCGGGAAGCAGCCAGTCTATCGGCTTATTGCAACATCGATTTTCAAACCGGCGTAGACGTAAAAGGAACGGTATCCTCTGCCACCTTGTCAATAGTAGACTACCGTTATTCAGGAGCCGAACTGAAGCCGGCAATCCTCCTTATTTGTGATGGTGACATATATGATGTTCCGGGAGTAACCAAGCAGACACCGCCAACCTATTCCTTTGTATTCTATAATCCAGATAACTCCTTCAAAAACACCAACAAGTTTTTTGCTGAGCTTCCTCCAGAAACCTTTGATGCTATCCGCAAGGCTGATGAGGTAAGAGTACGCATGGTATACAGCAATGATGACAGCATCGAGCTGCCGCTTAACGACCATGACCTTGAATACTGGAAGGAACACCTGAAGGATCAGAGGTAACACAACTTAAAAATTATAATTACCAACAAAAAAGGGCTGTCGCATAATATGCGATAGTCCTTTTTTAGCGGCCACAGCTGCCTCCTATGTATATGCTGATTTTTTACCTTAAATCAGCTCATACATATCCTTTGCCTGCTCCAGTATACTGTCACGGCGCTTTTTGGATTCAGCAAAATAATCATGAACAGCCTGACGGTCTCCGCTTTCAATAGCAACAACAACCTCTGCCAGAATTCCCTGAAGCAGCTTCAGGTGATTTGTAATAGCTGCCTGATTTGTCATACAGATATCAGCCCACATATCAGCATTGGAGGACGCAATTCGAGTAGTATCCTTAAAGCCGCCTCCAGCAAGCTTCAGACAAGCCTCCTTATCTCCATGACTACGATTAAGCAATGTAACAAGAGCTGCAGCAGCTACATGAGGAATGTGGCTGATTACTGATGCACAGCGGTCGTGCTTTGCAATATCTAGCGTGGTAAGGTTAGCCTCTGTCAACCGTACCATGTCGCAAATTTTCTCATGAGCCCATTCCGGTGCTCCAGTATCCTCTACAATGACGTAGCACTTATTCTTGAAAAGATCCTTGCTTGCAGCCTGTACGCCACTCATTTCACGTCCAGTCATTGGATGACCAGCAATATAGTACACGTTATCAGGCAAAATACTTTTCAGATTGTTCCATATAAACTGCTTTGTTGATCCTGCATCTGTTATTATGGCATTTTCCTTTATATATGGAAGCAGCTTCTCAACCATAGGTATCATCTGAAGAACCGGGGTACTGAGAAAAATTATATCTGCATCCCTTACAACATCTTCAGGATCTGAGCTGGCAAAGTCAACAGCTCCCAGCTCTACAGCTAGGTCCATGGACTTCTGGGTACGACACATGCCTGTAATATAAATATCATCACCCAGCTTGTCCTTAAGCGCAAGGCCTAGGGAGCCACCAATAAGGCCAACACCTATAATAGCAAGATTAAGCTTAGCCATTTTTATCTGCCTCCCCGCAGAATCTCAGACATTCTATTAATATCCTCCATTACGAATTTGAAATCCTCTGGCCTCAAGGACTGATCGCCATCACAAAGAGCTATTTCCGGATGCGGATGAACCTCGATGATAACACCATCTGCACCTGCGGCAATAGCAGCCATAGACATAGGACGCACCATGCTGCGTCGGCCAGTAGCATGGCTCGGATCTACAATTATAGGCAGATGTGAAAGCTCCTTGATAGCTACTACAGCACTGAGATCAAGAGTATTTCTAGTGTAGGTCTCATAAGTGCGAATACCGCGCTCACAGAAGATTACATCATCACAGCCAGCACTCATGATATACTCAGCAGCATTGAGCCACTCCTTTATTGTAGCACACAAGCCACGCTTCAGCATTACTGGCTTGCCAGCACGGCCAACCTCCTTGAGGAGCTGGAAATTCTGCATATTTCTTGCGCCAATCTGCAGCACATCAGCAAACTCGGCAACAGTATCTACAGTACGCTGGTCCAGGACTTCAGTTACTACCTTAAGGCCATTGATATCTGCAGCCTCCTTGAGCATCTTGAGTCCATCCTCAGCCATACCCTGAAAATCATATGGAGAGGTACGAGGCTTGAAAGCACCACCACGCAGGAACTGGGCTCCGCCTTCAGAAACAGCCTTAGCAGCCTCCAGCAGCTGTTCCATGCTTTCTACAGCACATGGTCCTGCCATAACAACCGGTGCACCGCCACCAATCTTTACACCATCCACATCTATTACGGAATTCTCACCCTTAAACTCTCGGCTTACCAGCTTATACTTCTCAGTAATTCTTACGGTCTTTTCAACACCACTGAGGCAGCAGTGCATCTCCAGACGGCTTACAGCTTTTTTATCACCGATAACACCTACAATAGTACGGCTGCTGCCAGTGGAAAGATGATAATCCAGGCCCTCTTCCTTTATCTTTTTCTTAACATTTTCCAAATCTGCTTCAGTTGAACCAGGTGCCATTACAATAATCATTCTTCTTACCTCCAAAACTTTTTCCCCAAAAAAACAAAGACCCGTCCCCTATACAGGGACGAGTCAAAATTTACAAACTCGCGGTACCACCCTGCTTGCTAATGCAAGCCGCTCTCTTCAGGTACAAACATACCCTAGCCCATGGTAACGGGAGCATCCGGCACAGCCTACACATCACAAAGGATTTCAGCCTGCAGCTCACGAGTGTATTTCATCAGATTCCACTGCTGCGTTCCACCACCCCCGCAGCTCTCTGAAAGCTTTCTCTGAGTACTTCTCTCGCTCAACGCCTTATCAATATTCTTCACAACTGCTATTCTAGCAACTCATACTATGAATGTCAACCCAAAAATCACACTTCACTAGGATGATTTCTAAGTATCATAGCAATCTCGTCACAATCTGGAAACTTAGGACAATCAATACAATCCTTCCACACCTTATGTGGAAGATCATTCTTGCTGACCATGTCAAAGCCCACTGCAGAAAAGAACTCTGGCTGATAGGTAAGAGTAAAAACTGTCTTCACTCCTAGCTCACGTCCCTCCTGAATCAGGCGCTTTACAATGCCGCTTCCTATACCCTGCCGCTTTGCTTCAGGGTCAACCGCTACCGAACGTATTTCCGCCATGGAATCCCAAGTAATATGCAGGCCACCAACTCCAACCACCCGGCCCTCAGCGTCTTCAGCTACAATCATATCCCGAAGAGTCTCATAAAGGGTATTGCGGGAACGAGGAAGCATTATCCCATCCTTGGCATAATCCCGGATAAGCTCATATATAGTTTCAGTATCAGCAAATTTTGCTTTTCTATATTTCATGTCATTCATCCTTATTCCTGCTTGGGCACAGCTCAGCCAGCGGACATTCATTACATAGAGGATTCTTAGCCTTGCATACCATTCGGCCATGCCAGATAAGCCAATGATGCGCCGATGACCATTTATTCTCAGGTATTGCCTTCATAAGCCCTTCCTCAACCTGAAGAGGAGTCTTGCCTGTTGCCAGCTTAAGCCTGTTTGCAACACGAAATACGTGAGTATCAACAGCTATAGCTGGCCTGCCAAAGGCTATGCTGGTCACCACATTAGCGGTTTTTCTGCCTACTCCAGGAAGCTTTACCAATACATCAAAGTCCTCAGGAACCTCTCCGCCGTATTCCTCTGCCAATATTCGGCAGGTAGCCATTATGTTTTTAGCTTTATTACGGAACAACCCGCAATCACGGATTTCATTCTCCAAGGCCTCCTGCCCCATAGCAGCTATGGCATCCGCTGTCGGTGCCTTGGAAAAAAGCCTTGCAGTTGTGATATTCACCCTTTTATCAGTACATTGAGCTGACAGAATAACCGCTATCAGGAGCTCAAAAGGATTCTTAAATATCAGCGCCGGCTTAGTATCGCCGTACACCTTCTCTAATATTTCCAGCTGTGAAGCCTTAATAATCTTAGTTACTCTCATATGCTAAATCAGTTAGTCAAGCTTCTTACAGGAGCTGGAATTCTGCCGCCACGAGCAATGAAGGCCTCAGAGCTCCACTGATTTCTGATTGGAACAATAGGGCAGTGCCCCAGAAGTCCACCAAACTCAACCACATCTCCAACCTTCTTGCCAGGAACAGGAATAATACGAACAGCAGTAGTCTTATTATTAATCATTCCAATAGCAGCCTCATCCGCAATAATGCCAGAAATTGTAGCTGCACTGGTATCACCCTCAACGGCAATCATATCAAGACCTACAGAGCATACACAAGTCATAGCTTCAAGCTTTTCAATGGACAAAGCACCGCATTCCACTGCCTCAATCATTCCCTGATCCTCACTTACAGGGATAAATGCACCAGACAACCCACCAACATGTGAAGAAGCCATCAGGCCGCCCTTCTTTACCGCATCATTCAGCAATGCCAGAGCAGCGGTTGTACCAGGAGCGCCACAGCGCTCAAGGCCCATCTCCTCAAGAACATTAGCTACTGAATCACCAACTGCAGGAGTTGGAGCAAGTGAAAGATCTATGATACCGAAAGGAACCCCAAGTCGCTTTGAAGCCTCGCGTGCTACCAGCTGGCCAACACGGGTAATCTTGAATGCAGTCTTCTTGATGGTCTCTGCCACCTCAGAAAAATCTGCGCTCTTCAGGTCTGCCAGGGCATGCTTAACAACACCTGGTCCAGATACCCCAACGCTTACTACCTTCTCAGCCTCACTTACACCATGGAAAGCACCAGCCATAAAAGGATTATCGCCAGGAGCATTTGAAAATACTACCAGCTTAGCACAACCTATTGCATCACGATCACGGGTCAGCTCAGCAGTACGCTTTATTACCTCACCCATCTGACGCACGCAATCCATATTGATACCTGCTTTGGTAGAACCAAGATTTACGGAGGAGCACACAATATCTGTAGAGGTCAATGCCTGAGGAATGGAATCTATCAGAATCTTATCACCATGAGTAAAGCCCTTTTCTACCAGCGCAGAAAAACCACCGATAAAGTTTACTCCCACCTCCTTGGCAGCCTTGTCCATGGCCTCGGCTACAGGGACATAGGAATCAGTCTTGCAAGCCTCTGCCGCTATAGCAATAGGCGTTACTGAAATTCTCTTGTTAATTATAGGAATACCATACTGGTTTTCAATATCCTCACCAGTTTTTACCAGGAACTCTGCAGAGGTGGTTATTTTATCATAAACATTATTACAGAACTGGGTAATATTAGGATGCGCACAATCACGGAGAGAAATGCCCATAGTAATAGTACGGACATCCAGATTATCCTCCGTAATCATACGGTTGGTCTCTAAAATATTATCTAAGGTAATCAATTTCTAAGCCTCCAAAAATCAGATATTATGCATTACATTAAAAATTTCCTGATTCTGGATTTTGATATCCAGGTTCATCTCAGCACCCTTATCCTTCAGCATCTGCTGCAGCTCTCCCAGCTTTATCTTGCTGCCATCAACAACCTGCGCCATCATAACCATGTTAAAATAGCCATCCATGATGTTCTGGTTTACACTGAGAATATTAACATTATTCTTGGCCAGAATGTTACTTATCATAGCGATAATGCCCACCTGATCCTTGCCTACAATAGTTACTACTAATTTCATTGTTTTACTCTCCTTATATAAGTTTAAACAAAATGCAAATCCATGCTAGCTTATTATAGCATAATACTGATTTATTGAACACATATGAATTTCTTTTGCTAAACTTATAATCAATTCTGCAAAAATATCTGTATATATAGCATGAATTTGTTTATAATTAGAGGAAAAAGCTATACTATTATCGAATAATAAGGGGAAAGAAATATGATAACAAAAGAGCTTATTGAGCGGATAAATCAACTTGCCAGAAAGCAGCGCTCCGAAGGCCTCACCGATGAGGAGAGAGCTGAACAGCAGAAGCTTAGAAAGTCTTACCTCGCTGGTTTTAGAGAAAACATGAAAAATGTCCTGGACCAGATTGAGATAGTAGATGTTCCGCCAAGGGATAATAATAAGCTTAACTAATGTATGTAAAATGCCTAAATTGTCTACCTAATCATTTTAAACGTATTCTAAAAGGAGTTGTTTTAACATGGCAAAACCAGTAAAGATCACGGAAACAGTGCTCCGTGATGCTCACCAGTCCCTGCTTGCTACCCGTATGCGTATTGAGCAGATGCTTCCTATGCTTGAATCCTTGGACAAGATTGGATATAACGCTCTGGAGGCATGGGGCGGTGCTACATATGATTCCTGTCTGCGCTTCCTGAACGAGGATCCTTGGGAAAGGCTTGACACTCTCAAGCTCCACCTGAAAACTCCGATTCAGATGCTGCTGCGCGGTCAGAATCTCTTGGGCTACAACCATTATTCAGATGATGTAGTAAGAGCATTTGTTAACAAGGCATCTGAGCACGGTGTCGGTGTTTTCCGTATTTTTGATGCACTAAATGATGTAACGAATCTTCGTACTGCTATCGATGCGGCACTGAAGGCAAAGGAAAAGCCACATGTTCAGGGCTGTCTCGTTTACACTATCAGTGAATTCCATTCAAACCAGACCTTTGTTGACCTGGCAATTGAGCTTGAAAAGATGGGGGTTCACTCCATCTGCATAAAGGATATGTCCGGTCTCTTAAAGCCTTATGTTGCAGAGGATCTGGTAAAGAAGCTAAAGGCTGCAGTATCCGTACCAATTGAGCTTCACACTCATTACACCTCTGGTTTTGGCTCCATGACATATCTTAAGGCTGTTGAGGCTGGTGTTGATATTCTGGACTGTGCCCTGTCTCCTCTGGCAAATGATACCTCCCAGCCTTGTACTGAGACAATGATTGCTACTCTTGAAGGTACTGAGCGCGATACTGGTCTTGACCGCCATGCATTAGATCCTATTGCTAAGCATTTCCTTGGGGTCAAGAAGGAAATCATGAAAGAGTTTAATCTGCCAGGCTACTTTGATGTAAATCCAAATGTGCTTGATTTCCAGATTCCAGGCGGTATGCTTTCCAACATGGTAAACCAGCTTAAGGGCATGGGTGCTGCTGACAAGTATCAGGAGCTGCTGGAAGAAATGCCAAGAGTACGTGCAGACCTTGGATATCCTCCTCTCGTTACCCCATCCTCCCAGATTGTTGGTACCATGGCAACAATGAATGTTATTATGCAGGCTCAGGGAAAACCTCGCTATACCATGGTTCCAAATGAAGTAAGAGATCTTGCTCGTGGCAAATTCGGCAAGACCCCTGCTCCAGTTAAGCCTGAGGTGCTCAAGGCCATGAAGATTACTGAGGAAGACATTATTACCGATTGCGCTGTCGAGGACGCAAAGGCTCCTACTATGGCTGATTTCCGCAAGGAGCTGGCTGAAAAGAAGGTTGACGCTAAACTGGCGTCTATCAAGCCTCAGCTTGATGGTGTAGATCCTGCAATCTACGAGCAGGTAAGAGAAACACAGCTTGCTAAGATGATGGATGAGCTGCCTGAAGAGGATGTCCTCTCCTATGCGCTCTTCCCTCAGGTTGCTGAAGAATTCTTTAAGAAAAACGGAAGATTCTAATAAGTACATACCAAAAGGCGGCCACCATATGGTGACCGCCTTTTTAAGTGCGCAAATCAATTATTTAATCTACTTGCTGTGATGTGGATTAGCAGCAACCTTTTCTACTGCCATAGTAACCTCACGCAGTATATTCAATACTTCAGTATCAGTACTGGACTGCACACGAACAAATACATTTCCCTTATGTGATGTCACATAGCGGGATGGCAGATTATTCAGTGCAAGGGCCTTAGCATCAGCCATACACTGCTCACATTTACACATATCCGGGAACTGCTTAAGTACTGCGTTAAGGTGCATCTGCACAAAATCTTCCATCATATTCTTAGCATCTATTGACATCGTCCGGACCTCCAACAGCAAAGTTAATTATATGAAATTTTACACTATTTTAAATTAAAAGTAAATAGTAGGAAAATGCTATTTACTCTGCCATTGGCAGGAATAATGCTCTATGACATCTATTATCGTAAACAATAATAGACCTATAAGGCTAAGCACCACTATACCTGAATACATTTCCAAATAATTTACCCTAAGCCATGCATCCATTATAAAATATCCCATTCCATACTGCGTGCCAAAGGTCTCAGTAAAAAACAGAACTGATATTGCAGTTGCCAAAGCTACCCTCACCGCAGTAATAAATTTCGGCAGTGAGGCTGGCCACAACACTTCGTAAAAAATATCTGTAAAGGATGCCCCTAATGAATATAACGGATAATAAGTTTCCTTAGGTATAGACCTGATGCCATCCCTGACAGCCACCACAACCTGAAAAACTATAATGAGAAATATCATTACAATTTTTGAGCTATCGCCTATACCGAACAGAAGCATCAGGATAGGCAGCAAGGCAATCTTCGGAATCGGGTAGGTAAGGTATACAAGAGGTGCCAGAAACCTGTCTACTTTAGGGAAATACCCCATCACCACTCCCAACGGTAATCCGATAACAATCGCCAGTATCAGCCCGGCTGCAATGCGCCAAAGGCTGTATAAGCTATGTACAGCAATATATTTCATAAAAATATCTGCCAGATTGTCAACCACTTTAAAAGGCGATGGAATAATTGGCAGCGCCACTAACTCTGAAACAGCCATCCATAGCAATGTCAAGAAAAGGGCAGCCATAATATACCAGAATCCTACATATTTTCCCATGCCTGTTCCCAATCCTTTTTTATAATATTCCTTAATTTAAGTCCCATCTGGAAAAACTCTTCTTTTTCACGGATATCTTTCTCACCAAACAGAGGATTATCCATTATCTGGCTCCTTCCACCTTCATCAGAAGACAGAATCACTATCTTCTGTCCCAGATACAATGCCTCCTCCACATAGTGGGTGACAAAAATGGTGGATACCTCAAACCTGCGCCAGAGCTTCAGGAAAATATCCTGCATCTCTTCACGGGTAATTGCATCAAGAGCTGAAAAAGGTTCATCCATAAGGAGTACATCTGGCTGCAGAGCAAACACCCTGGCTAGAGCAACCCTCTGCTGCTGTCCGCCCGACAGTTCATTAGGATAACGGCGAGCCAATCCTTCTATTCCAAGCTGACGCATCAGATGCTTAATAACATTCCTATCCAGCAACTCAGGAGACTTTTTAATCTTCATGCCTAAAATTACATTATCATATACTGTTTTCCACGGCAACAGCCCATAATTCTGTGGCATAAAACCAATTGTCTGCCCCTTTGGATTCACCGGCTGACCATTAATGCTGACCGAACCATCATATTCTTTAATCAGTCCAGCCACCACTTTAAGCAACGTGGATTTTCCGCAGCCAGATGGACCAATTACAGCGCAGGTACCACCAGAAGGAATTGTCAAACTGAAATCCTTGATAGCAGTATATATATCATTGTCCGAGCGGTATCTTACCGTCAAGTCAGCAATCTCTATCATTTTACTCTCTCTTATTTATTAATATCTACAACAATGTCATCGTAGGTATAGTTCTGCTTTATAAGATTCTTCTGATTCATCCATGTAAGACAATCAGTAACATCCTGCTGCTTTGGCAAGCCTGCTGGACGATACTTAGGCAAGACCAGTGCATCCTTAGCTGCTGCAGGGAAGCCGCTCTTCTCAATAACAATATCCATGTACTGAGCCTTATCAGTATCATTTAGATAAGCAACAGCCTTGTTGTACGCCCTGTAAAAGGCCTGAAGCTCCGCCTTTTTGGATTCTACTGCCTTAGAAGTAAACATCATTACGCCAGGATTAATTCCCAGCTCATCAGAACCAGTAATATACTTGCAGCCATTATAAATTGCAATACTGCCCATAGGCTCTGGCAGGGTTGCTGCAGCCAGCTTACCGTTCTGGAGCATTTCCAATCTTGTAGGAATCTGTGGAATTACAACCTTATTTAAGCTGTTTTCAGGCATATTATTAGTCACAGTGATCTGATCAGTTACATACTCAATAATAGTATTCTTGGAAACAGCAACATCCTTGCCAATCAGATCATGTACACTATTAACCTCTGCATCCTTGCCAGCAATCAGCTTATAACTGCCATTAGTAAAAGCAGTAACCTTTACATCAAATCCACCTGATTTTGCAAAGGCAACTGCCAGCATATCAGAAATTGCACCATCAAGATTTCCGCTCTGAAGAGCTGCATCCCTATCCATTGCGCTCTTAAACTGCTGAATATTTACCTTAAGGCCCTCCTCAGCGAAATAACCTTTCTCCTGAGCCATAATAACTGGTACAGAATCAATATCAGGCATAAGGCCGATATTAATCTCCTGAAGCTCCTTATTCCCCGCAGTCTGATCAGCAGTATTTCCGCAGCCTACAGCAGAAAGAACAATCATAACTAATACACTTACTAAAAACAGCAGTTTTTTCATTTTTCTGATTCTCCCTTTTATAAATTATAATGCATGAGCATGAGCCTGCTTAGTCAGAAGCTCTGCTTCCTTTTCCAGAGTCTTTGCCTGCTTAAGGCTATTTTCTGCATTTCTAATGGAAGCAGCCTTCTTGTCATCCATCCAGCGCGCATAGCTCTCACCATAGGCAATCCTGAGATCACATATCTTAAGCTGCAGCCTATGCAATGATGCCACAGAAGGAGGAACACTAACCGCTTCTAGCTCTGTCTTCCGGCTTTTCCAGTCTGGAACAAGCTCTTCATTCATTATCTTCTTTATACTTTCACGAGTCTCATTACTGCCTAAGGACCCGCTAAGAAGCAGCTCATTCAGCTTGGAGTCAATATCCTTAATACTCGCCTCATGAGCAGCAATTATTTCTGTCACTTCATCAAAATATGCCTTGACTTTTTTCTGTCTAGACATATTCACAAACTTGACATAATCCTGCAAATTTGTAATTTCGTATAGCTGCCAATGCCCCTCCTCACTCTGAATCAGCTCCACGTCCAGCGTAAAATCCTCATCTGCTTCAGAATGATGCACAACAGCCTTAGCCACAGCTGTACCATTCTCATCATCAATAGCCAAGGAATCTATGCGTTTGAAGGAAATTTCAGCAACCCCCATACGGCTGACCACCATATCTGAATCCACATCGAAGGAGTTTGCATCACGACTGATTTCCATACTCTTCCAATTACCATACATGATGTAATTATCCAGAGCACGCTGCATGCTCATAACCACAGGATCCTTGAACATACGCGCAAAAGAACCTACAGCCGCCTTGGCATCAGCCGAAACAGGCACAGTTGAATCAACCAGGCCCTCTATCATAACATTACTTGCTGTATCCAGAAGATGCTCCACATCTGCATACTTATAAAACTGATCCTTATCATGCTTTTCAACAGCCTCCTCAAGCTTAGCCAAAGCATAATCAGGCGAGCTGGCATACTTAAGAAAATACCAGGCTCCTGCAGCAGAAGCTGCCACCGCAAGTACAGCTGCGGCCACAATAATACGAAGTTTAATGCCTCCGGACAAACCTATCATAACAATCATTTCCTTTCAGGAATAAGCTAGATAAAATGCTGTATGCTATTCTTAAGCATATGTAAGCTTATCCTGTAATTATACCATGAATACAGCATATACACCACACAAATGATAAAAACCGTAATTACAAATTCTCATAATCGCCCTTACGCTCTATAAGCAGGCGCTCCACCTCCTGATACTGAGCCAGCTCCCTTTCAGCTGAATCTCTTCTCTGGAGATTTCCAAACAAAGCCTCCTGCTTTTCTTCCTTAGTAAGAAAATCGGCAGTTTCTATCATACTTATTTTTTCATTCATAGCATCAACAATATGCTGCCGTTTGACCTGCTCCTGTCTTGCCTTGCTGAGAAGCTGGTCATAGGTACTCATCTTTCCTGCCTTGAAATCAGCATCTATCTGCTTAACAGATGCATTATCTTCATCAATCTGCTCCTTAAGACGCAGTTCAACAGTCTTAAGTGTAGTGCCTAGGCTATTAAACTCCTTCATTTCCTCTTCACTATACATAGGCTGCTGCTCTAGAGCAGTGTCATCATAATATTCTATTTTTTTATCCTTTTCGTCGGAATCATCGCTTTCGAGAATAGCCATCTCTGCTGGCAGCTTATTTTTGTTGGCATTCTCCTCATAAAGCTTTGCCTTCGCCGCTATAACAGATGCCTTATCATACCCTTGATAGCCGTAAAAACCGATTACAGATGCAATCGGCAGTACTACCAGCAAAGTACAGATCATAAAAAAGGTCCATATATACCTCATAATTGATCCCTCTGCTGAATAATGCTTAGCCAGAGCCATACAGGATACAATAATAATACCAAATGCAAAAATACTTCCAGCTGCATATAGCAGAGTCTCATATTGAAAAGAAGTCAGATACTCAGCAATCATAATTCCACTCCTTTTTTTGCAAAAAAACCCGAAAGCAGACCTTGCCTTCGGGTTTTTAATGACGATAATGAAATTATCTCTTGGAGAACTGAGAAGCCTTACGAGCCTTCTTCAGACCGTACTTACGACGCTCCTTCTCACGAGGATCGCGAGTAACAAAGCCAGCCTTCTTCAGTGCAGGACGGAACTCACCATCCAGCTCCATCAGAGCACGGGTAATACCATGACGAATTGCGCCAGCCTGACCGGATGGACCGCCACCCTTTACATCTGCAATTACATCATACTTATCAGCAGTCTCAGTAAGCTCCAGAGGCTGTCTAACAATCAGCTCAAGAGTCTTAAGACCAAAATACTCATCCATAGCACGACCGTTGATGGTTACGCTGCCTTCACCTGGAACCAGACGAACTCTAGCAACGGAAGTCTTTCTGCGGCCAGTGCCGTAGTAGCTAACTAATGCCATTATTTATGTTCCTCCTTCCAAGTATTAGCGAATGTTCAGCTCGAGCTTCTCAGGCTGCTGTGCAGCGTGTGGATGCTCAGGACCGGCATAAACATTCAGCTTTCTATACATCTGCTCACCGAGACGGTTCTTTGGCAGCATGCCACGTACAGCCTTCTCGATAACTCTCTCTGGGAACTTAGCCTGCATCTGTCCAGCAGGAGTAAAGGTAGTTCCGCCGTTATAACCAGAATGACGGAAATAAATCTTATCAGTCAACTTTTTGCCAGTGAATACAGCCTTCTCAGCGTTAATAACGATAACAAAATCACCGGTATCAACATGTGGGGTGAAGGTTGGCTTATGCTTACCGCGGAGAACTTTTGCAACCTCAGCGGCTAATCTACCTACAGTCTGACCCTCAGCGTCAACAACATACCATTTGCGTTCTACATTCTGAGGATTTGCCATAAAGGTGGTCTTCATGCGATGGTTTCCCTCCTCGAAAAATCAACAATCATAATCAAAGTACAAATTGTGAAGCATTGCCCTTGGCCTCCGGGGCTAATGGAAGCGGCTTGACACAGCCTCACTCGATTTATTTTATAGTAAACGTCCCAATAAGTCAATAGTATTTAAACAGTTTTAAAAAATAATATTTCTCTAATTTTTCAACTTACCCTACGTGATATAATTAAGATAAAAAAACGTGATAATAGGAGGAATCAGCATGAAAAGAATAACAATTATCATGACCACAATAATAAGTCTTATGCTATTACATATACCATCAGCTCTGGCTGATCCGATAGACTGGTCAGATCCTCACTATGATTTCAAAAAAGTCACCACCGCTCTGGTTTATGACCTAGACATCGAGGATAGCCGCCTGCATAATGGAGTTCTAGCCAAGCGAATTTCCGCTGCATATGAAAAAGATACCAGCAAGCTGAAGCTGAACATCATGCCACTGAAAAAAATCAATGACAAAATTTCCCTCAAACACAATTTTGACATGGATGAGCTTTATCTCACCGACCCAGATGAGGCAACGAAAATCTTTAAGGATGAGGCTGGAGAGTACATAGATGTGTATATAACGGCTACCATGGAAAAGTGTCATGAATACATAAATCATTATCCAGCATATACATCATGGGAAACGGAAAGCAGGTGGCATACCTGGCGTGACAGGAATGGTAATTCCCACACAGACAGATACTATGTAACTGTGCCACGCTTTCATCCTGCCCACGATGAAACAGCCATCATGGTAAAAATGCATTATCAGGTATATGACAGCAAGTCACACCAGCTTGTATATGAACGAGAAGATGTCCGTGAAAGAGAAACCGATGACCCTCAGGGTATGCTAAATCGCAGTTTTGAATCCTTTGTCAATGCCTTCAATAAGCTTATAAAAAAATAATATGAAAAGGCCTCGAACATAGTTCGAGGCCTTTTTGAGGAATCGACCGCCGCCGACCCATAGGATTTATAATTTATTGAT
>CAMCDL010000023.1 GCA_945873565.1 uncultured Selenomonadaceae bacterium | reverse complement strand
CACACTGCATATCGTCGGCAGCGTCAGATGTGTATAAGAGACAGGGTTTAAGGAGCTGGTCTTGAAAACCAGTGATGTCGCAAGGCACCGTGGGTTCGAATCCCACCCTCTCCGCCATATTGGAGTGGTACTCAAGAGGCTGAAGAGGACGGTTTGCTAAATCGTTAGAGTCGCAAGGCTGCGAGGGTTCGAATCCCTCCCACTCCGCCATTTTGGTTTGCAGGCCTTCTGATAATACAGAAGGCTTTTTTTGTATTGATTTTTTGTTTTATAAATTTTATATTTATGGTAAAATTATGGGATAAGGAAAAGTATTTATACTTGAATAGGAGGAACACATTATATGCCTGTTCGTTTCCTGGAATATATCGGTTCTAAAATTTTAGAGGTTCTGTGGTTTGTCGGTGACGTGGCAATAATGTTTGCTGGTGTTGTCAAGCAGATGCCACGCAGGATTCGCTGGCGTCATGTAATAGAGCAGATGTCGCACCTGGGGGTGGACACATTGCCTATTATTTCCCTTACTATGCTGTTTACAGGTATGGTGCTTACCCTGCAGATTGCCCATGAGTTTATAAAGTATGGTGCAGAGTTTACAATAGGTGCTGTTGTTTCAGTAGGTATCGGAAGAGAGCTGGGACCTGTGCTTGCCGGAGTTGTAGCTGCAGGCCGTGTTGGTTCAGCAATGACTGCTGAAATCAGTACCATGAAGGTTACTGAGCAGATTGATGCTCTGCGGGTCATGGCGACAAATCCTTTAGGTTATCTTGTAGTACCAAGAATGCTGGCATGTATGCTGATGCTGCCTATCCTGACTGCTTTTGGCGATATGATAGGGGTGCTGGGAGGCTGGGCAGTTGCTGTATATTATTCAGGTATCAGCAATTACGTTTTCTGGGATTCGATAAACAGATTTGTAGCAGCTCATGATCTTGTAGGAGGTATTATCAAGGCTATCTTCTTCGGATGTATTGTTGCTATTCTCGGGTGCTATTATGGTATGAAGGCACCGGATGGTGCAGAGGGTGTAGGCAAGGCTACTACTAAATCAGTAGTGACATCAATTATAGCTATTTTTATGTTTAATGTGGTATTATCATGGATTCTGTATTAGGATGAGCTTATGATAAAACTTATAAATGTTTGTAAGGAATTTAATGGCAGGCAGGTACTGAATAATATTAATCTTGAGGTACAGCCCGGAGAGACCATGGCTATTATCGGTGGATCGGGCTCAGGCAAGAGTACCCTGCTGAAGCTTATGATTGGGCTTATTCATCCGACAAGCGGCAAAATACTGATTGATGGTCAGGATATTGCTGCTATGAATGATGATGAGCTGGATGAAGTGCGTCTGAAGATGGGAATGGTATTCCAGTATTCAGCACTGTTTGATTCTATGTCCGTAGGGGAAAATGTTGCTTTCGGTCTTAGGGAGCGTATGGATTACTCAGAGGAAAGGATACAGGCCATAGTAAAGGAAAAGCTTGAGCTTGTAGGGCTTCCTGGCATAGAGGATTTCATGCCGGGGGAGCTTTCCGGCGGTATGAAAAAACGTGTAAGCCTGGCAAGAGCTATAGCAGTAAATCCAGATATTATCTTTTATGATGAGCCAAGCTCAGGACTAGATCCGATTATGTCGGGAAAAATAGATGAGCTTATCATAGAAACTCAGCGCAAGCTGAAGGTTACATCACTGGTGGTAACGCATGATATGGTAAGTGCATGTACTATTTCTGATCGTATTGCTATGATATACGAAGGGGAAATGATTGCTGTGGATACGCCAGAGGCTATCATGAATAGCACGGATCCAAGAATTAAGAATTTTGTTCATTATAGAGATTTCAGCAAGGGGGGAAGATCATGACAATTCAGGCGAAGGTTGGTGCTTTTACGATAGCTGGCCTGATTCTATTATTTGGAATGATTCTGGCATTGAGCGATTTCCACTTCAGCGCCTCAGGGTATAATGTTTATGCTGTATTTCCTCATGTAGCTGGGCTGAACCCAGGAGCAAAGGTATGTTATGCTGGCCTGGAGGCTGGCTCTGTTGAAGAGATAAAACAGGATGGCGATAAAATTAATGTTGCCATGAAAATCAAGAATGGCATGAATATACCAAGAAAATCAACTGTCAGGATAACCCCAGAGGGGGTTATGGGCGGCAAGTATATCAATATTGCCCCAGCTCCCGATGCTGATATGGGAGATATATTGCAGGACGGCGATGTTGTGCAGGGACAGGCTGAGATAGGCATGGAAAGCGTAATGGAGGGGGTAAATAACACCCTGCTCCAGGTACAGACACTGATGCAGTCCTTAAATGAAATGCTTGGTGACCCGGAGGTTAAGACAGCTGTTAAGGACATGGCCATTAATATGAGGGACGTAACATCAAATCTTAAGGTAATGACTGCATCCCTTTCAGGTATGGCGGTAAATACTCAGGCCGATGTGCAGCAGATGGCAAGAAACCTGAATATGATGTCCGGCAGTCTGATGCGGGCAGCTGATAGTGTTGAGCAGCTGGTTACTTCCTTTAATGGCGATGGCGAGACTGGTGAGAATCTTAAGGTGGCTGTAAGAAATCTTACCACTACCAGTGAGCGTATAGATCATATGGCAGCATCACTGGAGGATTTTGTTACTGATCCAGAAGTGGCTGATGATCTCAGGGCTACTCTTAAAAATGTCCGCGGTGTGTCTGATCGAGCTGACCGTATGATGGGTACTTTAGAAAATATTAAGATAAAGCCATCCGTAGAGACGATGTATAGCGGCAAGGCTGATAAGTGGAAAACAGATGCTGATGTAACTATCCATAATGGTGACAGCGGATTTTTCAAGCTGGGGGTAAATGATATCGGTGAGGAAAACAAGGTTGATGTGATTGGTGGTATGCGTTCAGGCAGTATCGGTGCCCATGCTGGTGTAATTGAGTCGAAGGCAGGTATTGGTGCTGATGTTTATATCGGCAAGCGGGTTACTATGTCAGTAGATGCCTTTGATCCAAATGATATAAGAATAAAATCACGTCTTTCTTATGAGTTTATGCCAGATACCTTTTTATATACTCAGATGGATGATATAAATGATAGTGATCAAAGAGCAACATTTGTAGGTCTAAGGAAAAGTTTTTAATGATATTCTAACTGACGGGTGCTATAATGTGGTTGCTGAAGAGAAATAATAAGCTTTTTAGGAGGTTTTATAAATTGAGCATGTTCAACTTAAAGAAAACTACAGCTATGGTTATGGGCGGTCTTATGGCTTTGTCCGTATCAACTGCTTTTGCTGAAACTATGGATATTTCCCTTGAGGATAGTCTGCTGATGGCTTTAGCTAATAATCACAGCATCAAGATGGCTGGGTATGATTATGAGAATGCTAAGTGGCAGCTAAGTTCAGCCCGACGCGCCACTGGCTTAACTCTTGGCTGGAAGGGCCAGGGCATAAAGAATGGTGGTATTGCCACCGAAGCTCAAGGCGGACCTCGTACAGGCTTTTCTAATTCATTCTCTCTTAGCCTGCCAATCTATACAGGAGGCAAGCTTGAGGGGCTGCAGGCTTCCGCTAAGGCTAGAGTTGCTGAGCAGGATTTAGCCTTTGAGCGTACTAAGCAGAGCGTGAAGGAAAGCACTACTTCAGCTTATTTCAAAGCTCTTCAGGCACGTAATCAGGTAAGTGTATATAATGATACTGTTAAGACCTGTAATGAGCATTTGCGCAATGTTAATGCTCAGTTCAGTGTAGGCGTTGTAGCAAAGTCAGATGTACTGGCATCTGAGGTTCAGCTGGCAAGTGCTCAGCTGGGGCTTACTAAGGCAGAGAATGATTATTATGTAGCTGTAGCTACACTTAACAAGATTATTGGACTGCCTATTGATACTGACCTTAATCTGACCGATGATCTTGACTATGCTCATTATGATGTAAATCTTGACGAGTGCACCAAAATTGCTATGCACAATCGTCCTGATGCACTTGCTTCCCTGTTTGCTATTGAGGAGGCTAAGGGCGGTGCTCAGTCTGCACGTTCTGGCTATCTGCCTTCAATTTCTGTTAGTGCTGGAAAGGCCTATGGCGGCTATAATGGCTGGTTTGCTAATGACGACTCTAAAAATTCCTGGACTATCGGTGTTCAAGGCGAGTGGAATTTCTGGGATAATAATGTAACCCAGGCAAATGTAAGTGCTGCTGATGCGATGGTTCGCAAGGCAGAGGAGAATGCTATGGAGACTGAGTCTACTGTTCGTCTTGAGGTACAGACTGCTCTCCTTAATATGCAGTCCTCCGAGAAGAATATCTCAACTACCTCTACTGCAGTTGAGAAGGCTGAGGAGGATTATAATATTGCTCGCGTGAGATACAGTGCTGGCGTTGGTACCAATCTTGACGTAATGGATGCTCAGGATAAGCTTACTAAAGCAAAGACTGATTATTACACTGCTCTCTACACCTACAATACCAGCAAGGCTTCACTGGATAAGGCAATGGGACTTATGGTGGATCTGGATGTAGATGATTACTGGGCTAAGCTTGGTAAGTGGTAAATAAAAATTTTAATAATCTTATAAGATTAAAATAGTTACACTTGTCCTGCTGTTATGATATACTTATGACGGGTGTGATGTTTTTGAAAATTAAGGCTGTCGCATCTTTATGCGGCAGCCTTTTATTGGATATTCTGGAGGGTTTATGGATAACCGTACAGCCAAAATTATAGCTATTATAATGTGTCTGATTACTGCAGCCTGCCTGGCTGCAGCTGTTGTGCTGTCATCAGAAGGTTTTACGAAGGGAGCGGCTGATAAGCTGTCGGTTATTGCTTCAGAGGCTGCTGGCACTAAGGTTGAGCTTGGCACGGTCAGCATTTCCTCTATAAACTCAGTGGAGGCAACTGATGCAGCTGTTTATGATAAAGATGAAAAGCTTATTGGCCAGGCTGAACGGATCAGAGTTGATTTTAGTCTGCTTTCTTTCCTGGCAGATGAGCCTATTGATGCTATAAAGAATGTTACGGCTGTTAATGCTGATGTAAATATTATGGAGAGGGCAGACGGAAGCTTTAATTTTCAGGATCTTATTTCAGAGGAGCCTGGTAATAGTCATTATTCTGGGGAAATACATATAGAAAACTCCCGCTTAAAGCTTCATTATGGCGATAATGATTTTTTAGCAGAGTCTATAAATGGAGCATTGAATTTTTCTGATTATCCTGTAGTGGAGTTTGATGCTGAGGCGGTTATAGACGGTTCGCCAGTAAAGGCTGCCGGCACTGCCAATATAGATGGAAGTGCCTTCAGGGTTAAGGCTGAGGCAGATGATATTCTTATAGAGAAATACCTGAGATTTCTGCCATCGGATACGCTGCCAGCTGAGGTGAAGGATATATCTGGCATAATCAGGGAGCTTAAGGCTGATATAAGACTGGAGGAAGATGTACTCAGTTATGAAGGACAGCTTAAGATAGAAAATGGACAGGCAGTTATTTTCGACAAGGATGTGAAGAATATAAATGGGCTGCTGATGTCTGATGGCAACAGCATAAAGCTATTTATAAATGCTTCCTGTATGAATCAGACTGCTGCAGCTCATGGTGATATTATCCTTACTGAGGATGGACCTATGCTTAATCTGATGGTGGAGGCACAGTCCTTTGATCTTGGACAGATAATAGAGGATATTCCGTACCGGGGACCGTTGGCATTCTCAGCCCACCTCACCGGTAAGGCCGATAATCCGTCTGTTGATGCAAGATTGTCTGTCAAAGAGGGAGAGATTTCCGGTTATTCAATAAAGAATGCATCTGCTCACGTATTTTATAGTGATAGCCAGCTTACTGCAGATGAAATATCGGCAGAGCTGATTGGCGGTATAGTTTCCGGACAGGCTGAATTTAATGCTAAAAGCTATGATTTTTCTGCCAAGCTAAAGCTGTCTGGTGTTGGGCTTTCAGTGCTTGAGAATATGGTTCCGGGGATTGCTGGCTCTGTATCTGCTGATATCGTAGCCTCTGGCAATGCAAATGATATGGATAGCATTGAGGCAGCTGGCTCTATAACCTCTGATGGTATTGCATATAATGGTGCAGCTATATCCAGACTTGATGGGTCCTTTGCTAAGAAGGGGAATGTTGTGACACTTGATTATGTCAGTGCTCGTATGGCTAATGGCGGCGAGCTGGGGGTTGAAGGAACCATCGCTCTTAATGAAAGCATTGACCTAAGCTATTATATATCAGCTTTTGATCTTTCTCAGACAAAGGATTTTGAGCCTGATCTTGATATTGCTGGTATAGCTGATATCCGCGGTACCATCAGTGGTCCATATGGTGAGCCTATTATAAAGGCAGAGTATTATGCTCATGATGGAGAGATTTTCAAGCAGCCATTTGATACCATTAAGGGTACAGCTGGCGGCAGCCTTAGAGGTGTAAAAATTAATAATCTGGTTATGGAGCATGGTGATAAGACCAGGTGGGTAATCAACGGCATGATGGGCTTCCTGGGAGACAAGGGAATCAACCTTCAGGCTGATGTTACAGGTGCAAGGGCGGAAGACCTTATTAAAGCTGTAGCTCCTGGTCAGCCATTGACTGGTAATGTTGATAATAAGATTTCAATAACAGGAACCTTGAAAAATCCTCATATTACAGGAAATGTCCGCTTTTATATTGGAAGCTATGATGGCGTGTTCCTTCAGGGGATGGATGGCGAATATGAGATGGTGGACAATAACATCATCCTCAGGGACTTCCTGGTTCATTCTCCTTATGCAGAAATGAAGCTTAATGGTACTATCTATGACATGAATCGCCTGGAGCTTACAGTAGCTGCTACCTCAGTTTCACTGGAAAAAATTAGTGAGGATCTTCCTTACCCGGTGGAGGGCGAGGCTGCTTTTGATGGCAAGCTTACTGGCACGATAGATAGTCCTCAGTTTGCTGGAACCCTTAAGACTCCTGGTCTCACTATGAACGGTATAGCCATTTATGATGCAGGTGGAGAGATAACCTACCAGAATAAGCGGGGCTATATCAAAAATCTGGGCTTTAATGATGGTGAGGGGCGCATGTCCTTTAATGGCAGCATTTTTACTGATAGCCATAGCATCAGTGGCCGTCTTGATGTAGATGGAGTGGATGTTAACACGCTGCTTACCATGGGTAATTACAAGAACGACAAGATTTTTGGCAAGATAACTGGTGTTATAGATATTTCTGGTACTGCTGAAAATCCTCAGGCTTATGCTAATATTCTGATGAACCGTGGTACAGCTGGCGGCTACGATATCCGTAATGTAGCCATTGAGGCTGATTATCAGAACAGACGCATCAACATCAAGTATCTGGCTGGATCTGAGGGTGAAAACGGAAGCTTTGCTGGACAGGGTCTTCTGGATTTTGACGGAGCTGTAGAGGGCCGTATTTCCTTTAATGCTATTGATGCTGGCATGATTGCAGCTGTGGCAGGTGTCCAGCAGCCGATAACTGGTATTATAAATGCAGATATACAGGCTTCAGGAACCTATACTGATCCAATAGTAAATGCATCGGCAGAGATTCTTGATATGGGTATCGGCGGCGGAAAAATCGATTCTATAAGCGGGCTTTTCTCTATGCGTAATCATGTTATCAATATTGAGCAGGTTGTGGCTAAGCGTCATGTTAATAATAACGATTACAGGGTTACTATGACTGGTACTGTTCCTTTAGGATCAATTTCTGATGATGCTTCCTATGCAGGACCTGGATTTGATATCTCTGTAGATATGGATAATGCTCAGCTGACCTCTTTCCCGGTAATGGCAAAATATGTCGATTGGTTTGTGGGCGGTGCGGATGGTCATCTGAGGTTTACAGGTACAAAACTCAGGCCTGCAGTAAATGGCCGAATTAACCTTATCGACAGTGCAATAAAGCCTAAGGGAGTAACTATACCTATTACTGAGATGAATGCAGTTCTGTCATTTACTGGTAATACAGTATCTATCGACAACTGCTCTGGACGTATGGGTGATGGCGGCTATGATATAAAGGGCTTTGCTCATTGGACAGGCAATACTATTGATGATTATGAACTGAGCTTTGATGCTGATAGCCTTGAGCTGTACAGTGATTTCTACAAGGGACCGCTTAACCTTCATTTCACAATAAATGATATTTTAGTACCAAATCGTGGCGTGCTGCCAAAGCTGTCTGGTAATATGCTGATTGAGAATGCTATTATTTCTATTCCAACTCTGCCGGAATCCAGCGGTGAGCTGCCATATATTCTTACTGATTTTGAAGTACAGCTGGGCAAGAAGGTACGCTTCTATAGCTCTCAGCTGGCTGATGTTCATCTGGCTGGTGAGGCAATATTCAAGGGAAGCACCCTCTATCCGATGAACAGCGGCAGAATTGTGGTTACCAAGGGATATATCAGCTATCTGAAGACAAACTTCAAGGTGTTTGAGGGAGAGCTTGATTTTAATCAGCCACTGTCCTTTTATCCGTATGTAAAGCTGTCGGCTGGTACTACAATAGCTAATACCAGGGTGCTTATAGATGTATCCGGGCCAGCAAATGCCATGAATCTGAAGCTGATATCATCACCTTCCATGAATGAGGCAGATATTATTAAGCTGCTGACCCTTAGAAGCGACTATTCATCAGCCAATAGCGATACTGAGACACTGAATTCAATGGTCAATATAGGTCTTCAGATGACCATACTGGGAGCGCTGGAGGCAGAAATGAGAAATAGCCTTAATCTTGATCTTGTTACTATTTCTCGTGATACTAAGCTTAGAAATGATATTGATGATACCCTGGCTGATGAGAAATACAATATAATCCTTGGCAAATATGTGACGGATGATATAATGCTCAGAGGCAGCAAGAGCCTTACCAATGATGATTATGAAATAGGCGTGCAGTACGATTTTTCTGATAGCTGTGATGTTGTATTCTCCATTGATGAGGATAATGAGCTGTCCTCGCTATTTGAGGCAAGAATAACCTTTAACTGATAGTTTGCAGGTGATTGAATGAAGCTGGAGGAATACCTTCACGAACTAAATAAGGTAAAGATCCTGGAGCCAGAGGAGGAGGCCCTTCTCTGGCTCCAATATAGACAGAAAGAGGATATGGCTGCCAGAAGGCGTCTTATAGAAGCTTATCAGCCCCTGGTATTTAAGCTTGCAATGCCCTACAGGTCCATGGAATGCATTATGGATATAATTCAGGAGGGCACTGTAGGCCTTATAGAGGCGGCTGAAACATATCAGCCTGAAAAGGCGGTAGCCTTCAGCTTTTATGCAGCCTATAGAATTCGGGGCAGAATTTTAAATTTTCTTAAGCAAGAAGGCCGGGCTGATGTGGCAATCCTGGATGCTGATCAGGAAGATGGCTGCAGTGCCCAGGAGCAGCTTCATGACCCTAATGCTTTATCTGTACCGGAAATTGCAGAGCTGCATGAAATCAGTAATGTGGTAAAAAATGCTATGGAGAGGCTGCCAGAAAATGAGCGCATGGTGCTGAATCAGGTTGTGATGGGAAGCTGCGATGTAAAAAGCGTAGCAGCGATGATGAATGTCAGTACTTCTCATATATATAGGCTGCAGCGTAATGGTTCACGCCGTATAAGAGGAATGCTTTCAGGATTCATGCATAGGTGGAAATAAGAGAATTAATTAGATTTTTAGTGCATTTGCATAGTTTTCGTGGTATAATCATACCGTGTATGTGTATTTTGCTTGTAAATGGTAATATTTCACTGGCTAAAAAAGCAGTGACTCTTTTGATTTTATAAAGAGGCGAATGCTTTTGAGGAGGCACTGCAGGTGAAGGATAACCATGGACGATACAGAAAACATATAAAAGCCGCTAAGGATTGGCTTGGCAGAGCAGAAGATTCAATGGATAAGGATAATGATATCCGCGTAGATCTGGATGTGATGCTGGCTCAGGCTGAGCTGCAACGGGCTAAGGAAGCTAATGAGCTTAAGCTGTGGCGGCGCTGGCTGTATTGGACAGTACCGTGGGTGCTGGCTGTTATGGTAGCTGCAGGATATTTTTTCCTGCTGAGGCCAGATAATTCAGCAGGTGAAGCTCCTGTGTTATACCAGGATAATCTGTCCCAAGGCGAGCCTGGAACTGCAGAGATGCTTATTCCTCAGCAGGAAGGTGCTGCCCAAGGTGATGCTATAATGGCGGATATACCAGCTGAGGAGCAGGTGATTAATGAACCGTCTGGTTCAGGTATTAGCAGCTACGAGGCTGATAGTAATAATGATAATAAACAATCCATCAGGGAGATAAGTCCGGATATGCAGCGTATGATGCAGACTGCCGGTAAAGTACTTCGAGAGTAACGATTTATGTGCTGATGATGGGATGAATGTTTTTTTAGGAGGGTTTTACCTTGATTAAGAGCAGAAAGAAGCTGCTGGCATGTGCTGTTGTAATGGCAGCTACCGTTACCTTTGCAGCTTCCCCAGTATTTGCGGCTGAAGAAGAGGCTGTAGTAATTTCAGAGTCTGCTTCTGTGGCTGAAGTGGAAGAAAATGGTACCGGGGCTGCTGCAGTCGTTGAGGAAGAGACTGTAGCAGAGAATGGGACTGCTGAGACTTCAGTAATAGAAGAAAAGGGCGCAGTTGAGACAGAGGATGGTGCTTTGGATACCGAAGAGGTGATTGAGGCAGCTGAGGTTGAGGAAACTCCTGGTGACAGCCGTTCTATATGGGCTGCTTCTCGTCCATCTGATGATACCATTAAGCAGTGGATTATACAGTATGAGGGTAAGACTGTAGTAAGTGTAAATGTTAAGGGGGCCAGCGAGGATATTATTAAGCCAGCGAATGTGGCTGTTATGACTAAGCCTGGCGCAACCTTCACTGCTGGTGGTATCAAGCGCGATTTAAACAGAATATATGATACCGGTTTCTTCTACGATCTGTATCCTAGCTTTGAAGAGGTGCCAGAGGGTGTAGCTGTAACCTATAATGTGCAGGAGACTCCTATTCTGACTCAGATCAATCTGGTTGGCAACTCCAAGGTAGAGCCTACTGATACTCTTATGGAGCTGGTTACTATGGTTCCAGGTAAGCGCCTGAACCGTCGTACCCTGCAGGAAAACATAGCTGCAATCCAGCAGAAGTATGTGCAGGATGGCTATGTAATGGCTCAGGTATATGATCTGGATGTAGCTGATGATGGAGTTCTGACTATCCGTATTACTGAGGGCGTAATTGAAGAAATTATCATAAAGGGCAACGAAAAGACCAAGGATAAGGTTATCCGCCGTGAGATGAGATGCAAGGTTGGCGAGCCTCTGAATAAGAAAGAGGTTGTAAGAAGCTATCAGCGTATCAATAATCTTGGTTTCTTTGAGACTGTAGATGTAAAGCCTAGCATGTCTGGTGTTGAGCCAGGTGCAGTAGTCCTGGAAATTGATGTTAAGGAGCGCAATACAGGTTCCGTTGGTTTTGGTGCCGGATACTCTAGCACTGATGGTTTCATTGGTATGATTAGCCTTGGTGATCGTAATTTCCGCGGTACTGGCGATGCTGTCAAGATTTCTTATGAGTTTGGCGGTAATGACAGAGATAATCGTGGCTGGGCCTTTGATTGGAAGCATCCTTGGCTTGATAGAAAAGAAACCTCCATGATGCTCAGGCTTTATGACAGAACCTATGAGTACAAGGATTATGATACTGAGGGCGAGCTTAAGGAGCGCTTCATGAGACACCGTCAAGGCTTTGAGCTGACCTTCGGCCGTCCTGAGAGTGAGTACACCACAAATTACATCTCTATAGTTAATAGAAATGATGAGTATGATTCCCATAAGGGGACAAATGGTTATATGGGTGATCGCAGTACCCCAGATTATTCCAAATGGCGTGAGGATAACTTCGGTCTTACCAGAAGCATTGGCTTCTCCCATGTAACTGATACCCGTGATAATTATCAGTGGCCTGCTAGCGGTAAGCGTACCTCCTATGGTATCGAATTTGCTGGTCTGGGCGGTGACTTTGATTACAGAAAGTATACCATTGAAGAGAGCCGTTACTACGATCTTGGCAAGGGCCGCGTACTGGCAATCCGTGCTGCATATGGATATGCTGACAATAACCTGCCAGAGGTTGATCAGTTCATGGTCGGCGGCATTGACACTGTACGTGGTTATAGAGATAACCAGTTCCGTGGTGACAATATGCTGGCTGGATCAATTGAGCTCAGATTCCCTCTTAGGGACAAGTTCAAGGGTGCGTTGTTCCTTGATGGCGGCGGATCCGAGGGTGATGGCTTGCTGCCAGATACTCTTCATGGAAGCTATGGCTTCGGCATCATGATGGATACCCCGGTTGGTCTCCTTAGACTTGATGTTGGTCATGGTGAGCAGGGCAACCGTGTTCACTTTAATATCGGAACCGGCTTCTAAATTATGAAAAGAATATGCTTTTACTTAATACTGGCCAGTGTAATGCTGGCCGGTATCTTTTATGTCAGAATTCCTTCGGCAATGGCTGCCTCCGTTGAGGCGATAGAGGTTCATGTTGAGTCTGATGATTCCCTGCCAGATGTAGTACGGCAGCGCATGGAGAAGAGTGTGGCATCTATATCCGAGCAGATGATGCTGGGGCTGGAGCTTGATAGGGTAATGGCTGATAAGAAGAAAAATGAGGATATAATCTGGCAGGTCTTTGATAAAATCCTTGTTGGCTATACCGTTTCAGGAGTTGAGCTTGAGCCTGGGGGAAATACCAGGGTAGTGGTAAAGCTTTTGCCTTGGGATGATACCATATCTAAGGTTTCTGTTGATGTGGAGATTTATGGTCTATCGCCTCTGATTACAGAAATGGCTCTGCAGGACGCTGACGGTATTGAAAAGGTATTCAGCGATGCACTGGAAGGGCTGCCTCTGGCAGCAACTGACTGGTCAAATGGAGCAGTGCGTCAGACTGTAAACAGCTTTATGAAGGAAAATCTGCCAGAATTCCGGGCAGATTTCACTCTTGATGTTGATAGGGAAACAGATGTAAAGGTAACCATATACCCACTAGTGCCAGTAGTCCGCACAGTAGATCTCAAGATGCGTTCGGATACCTTCCCGAATATTTCGCTTCTTGGATTTCGTTCCAGCGTGCAGAGTGAAGCTAATCAGCTATTAGGGGCTCCTGTAGCCTTTGTCAGCCGCCATCGGCAGGACCTGGAGTATCATTTTGCAAGTATTCTGGATGAAAGTCCCGACTTCAAGACCTTTGACGCGCATACAAGGGTATTTATTGAACCTTTAGAAAATCTCAGCCTTATGACCCGTTCCGATACGGATAGATTAAGAGTCCGCGGCGAAGCATGGACTGATATAGGCAGCAGTATTCCTGATGGTGACAGGGAACAGCGCCTGAGGGGAGAAATAGGCTGGATGCTTTCTCCGCATGATAAGCTTTTTTTTATCGGAGAGTTTTTCCCTGAAGAAGACTTTGAATGGCAGAGCCATGCAGGTTATTGCCATGAGCTTTTACCAGGCTTATGGGCTGGCCTGCAGGGAAATATGCAGGCTGGTAAGCTTGAGACTGAGCTGGCATGGCATATTGCCCCTAGGTGGAGCATAAGGCATGAATATCGTGCAGGTGATGGCCTGAATGAATTTGCCATACGCTATAAATTACATGACTTTATCAGTCTGGAAGGAGTGCTTTCAGATGGAAGAGAGTGGCTTAGGGTTATAAGCTCATTTTAAGGAATATTAATCATCCTTTAATGAATAATGGCTTGAAGGCAATATTATAGTTTGATATAATAAGCATGTTAAGGAATTAAGCAATAGACCATTATAAGGCCTATAATATGGTATTAGAAAAAGGAGATTTAAAATGGTTACATTGAAGAAAACTCAGGTTAAGGTTATCAGCATTCTGATTGCGTTTGTATTTTTCGGCAGTGTGGTAGCAATTGCACTGTCCCAGTCCAGCATGCTGGGTTCTGCTAATGCAGCTTCTTCCTCTAGCGTTGGCGTAATTGAGTATCGTCAGGTACTGAGCAGCAGTAAGACCGCTATGGAAGCTGATGCACAGATCAAGAAGCTTGCTCAGGAGGCTGAGACTGAGTTCAATCAGAAGTCCGCAGGTATGTCTGAAAATGAGAAGGCTCAGTATTATCAGCAGACTATGGCCCGTCTTCAGCAGAAGCAGACCGAGCTGACCGAGCCAGTTGTTAAGGAAATCGAGAATGCTTGCAAGGAAGTTGCAGACGCTCAGGGCCTTGAAGTAGTTCTGCGCAAGGACGCTGTTGTATTTGGTGGCAAGGATGTTACCAACGATGTTATTAAGAAGCTGAATAAGTAATTTGGCAAAGGAAATACAATAGAAGTTTTATGGTACCGAGCTGTTACGTATAGCTCGGTACTTTGTTGAAGGGGGAGCTTTATGGACGATAAGGCCAAAGGCGGAAAGCGTGCAGGAATTGGAATTCTGATAATTGCTTGCCTAGTGATGGCGGTGTTTGTCGTACAGTATCTGGCTGCCTCGGATACAAAGAATATCAGCAAGGCATCAAAAATAGGCTATATAAGCTTGTCAAAGGTTATGTCTGTACATAAGGATTATCAGAGATTCCAGGAGCTTGATCGTGAGGTCATGGTGATGGAGACCGAGCTTAAGGCAGAGGGCAATCTTCTAGAGCTGACTACGGCTCTTGTGAATAAAAAGGCTTTTGATGATGCTGCCAGGCAGAAGGAAAACCTTGAAAGAGTTGCCCGCTACTCCAAGCTTCTTGATGAATATAAGGAACGGGAGAAGGCTGTGCTGGATAGGCTGACTCCTGTTTTTGACAAGGAGCTCCAGGATGCTGAGGCTAAGTACCTTAATGAGATGCTGAACCTTCGCTTAAAAATGGATAATGCTGAAGCCCTGAGACTTACTCAGGAGCAGGCAGATGCCATGCTGGCCAGAATGAATGAAATCCAGAAGGAACGTGCTGACATCCAGCGGAAGGTCAGGACAGACCAGCAGAAACGATTGAAGGCTGAGCTGGATAAGGAGACCTCAGAGCTTCAGGCTGAGATGAAGAAATATATGTCAGAGTATGAGAAGGATATGCGCCAGTATGAGGCTGAAAGACTGCAGAAGGCTCAGGACCGTAATAATGATGCCCTGGGAGGAGCTGATGCCGACATAAAGAACAGGGTGCGTCTGGCTCAGAAGAAGGCAGCAGTTGCAGGTAAAAAGCAGGAGCTGAAGGTGCTTGAACAGCACATTATGACAGATATTTCCACAGTGGCAGCAAAGCTGGCGGTAATGAATCACCTGGAGGTGATTCTGGCTATTCCTTCCGATAACAGCGCTTCCAGCCGTAATCCGTGGAGTGCATTGGATGGGATGATTGTTGGAACAAGTGGCCTTGATTTGACCGAGGCTATGATAGATGAGTTAAAAGAGGTTAGATAAATGAAACTTTCAAAGAAATCAGTTTTCACTGCAGCAGCGGCTCTTCTGCTGGCAGTTTCTGTAGCAGGCTGTGGCAAGGTAAGTGTAGGATATGTTGATCAGGATAGGCTTAATGAGGATTGTCCTCAGATAAAGACTACCCTTGCAGAGTGGCAGGGAAAGATGGATGAGCTGCGTACCGAGTCTGAGAAGCAGATGAGCGATGCAGCTGCTTCCGGTGCCTCAGATGAAGAAATGACTAAGCTGCAGCAGCAGATCCAGATGAAGGTTATTTCCATGAATCAGGGCTTCCAGAATCAGATGAGAGCTAAGGTTGATGCAGCAATTAATGAAGTTGCTAAGGAAAAGGGCATTGACGTAGTTCTTCATAGCGATGAACAGGATAAGGTTGTTATCAGCGGTGGTATTGATATTACCGATGATATCATTAACAAGTTACAGTAAGGATGAATATGATGGCAAAGACATTGCAAGAAATCGCATTGATGGTAAATGGCAGGGTACAGGGCAATCCAGATGTCTTAATCAGTGGTGTAAATAATATTGAGGGTGCTGGAGAGAATGACATGACATTTGCTGATGCAAATCACGTAGAGGCAGCATCAAAATGTAAAGCGGGAGCGGTTCTGCTGCCAGCTGATGTCAAGGCTGATGACTTTCCTTTGCCAGTAATATTTGTTGAGAATACCAGAGCAGCCTTTGCTGTGCTGCTTAGCCTTTTTACACCTCCTATAGTGCATAAGAGAGGAGTAAGTCCTCAGGCCTACATCGGCGAGGATGTAACTATTGGCGAGAATGTAACCATTATGGGGTTTGCATATATCGATGATCATGCCGTAATTGGGGATGGTGCTAAGATATTCCCGCACACCTATATTGGACAGTATGCTGAAATTGGTGATAATTCAGTAATATATTCCAATGTTACCATAAGAGAATACTGCAAGGTAGGCAAGCGCTGTATCGTGCATAGCTCAGCAGTTATTGGTTCTGATGGCTTTGGTTTTACATCTAAGGACGGTGTTCATACAAAGGTTCCACAGGTAGGTAACGTTGTGCTCGAGGATGACGTAGAGGTTGGTTCTCATGTGGGAATTGATAGGGCTACTATTGGCTCTACAGTTATTGGCAAGGGCACAAAGATGGATAATCTGGTTCATATCGGTCATAATTGCCAGATCGGACAGGGGAACCTGATTGTGGCTCAGACTGGTATTTCCGGATCAACTATCAGCGGCAATAATGTTACCTTTGGTGGTCAGGTCGGTACCGTTGGCCATATTAAAATTGGTGGCAATTCTGTTTTTGCAGCAAGAAGCGGCATTATCAGCGATACAGCAGAGGGAGTTTTCTATGCTGGCTTCCCAGCAAGGCCGCATACAGAGTGGCTCAGAAGCGAGGCTCATATCAAGCACCTGCCTGAAATGTCAAAGAAAATCAAGGCTCTGGAAAAGCGAATCAAGGAGCTGGAAAAATAAAATGTATACAAAAACTCCCTTTTTTTGAAGGGAGTTTTCTATTTTTGTAGAATATAATCTAATGTGGGATTTTATGAGCTTTTTGGAGGCATAGATAATGTCTTATTATATTATGAAATTCTTGAGCTGGCTTGCATGCTGCTTTTCTATGGAGAGCTGCAATTCCTTTGGGAAAAAGCTGGGTAGTTTTACCTGGTGGGTGGTGCCGGAAAAGCGTAAGAAAATGGCCTATGATAATATAATGAGGTGTCTTGGGGTGGATGAGGCTGAGGCTAAACGGATTGCGAAGGCCTCATGGGTCCAGTTCGGACCTATGCTGATGGAGGTGCTGCGTTATCCTGAGCTGATAAAGGATGGCTATATGCGCAAGTATGTAACCATAGATGGTCTTGAATATCTTCAGGAGGCTATTGAAAAGAATCAGGGGGCTGTAATTGCTACCTCTCATAGTGACAGCTGGGAAATCATGGGCGCTGCTCTGGCACAATATGGTGTGCCCCTGGTTGGGGTGGCCATGAAGCAGAAGGCTAATGCAATGGACCGGTTTATCATGGAATACCGTCAGCTTGTGGGTATGCACATAACCTATAAATCTGATGTCCGTGAGATGTTTAAGATGATAAAGCAGGGCTGGATGATAGGCCTTATTCATGATCAGGATTGCGGTGAGAAGGACGGGGTAATCCTGGACTTTTTTGGCAGGCGGACAAACTGCTTTACAGGCCCAGCCAGCATAGCAAGATTCCAGGATGCACCTATTTTTCCTGCGCAGATAATACATCGCCCTGACGGGGGACATCACATTACTGTTTTTCCGCCTATCCATGTAGAAAAAACCAAGGATAAGCAGGAGGATATTAAAAAGACCATGCAGATACTGATGGATATTCTGGAAAAACACATCAGGGAATATCCGGAAGACTGGTTCTGGCTTCATGATAGATGGAAGTCAAGCCGGGTACTAGGTATAGATTAAAAGGAGGTACAGATTTGCAGAAACAGACTACTTTAGCCAAGGCTGCTGTCTACAAGGGAATAGGTCTCCACTCAGGCCGGGAGGTGTCCATTGAGCTGATGCCAGCTGAGCCTGATAGCGGAATAGTTTTTCTGCGGACTGACCTGGAGGGAAGTCCAGAAATTAAGGCTTCTGCTGAAAATGTTACATCTACAGTAAGGGCTACTACTATTGAGGATAATGGAGCCAAGGTTTTTACCATTGAGCATATGATGTCAGTGCTGCATGCTATGAGGGTGGATAATTGCCGCATAGCTATCAGTGCAGAAGAGCCTCCGGTAGCAGATGGAAGTGCATTGACCTTCTTTGAGCTGGTTCGGAAGGCTGGTATTGTAGAGCAGGAGGCACAGCGCAGGGAGCTGGTAGTCAGCAGGCCTGTCCGGGTTGATAAGGATGATTCCTTCGTGGTGGCTGTGCCGTATGATGGCTTCAGGATAAGCTTTACATCTATTAATCCCCATAAGCTGATAGGTGTACAGTATTTTGATATCGAGGTGAATGAGGACTCCTTCTATAAGGAAATCGCACAGGCCCGGACTATAGCTTATGAAAAAGAAATAGAGGCTCTCCGCAGCATGGGGCTTGGCCTTGGCGGAACAATTGATAATGTAATTGTATATAATGATGAAGGCTGGATTAATCCGCTTCACTATGATGATGAGCTGGTGCGTCACAAGATACTTGATATTATTGGAGATCTGCGGCTGGCGGGTTTGGTGAAAGGCCATTTTATAGCTGTTAAATCAGGACATGCATTAAATACTGCAATGGCAAAGCTGTTGCTGGAAGAATTTAAGTAATCACTTTTTAGAAAGAAGGAATAGCAAATGGTATTAGAAGTTGATGAGATTAGAAAGATATTACCACATCGTGCTCCATTTCTGCTGGTAGATCGTATTACTGAGCTGGAGCCTTTCAAGTCTGCTACAGGCATAAAGAATGTAACATTTAATGAGCCTCAGTTCCATGGCCATTTTCCTCATAAGTCTGTAATGCCTGGTGTTCTCCTGCTGGAGGCAATGGCTCAGGTCGGTGGCGTCTGCATGCTGTATCCAGAGGAAAACAGAGGCAAGATTGCATTGTTTGGAGCAATGGATAATATAAAGTTTAAGCGTCCAGTTATACCTGGAGATCAGGTTATTATGAAGGCTGTTGTTACAAAGGTAAAGGGCGATTTTGGAAAGGTTCATGCAGAGGCCTTTGTTGAGGATACACTGGCAGCTCAGGCTGATTTTACCTATGCGTTGCAGCGTCCTGAGCCAGATGCAGTAGATTAAAGAGAAAATAGGCTATATAACCCAGGAAAATACAGATAAATTAGTGTATACTGTGTAATTTGGCTGTATTTAACGAAATATCGGGTGATAAGATTTTATATTATCTGATGATATTATATATATGGCGTATTGCTGTAAACGTCATTTACATGGTATGACTAAGGGAGTTGGGCTTTTATGACAGATGAAGACAAGGCTGTTGCAGATATACACCCATTGGCTGTTGTTCATCCAAATGCTAAGATTGGTAAAGGAGCTGTAATAGGTCCCTTTACTGTAATTGGTGAAAACGTTGAAATCGGAGAAGGCACAGTAGTAAGTTCCAATGTTGTGATTACTGGCTGGACCAAGATTGGCAAGGACTGCAAGATTTATATGGGAGCTTCCATTGGTGAGGAGCCTCAGGATCTTAAGTTTGCTGGCGAAAAATCATTTGTGGAGATTGGCGATAGAACTAAGATTCATGAATATGTAACTATTCATAGAGGCACTGGTGAGAATACAGTAACCCGTATCGGCAATGATACTCTGCTGATGGCTTATGTGCATGTAGCACATAATTGTGAAATTGGAGATAATGTTGTTATGGCCAACGCGGCTATGGCAGCAGGTCATGTTATAATCGGTGATCGTGTGGTTATTGGCGGCAAGGCTGGTATTCACCAGTTTGTCAGAATTGGCCGAAATGCTATGGTAGGCGGAATGTCAAAGAATATTCATGATATTGTGCCTTATACTATAGTTGATGGCATGCCAGCGAAGGCTATTGGCCTAAATAGTGTCGGTATTGCAAGAGCTGGTATCTCCCCATCTATTAGAAAGAATATAAAGCAGGCTTATCGTCTGCTTTATCGTTCAGGCTATAGCCTGCCAGAGGCGATTGCTGCTATTGAGCAGGAGGTAGAAAGCAGCGAGGAGATAGAGTATCTTCTCAAGTTCCTGCGAGAGGCAGATAGAGGTATCTGCCGGGCAAATCGTATAAATAAGAAGAGCCTCTTCGATGGCGATAGCTCAGAGGAGTAATTGATATGAAGAGAATAGGACTGCTGGCTGGCGTTGGCCGTCTGCCAGTAGAATGTGCTAAGGCTGCCAAGGCTTTGGGAATAGAGGTATATGCAGTAGGGCTGCTGCCTGGTGTGGATACTGAGCTTAAGACACTGGTAGCTGGCTATGCTGATATCAGTGTGGCTCAGCTGCAGGCTATAATAGATTATTTTAAGAGCAACGATATTCAGGAGGTAACCATGCTCGGCAAGGTTACCAAGGAGCTGCTGTATAGCGGAGGGGTCCAGATTATTCCAGATATGAGGATGCTGGGACTTCTTATGTCCCTTACTAGCCGTGAGGACGATGCAATGATGCTGGCTTTTATACAGGAGCTGGCTAAGGATGGTCTGACTGCTTACGACCAGACAGCTCTCCTGAAGGCACTTATGCCGCCGCCGGGAACTATTACAGAGCTGGAGCCTACGGAAGAGCAGCTTAGGGATATGGAGTTTGGTCTTAAGATGGCTCGTGCTATTGGCGGCATGGATGTTGGTCAGACTGTTGTGGTTAAGCAGATGGCGGTAATGGCACTTGAGGCTATTGAAGGTACTGATGCATGCATAAAGCGTGGTGGAAAGCTGGCTAACGGCGGCGCTGTAGTTGCAAAGGCTGCTAAGCCGCAGCAGGATTCACGCTTTGATGTTCCAGCTGTTGGTACCAAGACCTTGGAGTCCATGATTGAGGCTGGTTGCAAGGCTCTGGTAATCGAGGCTGGAAAAACCATCCTGGTGGATAAGGACAAGGTTGTGAAGCTGGCTGAGGAAAATGGCATAACTATTGTTGCTATGGCCTGACAATAACATATAAAAAGACTGATACTGCCCCTTGGGGCAGTATTTTTTTTGTATGAAGAAAACCCCTGGTTAGACCAGGGGTTCAGGGAAGCTTTAGC
>CAMCDL010000022.1 GCA_945873565.1 uncultured Selenomonadaceae bacterium | reverse complement strand
AACTCCTGACCCCCTGCTTGCAAGGCAGGTGCTCTCCCAGCTGAGCTACGCCCCCGGAACGAATTCTATTATAGAGAATAAATCTTTGCTTGTCAAGACTATAGCAGGAATTTTTATATCAGGTTTCCTTTTTCGCTTCCCGCTGCTGAATTGCCTGCATCAAAGTCACTGCTCCGATTCCAAGATTGGTCTTGCGGGAAATCTCCTCAGCCGACACTCCCCTCTCAAGGAGCTCCTGAGCCTTGGCAGAATTCTCCCTCGTATCATAAGCCTTATCAACCAAAGATTCCACAGGTCTATCTGGTATCTCATCAGCCTTTCTTGACATTATATAAGCCTCCAGCTGATCCTCAGGAATTTCCATGCTATAGCTCTCACTATCAGCTTCAGAAGAGCTATCTATAGAGTAGGATTCATCATTTAACTCTGTATCTGCATCCAAATCAGCTGTAGCTTCAGCCCCCCCGCGAGGCCGCATATTTTCCTGATAGATGCTTTCTTCAAGAATGGCAGAAAAGGCTGCATCCTGATTATCGCCCTCATCCTTTTTTCTGCCTCCAGATGCCTCCAGATAATCTATACGATCCTGAAGAATCTTAGCCTTTCTGTCGGCTTCCTTTATCAGGCCCTCCAGCCGATCTATATGCTTAGCCATTCTATCTATAATCTCATCAGCAGACTGCTCCAGCTCATCCCGCAGCCTGCCAGTATCAGCTTTAAGGGCCTCAGGATTATTTGAGATTTCCTCCTGCCTTGCTTTCATCAGCTGACGACGTGCAAACCAGACAATGATTGCTCCGATTACGATAATTACACTAAAAAACTCTGTAGTCAAAAAACTTCCTCCTCAATCAGCCGCTTATGTCAATATTACGTCCACGGAACTGATCAACAGCCATTTTTATGGTTTCCTCCTCAGGCTCTGCTTCAGGACTATTCCCCCTGCGCTTGCCAGAAGAAGAGTATCCACCCTGCTGGCGTCTGTCAGGATTATCCTTGATTTTCTCCCCTTCAGCATTATCCTTATCCCTGACCTGGGTCTGCTGCAGCTCCTGCTTTTCCTTATCCTTAGCAGATTTATAGCTCTGCAACAATGCCCCCTGCTGATTCATATTATGCTGCATCTGACCAACATCAGTGGAATGAGGTACTGCCATGCGCATATTCATTGGCGAAAAATCCATAGTAATTCACCCGCAATCATAAAATCTATTAATCCTCCATACTGAAACAGGACTGCCTGAAAAGCAGTCCTGTCAAATCATCTAATCATAATGGACCAGTACGGATATATTCCTCTTCAACATACTGGCAGCAATGCTTTTCTTCAGTCTGCACATTCTTCATGATTGAATTTATGCTCAGCTTAACGCCAGGATACATTGTATCGCGTACCTTGATCTTGCCTTTTTTCATCTTCTGCATCTCAGCATCAATTTCCTTGAGCTCTTTCTCACATCTCTCCACAAGTCCAGCCAATGGGAACTGAGAACGCACCAAAGAATTTATCATATCCTGCTTTTCCTTAGGCAGCTGAGCTACATCAATCTTACCTAATGTATTCAAGGTCTTATTCAACTGATCAAGCTTCTTTTTGGCCTCCATATACTCATTGAGTACAGTATGATATCTCTTCTGGAGAAGCGGATTAACACCAACAGTCAGCCTTGTAACAACATTAGCCGTATTACCAATAATATTAGCAATAATCTCTTCGCCGGCTGCCATCATGCCGCCAGTAATCTGCCCCTTGCCCTCATCCATATGAAGGACCTTGCCAGCCCGTACAGTAGAATGCATTGCTACATCTCGTATATATACATCAACACCAGCCTCAAGATCTGCGTTTTCAACAAATGTACATACGATATTTTCCTCAGCCTTGACATGGCCACGGTTCATACCCTGTATGCCACCCTTTACAAGTATATTGCGTCCCTCAACTACAGCACCTGAAATAAGACCATCTATCTCAATATCACCTGTAGCCTTAACCACAAAGCCCTGTTCTACGTTGCCGCCGATTGTGACACCGCCGATGAAATCAATATTTCCTGTACCAACACCTACATCCCCTCTAATATCAAGATGAGGATCCACACTGATTTTCTTAGGTGTATCTACTATCTGACCATCAATATCTGCCACCAGGAAATTGTCATCCTGAACCACAGTATTTTTTCCAACAGGTAGTGGACGAGGCTTACCATTTTTAGCTGAAATAGGATCACCGTATATACTGGTACCTGGAGTCCCATGGGTATGAGGTATACGCTCAGCAAGTATCTGCCCTTTCTTGGCTATCTGGAAAAGATTCAGGTTCTTATAATCAGCCTGATCATATTCATTAAGCACAGGCTTGCCCTTTTCACCTAGCGCAAACCTGCGGATAATTTTGGCATCCTCGCCATTTTTTTGAGGAATACCTCTGGCAGCTATAAAGGGTTTGCCCTCCTTGCTAGCCTCGCGGATAGCGGCATCATCTATACCAAAGGAGACGTTCTTTTTATGAAGCTCCTCCATTATCATTTCTACGCTAGGAACGGCCTGACCCTCACCTATCTCAAAGCGCACCCTTGCCTCAAGCCTGTCAGCGCTTACCTCAACGCTGCACTTGCCATAATTTTTATGCTCATCTTCCAGCCTAGACTCAACAGATACATTCTGAACCTCTCCAGTGCCTTCTGCAGGCACTGTAAACTCATTAGCCAGCTTAACCGGTATTCCACTTGCTTCCCGGACAGTCTTAGCCAGCAGCTCAATATCATAGTCATCTGCCTTATAATCGCTAAGAATCTGACGCATATCAGACAATTCAAACTGTATTTCATCGTCTTCATTTGGATAAACCGTCAGATATACACCATCATGCTTAAACTCAAACAAATATCCAGCTGTTTTACCTCCGATATTGGAAGCACTCATCTTCTCATCCATGAAAACAGCCTCCTCCCTCGACTGGTGAAGGATTCACCTACTAGATCTTGTTCAGCAGAAATCAGCCTTTTCCTGGCCTAATGATCCTCTCAGTCTCATTATTGCCTTAGTATGCAGCTGACAAATTCTTGCCTCAGACAGCTTAAGAATAAAGCTTATTTCCTTCATAGTAAGCTCTTCATAATAATAAAGCGACATCACAAGCTTTTCCTTGTCTGGCAAGGAATCCAGCGCAGTCGCCAAAACTTCTCTAAGTTCTATATGCTCGACACTCGATGATGGATCTCGCAGAGAGTCATCTGCTGACTCTGAACGTATATATTCCTCTAAAGGAATAACCGTAGCTACATTCATCTGCAATTCAAGCTGATGCAGCTGCTCCATAGACAGCCCAAGCTCCTGGGCTATTTCAGTATCTGTGGCTGAGCGGCCAAGTCTTGCTTCCAAAGCACCCACCGCATTTTCATACTTACGTATTTTCTGTCTCAAGGATACAGAAATCCAATCCTTTGACCTCAGGTAGTCCAGCATAGACCCCCTGATACGAACTCCGGCATAGGTTTCAAACTTATTGCCCCGTCTATAGTCATATCTATCAACTGCATCCAGCAGTCCAAAAAAGCCACTGCTTATAAGGTCATCCCTATCTACGTGTGGAGGTAAGCTAATAGCCAGCCTTCCCGCAATAATATTTACCATTGGCAAATAATGCTCGACAAGCTGGTCACGAATGTCAGTATTCTTATTTTTTTGATACTCTTCCCAAAGCTTTGTTACAGCCTGTTCGTCTCGATTCTTCTGCACTTATCCTCACCCGCTAATTGTCTTATACTGCGTAGTGTAAATATGCCTTATAAATGCTTCAGCTCATCTTCACTAAGAGGAACAAAGCCATCGTCCTCTTCCATAGCTTCATTTTCCACAGTCGGAGACTCTGCTATTTCTTCGTCCTGTATATCTGCCGTCTCCAGATTCTCTTCCTCAGCCTCAGTCTCCTGATCCAAGTTGTGAATATCCTTCATCGACTGCAGAATCTCTAACAGCTCCTGCCGGCTCCCAAACAATACACTACCTAAATGCTCAAGCAAAAATCCGGCAACATATACCACTATACCAGATACCAGAAAAGTGACCAGCCCTCTGAAGGCGGCCACTGTAAGCCTGGCATCAGATAAAAGTCCTGCTAAAATAGCAGTCAGTGCAGCTATCACAGCAAAAAACAATGCAGTGCCTAGCTTATACACATAAATCACCCACTATAATTCTTTATTGCCCTTATCTATGGTTTTTACAGTATATATACCTGTTGCCAGGTCAATCTGTACAGTACGGCCATAGTTTGCTCCAGTATCCTCTGCAAGAATGCGGATACCAAGCTTCTGGAGAATTTCCTTCGAAGCCGCAGCATTACGCTGACCAACTCTCATGACATCTGTGCCGTTAGAAAAAGCAAACATCTGCGCCCCACCAGCCATCTTTGCCACCAGCCGGGACCTGGATGCTCCCAGCTTCAAGACCTCCTCCAGCATCAGCGGAATACCAGTATCAGCAAATTTAGCAGGGTTATCAGTAGCCCTGGACTGACTGCTGTCTGGCAGCATTATATGAAGCAGACCACCTATTTTAGTCTGAGGATCATACAACGAAATCCCGATACAGGAGCCGAGGCCGTAACTTATTAATATTGCTGGGTCTTTGCCAACCTTAAGGTCAGCCATACCCACCTTAATCAGTTCCGCCATCTTACTCAACTCCTACTGCTGCGAGAATGGTATCTAAAGAACCTGGATCTGGTACAAGGAAGAAATGACCCTTAATACCATTATCCTCTGTCTTAAACTCAGTCTCAATAACCAGTGCGTGATCGCCCATCTGTCCCAGCTGAATCAGTACAACACTAAGAATTGCACCTGCCATATCCATTGCCAGAGCTGGAATAGAAGGCAACAGGGAAATGCGGGTAAAGTTGAATAACGCATTCAGATAGGCACCGGATAAAATATTACCGATTTCCATCAGTGCAGACTCATCCATGAAATCAAGCTTCTGGGTATCACCATGATTCTTACCCATAAGCATATCAACCAGATAGAATGCGCTGTCCTTTGGCAGCAGGAACAATATATTACTTGGAGCCTGTCCATATACACGGAGGAACACACCTACTACCATTGCATCTGGACCGCCTACCATATCAGGAACATCCCCCAGAGGAACGATAGAAACTCTAGGAACATTCATATCGATACGACGATTTATAATCTGAGAAAGTGCAGTAGCAGAATTGCCTGCACCTACATTACCTATTTCTCTGAGCGCATCCATCTGCGCTGCAGAGAGGCTTGATACATCATCCGACATATTGTCACCCCATTAACTTTTTAGTGGCACCGAATCACTCTTCAGCATCCAATCCAATAACTTCACTGATATTAAGCAGGATTATCAGACGGTTATCAACCTTGCCTATACCAGAAATAAACTTAACATTAGAATCAGTAGTCACGGAACGGGTTGCATCTATATCATCATTATCAATGGTGCGAACCTCAGTAACCGCATCAACCAGCATGCCAACGGACACCTCATCGTAGTGAACTACTACGATACGGGTATTAGCAGTATATGGAGTGTCCTCCAGACCAAGACGGCGCTTAAGGTCAATAACAGGAAGAACACTGCCGCGAAGATTAATAACGCCCTTTACAAATTCTGGAGCGAAAGGAACCCTGGTTATATCAGTAAGGCCCTTGATTTCCTGAACATTTAAAATGCTGAAGCCATACTCTTCATTTCTGAGCTTAAAGGCAACTACCTGTACCTCGTCTTCAGCTACTACATTCTCATCAGTATTAGCCATCTCCGTACCCTCCTTTGATTACATCAGTGCGCTGACATCCAGGATCATAGCAACATGGCCATCACCCAGAACAGTTGCGCCAGCCAGCATCTTCAGACCAGAGAGCATCTTGCCCAGAGTCTTGATTACAATCTCCTGCTGACCAATCAGATTATCTACTACGATACCGGTCTTGTGGTCACCCACATGAACTACTACTACGAAGATATCCTCCTCGTCGGTACCGGAGCCATGTGGAACACTGAGTACATCGCCCAGGCGAACGATTGGAATAATCTGTCCGCGGAGAACAATAACTTCCTTGTTCTGAACAGTCTTTATATCATCAGGAGTAATATTGATGGTGCTGTCAATAGAACCAAGAGGAATAGCATACATCTCATCCTGAACCTTAACCAGCATAGCCTGGATGATTGCCAGGGTCAGTGGCAGCTTAATCTTGAATACAGAGCCCTCATTAATCTTGGTCTCAACGTCTACATGTCCGCCCAGGGACTCAATCTTAGAACGAACAACATCCATGCCTACGCCACGGCCTGATACATCGGTAATAACATCAGCGGTAGAGAATCCTGGCAGGAAGATGAGGCGTACTGCATCAGCATCTGGCAGTGAATCAGCCTCGTCACGGGTAACCATGCCCTTCTCAACAGCCTTGTTTCTGATCTTATCAGCATCAATGCCCTTGCCATCATCAGTAACCATGATTACTACATTGTTACCTTCATGACGGGCAATCAGGCCAACCTCACCAGTACGAGGCTTGCCCTTCGCCTCACGTTCATCAGGGGTCTCAACACCGTGGTCAAGAGAATTTCTCAGCAGATGCATCAATGGATCACCGATCTCATCGATAACAGTTCTGTCAAGCTCTGTCTCCTCACCTTCGATGGTAAGGTTAATATCCTTATTAAGCTCCTTTGCAAGGTCACGGACCATGCGAGGGAATCTGTTGAACACCTGGCTTACAGGCACCATGCGGACCTTCATAACAACAGACTGCAGGTCGGTTGTTACACGATCCATCTGCTCAAGAGTCTCAGTCAGCTCAGTAAGACGATGAGTCATACCAATCTGTTCAAGACGAACCTTATTAGTAACAAGTTCTCCCACCAGATTCATCAAGGTGTCGAGCTTTTCAATATCTACACGGACTGACTGGCCTGCTGCATGAGCCTTCTTGTCATTCTTAGCAGGTGCCTTCTTAGCAGCAGGAGCTGCAGCCTTAGCTGCTGGAGCTGGAGCCGCAGGTGCAGGCGCTGCTGCAGGTGCAGGTGCCGCCTCAGGTGCAGGTGCTGCTTCAGGTGCAGGTGCTACTTCAGGTGCAGGTGCTGCCTCAGCAATCTCAGTAACTGCAACAGAGGTAATTTCAGAGATATCTGCAACCACATCCTCAACTGCCTTTGCATCCTTATCAGTAATTACAGCAACATCAAAGCTATGATCAAACTTTTCCTGCTCGAGATCTTCAGCAGGTGGTACGGACTTTATAATATCACCAAGTTCATCAAGGGCATTCATTACCATGTAAGAACGAGCTGACTTCAAGAGACAGCTATCAGCAATCTCAACGTGAACAGTGTAAGCAAGAAGACCGCTCTTCTTTGCTTCCTTTACAACTGCCATATCGGTCTCGCTTAAATCAATACCGCCAACCACTGCAGGTGCAGCAGGTGCAGCTGCAGGTGCTTCAGCAGGAGCAGCTAGGCTCTCGCCCTTAGCGATAGCATTTACCTGGCGAACCAGATCGGAGAAATCCAGCAGATCCTCACCATCGCCATTACCAATATTTTCAACCATTTCCTGGAGGGAATCCACGCACTTAAAGATTACATCAATAATCTCAGAGCTAACCTTCAGCTGCTCCTTACGAAGCATATCCAGCAAATTTTCCATATCATGAGTCAGCTCTGCAGTTCTGGTATAACCCATAGTTGCAGACATGCCCTTCAGTGTATGAGCATTTCGGAAAATCTCATTCAATACGGACAAATCCTCTGGATCATTTTCCAGACTGAGCAGGCCATCATTCAGAGACTGTAAATGTTCCCGAGACTCATCCAAAAACATTTCCATGTACTGATTTGTTTCCATTTCTATTCCCCCTGATAAGCTTATTTTTTCACTGCTTCAACAATTGCTCCAGCCACCTGCTGTACTGGCAGGACTTCATCAGCAATTCCAGAATCCACTACCGCCTTTGGCATACCATAAACAACGCAGGTATCGCCAGATTCGGCAATAATATATCCACCGGCTTTTTTTATTTTCTTCATACCTGCGGCGCCATCGCACCCCATACCGGTTAAAATTACTGAAACCACCTCTCTGCCATACTGAACAACAGAATCAAACAACACGTCTACAGCTGGTCGGTGACTGGCCAATGGAGGATCCTGATTCAGAGAAATAGCTCTGCCAGAACCAGTTCCCTTTATGGTCATGTGATAATTTCCTGGAGCTATATAAACATGTCCTGGTTTAATGATTTCATTGTCCTCTGCTTCCTTGACTGTCACCTTGGATAAGGAATCCAGTCTTTCTGCCAAGGATTTAGTGAAACCTGCTGGCATATGCTGTACTACCACCATTCCGCAAGGCAAATTTGCTGGAAGAAGAGGTATTACTGCCTGCAGGGCTCTAGGTCCGCCTGTCGAGGTTCCTAAGGCAATCAGCTTTGTTGAGCCGCCTGTGCCTGATGAAGCAGGATTTGCTGGTGTAGTGCTCCGTCTTGCCTCAAGAATAGGATTGCTTCTCTTTGCTATCATGTCAGAAATCGACTTGCTGTTATAGGCTGCTGAGGATACTGTCACTGCAGAACCGCTGTCCGCAGATGGTTCCTTGCCGCGCTTGCCAAGGATAGAGCTTACCCTTGACGAATAACTAGACCTATCTACTATATTTATTCGCTTTAAATCGTTTCCTTCCTGCTTTTTTTCTGTAATATTCTTCTTAAAATTAAAAATACTTACATTTGCCTTGGCAGCACCTCGGCACTTTTCCAGTATTTCATCAGCAATAGCATCGATTCTTGATATAGAACCGCCAGCCTTGCAGATAAAATCTATTGCGCCGAGAGACAAGGCTTTTATTGTTTCGTCAGCCCCCTTCTTGGTAAGGCTGCTTATCATAATTACGGGAGTAGGACACTCCTTCATGATGACCTCAAGAGCCTTAAGGCCATCCATAATCGGCATATTAACATCCATGGTAACCAGGTCAGGCTTTTGCCTGATAACCATATTGACAGCCTCTTTGCCGTCAGATGCCATACCAACCACTTCAAAATCCGGCTGTGCTGCAAAAAGATCCTGCAGGACCTTTCTCATAAATGCTGAATCATCAGCAATAGCAACTCGAATCATAAATATCGCCCCCGTATTTTATCCATTAGAGTCCCAGAGCCAGACTTTTGCGCTGCATCTGGAAAAGGAACCTGATCAGCTTATTCTGATCCTGCCGTGGAAAATCTATAAACTTAACACCAATATGGTAAACTTTTATGCCGCTGACATCCACCTCATGACATCTAACCACCTCTCCCATAAGGGACAGAAGCTCAATATGAGGCAGATTATCCATTTTCATAGTTACCTTAGTACCTATCTTGATAACGTTAAACATAACAAAGCAAAGCCCACCGCCGCTGATGTCAACCGTATTTGTTGTCACCATAGGCTGCATTGTGCCATCCTCATCCACCACCCGGACAACTATAGGCCGAGTTATTTTAACACGTACAAATTCCCTGTTCTGGAACCTTTCCACAACTGGAGGCTTAGAAATTGTCCATACAGGAATCGGATTCATTCCACTTGAAATATAATTACTCGTGAACCTGAAGGCACAGGTATCAGCAATAATCTTAGTCTGCACCCTTGAGCCAGCCATTGGAATAACAGGTATTCTGCGGCTATCAAAGGGCATATCTATAACAATACTGTCATCAGTAATATCCTCTACGCGGCTCTTATAAGTTTCAAGCTCTCCAAAAATACCTACTTCCAGCAACTGACCAACCTTCAGCACAGAAGATGTCTTCACCAGGTTCTTTGCAATATTGCTCATAGAGTCACTTCCTTGTTTTCACCATCATAATCCTATCATTTTTTTCAGGAAGCCTTGCCACCCCAGCTTTACATGTTCCTGATGCTCATTCATAATTCCACTGGCCAAAGATTTAATGCACCTGGCAGCTACAGAATTAGGATACGCAGCCAGCAGAGGAACCTGTTTCCTCACTGCTCCAGCCATATTTCTGTCATCAAAAATATAACCCAGGCAGTCTATATTCATATGCAGGAATTTGTCTGCCGTCCTTGACAGCTTATTAACGACCTCCCTGCTTTCACGCTCATCATATATCCTGTTTACCACCAGCCGCATCCTTCTAGTTTCGGTAAGCCGGCTATAAGCCTTCATTACAGCATAGGCATCTGTAAGGGCCGTCGGTTCCGGAGTAGTAATCAGCAGTACCTCATCTGATGCAACAATAAAGTCAAGAACATTCTTGCCAATACCAGCTCCTGTATCAATAAGTATAATATCCGCCCATTCATCGCAGGAGGCCAGCTTAGAAAACAGCTCCTGTCTTTCCATCGGAGTGCAGTCAGCCACGTGCTCCATGCCAGATCCCCCTGAAATGTAGCTGACACCATACGGCCCCCTCATTATAACGTCCTGAAGGGTTACTCCAGGCTTTAAAAGATCCATAAGGCAATGTTTGGAATTGCTGCCCAGCAGAATGTCAATATTAGCCATACCCAGATCTGCATCGACTACTATGACACGCTGTCCCATAGCACCAAGCGCTATGGCCAGATTAAGCGTAAGATTAGTCTTGCCTACGCCACCCTTTCCGCTAGTCACCGAAATAATCCTTGCCCCGCTTCCTTCAAAGCTTGGTGGAGCTGCAGGAGCCTGCACAGCAGGCTGCTCCCATGGCAAAACCACCTGAGGTCTTATAATCTTTGGTGGTGCTTCATAGCTGGCTTGGCTCTGAGGCGCAGCATCTGAATTATCAAAATATACATTTTTACCTTGTACAAGCCTTCTAAGCTTTGTAGCCTGGTCTTCCATAATGCTTTACCTCAAAAGAAGCTCTGCCAGCCTGTCTATGCTGGCAGGAAAAATATCATCAGGCACGCTCTGTCCATTGGTGAGATATGACAGGGCAATTTTCTTTCTATGCAGCAGATTCAGAATCGTTCCTACACTGCTGGTTTCATCAGTTTTTGTAAATATAACCCTATCAGGCTTGCATATAGCAAAGTGACGCAATATTTCTTCTGCATCGCGATTCTTGGTGGTGCTGCTGAGCACCAGATGCTTCTCTATCTTTTCATCAATATTCAGAAGCTCCTGAAGCTCTGTCATCTGATAGGAATTATACTGACTGCGGCCTGCAGTATCAATCAGGATAAGCTGCTTATTCTTATGCTTGTCGATAGCCTGCTTCAATGCCTCCGGAGAATATACTATCTCCAGCGGCAGGCCGATAATATCAGAATAGGTCTTTAGCTGCTCTACAGCCGAAATCCTGTAGGTATCTGCTGTAATCATCGCAGCACTTACGCCCTGTTCCAAAACAAACTTAGCTGCAATCTTTGCTAATGTTGTAGTCTTGCCAACACCAGTAGGTCCTATAAGGGCTACAATCTTCGGTTTATCTGAATAAAGGGTAATGCCATTTGCGACCCTTACAGTTTTCTTTAAATGCTTCTCCAGTGCTTCTCTAGCCTTAAAGGAATTCTTGTCAGCCATGATTTCAGCACCAGACAGCCGGCTTGTCATATAGGAAATAACCTTTTCCTCAACCTCATTTTCCCTGAGTGCTCTCTGCAGGGTCATGGTGCGGCTTTCCTCGGATTCAGGAGTCATTGCCTTAGCTAGCAGTTCCTTCATTTCCTTCAGCTCATCCTGAAGCTGCTGAATCTGATCATCCTTGGCTTCCTCTTCATCTGAGCGTTCAGTCTTCTTAGGCGTCTTCTTCGGTTCCTTTGGTGGCTCCATCTGACTGATAGCCTCACCCAGAGCAGTAGCAAAGGCCTGAGCAGTCTGACCTAGCTCTGGCTTTGCCTGAGCAATAGCTGCTTCAGTACCAGCAGTCTTATAATTATCCAGAATATTTTTAGGCAGGATAGGTGCTGGCTTAGGAGATGGTGCCTTTGCAGGTACAGCAGTCTCTTTTGCGGGTACAGGTGGAATATCCACAGGCTTTTCAGCCGCCGGCATCACAACCGGAGCTGGTGCTGGAGCTGCAGCCGGCTTTGCAGGCTTGCTGCCTGCTGGCGGTACAGGATCATCCTCAATAGCAGCAATGATTTCTACAATCTCCTTACTGTTAATTCCGAAAATACCACCCTTGCGATATCTTTTTGTATGAAGTATAACGGCATCTTCGCCCATCTCAGCCTTCACATTAGTCATGGCCGCCTTCATTGTCGGTGCCTTAAAAACCTTGATAACCAATTATAACTTCACCACCCCTATAATCTGAATTTCCACTGTCTGCTCAATTTCGGCATGCGACAGTACTATTATGCCTGGAACAGACCGTTCTACCAGCTTGCGGAAGTAAAGTCTTACGGTAGGGCTGGTCAGCACAATTGGCTGATAGCCCATATCAGTAAGCTTCTGCAGCTCCACGCCCAGGGAGCTGATAATCTTCTGCATGCTATCAGGATCCATACTTACATAGGAACCACGATCTGTACGCTGTACCGCACCTGCAATCTTATTTTCAATAACAGGATCAAGTGTAATACAGGTAAGCTGATTATTCTGTGTATACTGCTGAGTAATGTGACGTGCCATAGCATGACGCACATACTCGGTAAGAATCTCTGTGTCCTTGGTTGCCTGAGCATAATCTGCCAGTACCTCCAGGATAGTAGCCATATCTCTGATGGAAATACGTTCTCTGAGGAGATTTGCCAGCACCTTCTGAATATCGCCCACCGACATGAGATCTGGAATAATTTCGTCCACCAGAGATGCATTGGTCTTCTTTGCGTTGTCCACCAGATTCTGTGTTTCCTGACGTCCCAGGATTTCATCAGCATGAGCCTTGATAACCTCAGTAAGGTGAGTTGCCAGAACCGAAACAGCATCAACAACGGTATAACCGTTGAGCTCAGCTTCCTCGCGTTGAGCCTCAGATATCCAGATAGCTGGCAGGCCAAAGGCTGGCTCTACAGTATCAATGCCCTGGATTTCCTCAAACACAGTACCTGAGTTCATTGCAAGGAAGCGGTCTAGTAATAATTCGCCCTTTGCTATCTCAATTCCTTTTAATTTTATTATGTACGCATTAGGTTTTATCTGAATATTATCTCTTATACGTATCGTAGGCACCACAAGACCAAGCTCTAAGGCACACTGACGCCTTATCATGACAATACGGTCAAGGAGGTCACCGCCCTGGCCTGTATCAACCAGAGGTATAAGTGAATAGCCGATTTCCAGCTCCATAGGATCTACCTGCAGCAGATTGATAATATTCTCTGGCTTGGTAGCCTCTGTCTTGGTCTTTTCCTGCTTCTGCACAGTCTCCGTCTCCTCTTCCTTCCTTTCGCCCTGCTTCATACGCCAGCCAAGGAAGCCGCAGGCTGAAGCCAGAATAAGGAATGGTATGCCAGGAAGACCAGGCACCATAGCCATACAGGTCAACACTGCACCTACAATAAGGAACACTCTAGGGTTGCCGCCCAGCTGAGTAACCAGGTCATGACCGAGATTATCCTCAGAGGCAGCTCTAGTTACAATAATACCGGTGGCAGTGGAAATAAGCAGCGCTGGAATCTGGTTTACCAGACCCTCACCTACTGTCAGCAGGGTATAATTTGATAACGCCTGTGTTACAGTAAGATTACGTTGCACAATTCCGATGACAAAACCACCGGTGATATTAATCAGTATAATTACGATTGCTGCTATAGCATCGCCCTTTACAAACTTGCTGGCACCATCCATTGCGCCGTAGAAATCAGCCTCACGCTGAATCTTTTCACGGCGCACCTTAGCCTCCTGATCAGTAATAACACCCTGATTCAGGTCAGCATCAATAGACATCTGCTTACCAGGCATAGCATCCAGAGTAAAGCGGGCAGAAACCTCAGCTACTCGCTCTGCACCCTTGGTAATAACAATGAACTGGATGATAATAAGTATTACGAATATGATAAAACCAACTACCGCATTACCGCCGACAACGAAATTACCGAAGGACATTATGACCTCTCCGGCGTAGCCCTCCAGCAGTATAAGACGAGTGGAGGAAACGTTCAGCGCCAGTCTGAATAGCGTCGTTATCAGCAGCAATGATGGGAAAACAGATAAATCCAATGCCTCGACATTATAGATGGCAACCATTACTACTATAAGAGCCAGAGTTATATTGCAGCACAGCAATAAATCCAGCAGCATAGTAGGCAAGGGTATAATCATCATTACTACGATGGTTACAATGCCTACAGCAACCAGGACATCAGAATATTTTTTTACAAATCCGCCAGCGCCTGATGTGGCACCTGCCTCTGGTAAAGCCATAACCTTTACTCCTTTATCCTTTCTAGGGAAGACTTCCCATAAAGGACTCTATATCATGCTGCCCATCAGGCAGCTCTTCTTCTCTTACGCTTAAGCCTATATACATAAGCCAGTACCTCAGCTACTGACTTATACAGAGACTGAGGAATTGCTTCGCCAATTTCCACTGTAGCGTACAGGGCACGTGCCAGTGGTTTATTTTCTACTATAGGAACCCGGTTTTCCCGAGCCACTTCCTTTATCTTCTGGGCTACATAATCCTGGCCCTTAGCAATAACAATCGGAGCGGCCATGCCGGACTCATACTTCATTGCCACAGCAAAGTGAGTAGGGTTTGTGATAATAACATCCGCCTTAGGAACCTCCTGCATCATGCGGGACATTGCCATCTGGCGCTGCTTGGAACGGATCTTACCCTTAATCTGAGGGTCACCTTCCATCTGCTTGAATTCTTCCTTGACCTCCTGCTTGCTCATCTTCAAATCCTGAGTATGCTGCCACTTCTGATAGCAGTAATCTGCTATAGCCATGACGAAGAATACGCCGATGATACGGAAGGCAAGATCAAAAATAATATCCGCTATCTGAGATGTACTGGTAAGAAGGTCCAGATATATCAGCTGCGGCATAGCAAGAATCTGATCCTTTAAAAAACCATATATAAAAAAACCTATTATGATTATCTTCAATATGGATTTTATCAGTTCAACCAGGGAACGCTTGGAAAATATACGTCCGATGCCTTTTATAGGGTTAAGCCTGCCTGGATTGAAGCTGAGGGACTCAGTTGAGAAATGCATTCCCACCTGAAACAGATTAACACCAAGTCCAATTATCATAATAAATACCATAAGCGGTATAGAGGTCTTGGCCAGGAGAATAACCATACCGATGAAGAGCTGCATTATAGACTCCTCATTTATATCCATTACAAGATGCCCGAAAGTAAAGGCAGAATACCCCATTACCTCATCCACAGCATGGCTGCCTAGGGCTTTCAGCACAAAAAAGCCAGCTAGCATTACCAGTGCTGCATTTAGCTCCTGGGATTTTGCAACCTGACCCTTATTTCTGGCATCTGAACGCCTTTTGGCAGTAGGCTCCTCTGTTTTCTCTCCAGCAAAAAGCTGAAGATCAAATTCAAAATCCAGAGAAAGCTGCCCTTTATTGTATTGCCCGCAAAGCGATGGTGATATTTCCATACATCTCATTGAACAGCACATCCAAGAAAACAACATAAAACGGAATAAGCATTGCCAGCACAAAGGTACCTATTACAAGATGCATAGGTACACCCACAACGAAAATGTTCAGCTGCGGCATAGTACGGGCCAGTATGCCCAGGCCCACGTTGGTAAGCAGTATAGCAAAGGTAACCGGAATTGCTACCTTCATTCCGCTGACAAATATTCCATTAGTAAAATCAACCATCAGATCCACGATATCCGTATCCAGGTTAAGACCTGTAATAGGAATCATCTGAAAGCTTTCTACCAGTCCTGAAAGAAGAAAATGGTGGCCATCAGTAACCAGGAAAATAATTACTGCCAGATTATATAAAAAACTTCCGATAAGCGCATTCTGCTGACCGGAAGTCGGATCCATTACCTGAACCATAGCATAGCCTACCTGCAAATCCATAATCTTTCCGGCCATGCTTATTGATATCAGGGCCACATAAGACACCAGGCCTATCAGCCAGCCAATAAACAGCTCGGAAAGCACAGAAAGTCCATAGCTCAGCACTGAAGCAGGTGCCTCAACAATAGTATGCTGATCTACTACAGGAAATATAACCACGGCAATCGTCATTGCCGTGGCCACACGCATGGTAATAGGAATATTCTGACTGCCGAAGAACGGCGATATTATAAAAATCCCTGTAATTCTAGTCAAAAGCAGAAGAAAGACCGCCGCATGGTTTTGCAATAAATCAAAAAAATCCATAATGCCGCTCCCCAGCCATTAACCTATATATAACGGAACATTAGTGAAGATACTGCTTACAAACTCCACCATGATTCTCAGCATCCATGGTCCAAAGATAAGTATAGCAACAAAAACAGCTATAATCTTCGGTATGAAGGCCAAGGTCTGCTCCTGAATAGACGTGGTAGCCTGAAAAACGCTGACCATAAGACCCACAGTAAGGCCAAGTCCCAGCATTGGGGCAGATACGAGCAGCACCACCATAAGCGCCTGCTGTGCCAGCTGTACAACTACATCACCTGACAAATCCTCGCCCCCTATTTAAAGCTCACAATAAGCGATTGTACAAGAAGATGCCAGCCATCTACCATTACAAAAAGAAGTATCTTGAAGGGCAGCGATATCATTACCGGTGGCAGCATCATCATACCCATCGACATAAGCGTCGTGGCGACAATCATATCTATTACTATGAAAGGAATGTATATCATAAAACCAATCTGGAACGCTGTTTTCAGCTCGCTTATCATAAAAGCTGGAATGAGCGTAAAGGTCGATACATCCTCTGGCCCTTCAGGCCTTGGCGCATCTGCCAGATTGACAAACAAAGCTAAGTCTGCCTCCCTGGTCTGACGGAACATAAACTCACGGATAGGCTCAACAACATTATCTATCGCCTCTTCCTGAGTAATTTCGCCAGCCAGATAGGGCTGCAGGCCATTTTCATTAGCCTGAGACCAGTACGGCGACATTATATAGAAGGTCAGAAACATCGCCAATGAAATAATTACCATATTAGGCGGAGCAGTCTGAGTAGACAGGGCATTTCTCAGAAAGCCGAGCACAACAACTATCCGCACAAAAGCGGTAGTCATTATGAGTATGGATGGCGCTATCGACAATATTGTCAGCACGGCCAGCAGCTGCAACGTTACAGCCACATCCTGCGGATTCTCTGAAGAACCTACATCAATACTCACATTAGGAATAAGCGGCGCCGCAGAGGCGTCCCCAAAAATACAAAAAAATAAAAGCAGAACAACTCCGCTTATGATGTTCCGCTGATACTTTGACAAGCCCCACAACTCCTTACTTCTTACGAGAGTACTCCTGACGGGCGTCCTTTATGAAGGAAGGTACGCGCTTTACTAATTGCTGGATAGAATTGAGCTGATCTGAAAATGCCGTATCCCCAATAGGGTTCAGCACGGCCTTTCTCTGAAGCTGCTCAATCTCCCGCGGATCTGTTATTTCTCCAAGCAGGCTGATTCCGCCCTCACATACTCCTAGCATGAGAAAACGACCCGCCAGTTCGACAACACATACCGAACGGTTCGGGCCCAATGGCAGATGATCCAGAATACGGCCGCCGCTGGCACTAACGGTATTACCGAAACGGCCGCTTAAAAAGCGTGATGCAAAATAAGCCATGACAACCACAAAGGCAAATACAATCAGCAGACTGATTATATAGGCCAATGTTGACCACCATGACATAGAAGTAGGCTTTGGATCAGTATTCTCATAACCGGCGAGATAACCGCCAGCCGAAGCGGCGGCTGCTGCCATATTATCAGGCAGCAACACAACCGACATAACTAGCACTATAATACATAGGACAGATGCCATGGAGCTAATGCGACACCAAGTCATCATCAGCCAACAGCTTTACGAACTGCTTCCAGAACACGATCTGCCTGGAAAGGCTTAACGATAAAGTCGCGCGCACCAGCCTGGATAGCTTCAATAACCATTGCCTGCTGACCCATAGCAGAGCACATTACAATCTTAGCATTAGGATCAATCTTCTTGATTTCCTTAACAGCACTGATACCATCCATCTCAGGCATGGTAATATCCATTGTAGTGAGATCTGGCTTAAGCTCCTGATACTTCTCGAGAGCCTTCATGCCATTCTCAGCCTCACCAACTACTTCGTAGCCGTTCTTGCTGAGAATATCCTTTACCATCATTCTCATGAATGCCGCATCATCTACAACTAAAACTCTAACTGCCATTTTCTCATCTCTCCTCGTATAGTTTATAACTCTTACGCGTTATCAATTCAAGTTCATATTATTCTGATTTTATTATATATAAAACCCTCTGAATTAGCAAGCATTTATACAGTCTAGCTCGCTGTGGACGTTCTGCCGCTAAGGCTTAGCTCAAATTCTTTACTCTTTCCAGAGGGCTTACTATATCTGTGATACGAACACCAAAGTTTTCATCAATTACAACAACTTCACCCTTTGCTAGAAGCTGTCCATTGACCTCGATGTCTACCGGCTCACCAGCCAGCTTATCCAGCTCGATAATGGAGCCATTAGTAAACTCCAGAATTTCTCTGATGGACTTTTTGGTACGGCCAAGCTCTACGGTAACCTGCAGTTGAACGTCCTGAATCAGGTTTATGTTAGCTACATTCACCTCAACAGGCGCTGTAGACAGTGGTGCAAACTGAGCCGCCTGAACTGGAACATCATAAGCCACCTTTGCTCCATTTGCATAGCTTGGAGGAGGTGGTGGTGCTGCATAGCCTGGAGGCGGAGCAGCATAAGCCTGCTGTGGTGGCGGAGCCGCATAGGCTGGAGCCGGAGCAGGTGCTGCCGGAGCAGGTGCAGGCGCTGGAGCAGGTGCAGGTGCAGGGGCCGGAGCCGGTGCAGCTGGCGCTGGAGAAGGAGCCACAATAGGCTCTGGATCTGGCTCAGGCTCAGCAGACATTCCGCCGCCAAGCAGGAAGCTTACCATATCCTTAGCAACATCCATTGGCAATACCTGCATAATCTCGCTATCAATGAGACCATCTACCTCCATGCGGAAGGAAATTCTTGCCACCTTAGTAGATGGGTCCATAAGCTCGGTAATATTATCACCACCGGATAAATCTATCAGATTAACCTTTGGTGGTGAAATATCAATTTTCTTATTGAACATGGTGGAGAGGGAAGTTGCCACTGTACCCATCATCTGGTTCATGGCCTCGCCTACGGCACTCATGTGAATCTCATTAAGCTCTTCTGGCGGATTAAGGCCATCGCCACCCATCATCAGATCTGCGATAATGGATGCATCCTGAGCCTGAATAGCCAGAACATTATTACCATTTATACCGATAACATAGCCTACCTCAACAACAAGGTAAGGCATTGGATACTGATCCTTGATAACAGACAGGCTGTCTATATGTACTGTGGGGGTTGTAATATTTACCTTATGTCCCAGCAGCACTGACAGAGTAGTCGCTGCACTGCCCATTGAGATATTACCAATCTCACCCAGAGCATCTCGCTCCATATCAGAGAGGCCGTCCTCTTCATCAGCCGCAGAAGCTGGTTCTGGCTCAGGATCTGATGAAGACATCAGACCGCCATTAAGCAGCGCGTCTATCTCTTCCTGTGAAATCATATCATCTGTCATCAGTTAATTCATCTCCTTCCGTGATTACTCGCGTAATCTGTACTGCAGCTTTCTTGCCAAATGTACCTGGCCGACATAGGAATTTCGTGTTCGTACCAACGATACACTCCAAATCATCCTTTACCTTTGTATCAAGCTGCAGGACATCTCCATAACTCAAGGTCAGGAACTCCCCTACCGTGATGTCGATGGAGCCCATCTGGACAACCACCGGAACCTTGGTCCGGTCAATCTTCTTACGAATAACATCCACGTGCTCAGGGTTTTCATCCCTGGTCAGATTTGCCGCTACCCAGAATGTAGTAGTCAGCTTGGACATTATAGGTTCCAGAACGAGATACGGAATACATATATTCATAAACCCATCAGTACCGCCGACCTTGGTCTGCAGGGTTATGATAACAACCATGTCGCTTGGTGGGACAATCTGAGCAAACTGTGGATTTGACTCCATAGCCTCCATGCGAGGATTAAACTGGATTACATTGTACCAGGCATCCTTCAGATTATCCATGGCCTTGTCATAAAACCTCCTTATGACGGCCTCTTCTATTTCAGTAAGAATCCTGGATTTGACATTAGCAGATTCACCAGGACCACCAAATACTCTATCTATTATGGAAAAGGCAATACTTGTGTTCATCTCCATGATGATATTGCCCTTCAATGGGGATACATTCAGAATACCGATTACAGAAGGACTAGCCAGGGACTGGACAAACTCCTGATATGTAACCTGCTCTACTGAAGCTACCTGGACATCTACCAGGCATCTGAGACTAGTAGACAAATATGTGTTGAACATTCTGGCAAAATTCTCATGCAGCATGTTCAGCGTTCTTATCTGATCCTTTGAGAACTTATCCGGCCTCTTGAAGTCGTAGGTCTTTATCTTACGCTGTTCTTCCTCGGCCTTCATCTCTTCAGCGCTAGTATCGCCACTGGCAAATGCCGCCAAAAGTTTGTCTATCTCAGATTGCGAAAGTACGTCATCTGCCAAGCTTCATCCCCCTTTCCCAGATTATTATGTGAAAACTAAGCATTGCTCTCCACGCTATATATTACTGAAGCATAAAGCTGGTGATGTAAACGTCATACACCGACCCTTCACCAATAGCTTTATTGATATCCTGCTTAAGACGTGCCTTAAGCTCATCCTGCTTATTGGCATCCAGCTCTTCAAGCTTGATGGTACGCAGTATCTGCAGGGTGGTATCCATTATCTTGGTTTCCGCTGCCTCAGTTATATTGCCGTCCACCATATTACTTTCCTTGTCAGGATTCATCTCTAAAACAATTCCAACCTTCAGGAATCGAGTGGATTTTATTCCTCCGACATTAACCAGAATGCCGCCGTCCTTTGGATCACCTAGCTTGTAGAATACACCTGGGTCATGATTTGCTGAGACGCTCTCAGAAGAACCATTAGACATAACCTGTGTAGTTATAAAATAGGAAATACCGCCAGCCAGAGCAAGACCGACAACTATCAGGACAGCCACTATAAGGATAGGAAACTTTTTGCCATTCTTGGCGCCGTCACCTTCCTCGAGCTCCTCATCGAGTTCTTCATCAGCCATGTAAATCAACTCCCCTGTATTATTTCATTATTCAAATATCTAAAATGTCACAAAATACGCATCATTATCCATAATAACATGATTTCGCAGATATGTCACATTTATATTCGCTATCAAAACATATTATGCCTTTATTTTTTTAAATTTTAGGACCAAACTCCTATTAGTATTTTAATACTTATGCAGAGCACGGCGGTAAACCATTACACGCCTTACACACTCATCCATAGGCTCCTCAACAATAAGCTTCTTGCCATTAGTAAGTGTAATAACAGTATCAGGAGTTTGTTCGATGGTTTCGATAACCTCCGCATTGAGTACAAACTCGCCCTTTCTATTATCAGAATTGAATTTGGTAAGCTTTATCATGATGGTTCCTCCTCTATAAGGATAAGGAATTAGCATCTCAGGGCCCGCAAGGGCCCCAAGTGCCATTTTATTCTGGGCTCACCACCGTGAGCCCCTACGGTGATTAATTCGTCATGCAATCACGATATTACCATTAACGTGCC
>CAMCDL010000021.1 GCA_945873565.1 uncultured Selenomonadaceae bacterium | reverse complement strand
AAGAGACAGGTTTGCATCATTATGCTCACGGCTCATGCGAGCGGAAAAGGTATCGTTACACAGAGCGCATCTGATTCCCTTTACCTTGTTGCAGGCAATGGAAATACCAATGCCGGTACCACAGAGGACAATACCCCTATCACTTCTGCCTGATATAATCTCTGCACAAACCTTCTCAGCAATATCCGGATAATCCACAGACTCTCCGCTAAAGGTACCAACATCATTTAATTCAATATCAGGAAACTCCTGGGATATTACAGCCTTTACTGAATCCTTCAGCTCAACCGCACCATGATCACAGCCAATAACCAGCTTCATCATTATTCTCCTTTAATCATTATTCAGAAAGATAAATGTTTCTATGAGAAACACACTTCATATTGTACCATATTATATCGCAATATGCAGATTTTTTTTAATATAAATGCTTATTCTGCTTTATTGCCATTTCCAGCATTTCTGCTGTAATAGCTCCGTGTCTCAAAATACGGGGAGCTTCAGCCCTACAGTCTGCTACTGTAGAGGCCTGCCCACCAGGACATATGCCATCATCCAGTATAAGCGGAATTTTGCCACCCAATGCTTTTTCAACAGCTCGGGCATCCACCAGATTATCTCCGCCGGATATATTGGCGCTGGTAACAGCCAGAGGCACGCCGGTCTTCCTAAGAACAGCCAGGGCAGTCCTATGGTCTGGAATACGCACACCAACACTGTTTTTTCCAGAGGTGATAAAATCTGGCACAGATTGCTTCCTTGGCAGCACCATAGTCAGCGGCCCAGGAAAAAACAACGCCGCCAGAAGCTCAGATACCGGCGTCATTACCGCTATCTGCTGAATCCTGGCAGCGTCTGCAACCTGCAGCGTTATTGCCTTATCTCTAGGCCGTTCCTTTACAGAATACATCTCAGCTACAGCATTTTCATCTGTACTGATGGCTGCCAGGCCATATACGGTTTCCGTCGGAAACGCCACCAGGCCCCCGGATAGAAGAACCTCTGCAGCCTCTGAAGCAGCCTCCTCCAGACCGGCCTCATCATGTATTTTTAAAACCTTAGTCTTCATATCTTTATTTCCATAGAACCACTACCCGCTCTATGCCGGCCAGATCCTTTACGACCTCTGTTTTCTGCCAGCAGCCGGCCTGCTCTGCAAGACTCAAAAGGTCTTCAGCCTGGCCTATGCCTATTTCCATGGCCAGAAAACCGCCATCCTCTATGAGCTCACCTGAAGCTCCTGTAAGCTGTCTGTAAAAATCCAATCCATCTGTACCGCCGGCCAATGCCCCCATCGGCTCATAGACCTTGACCTCAGGCTCCAGAGCTTCAATATCAGCATCAGGAATATAAGGAGGGTTTGATAATATAGCCGAAAACCGCCTGTCCTTGACCGGCTTCAGCATATCTCCCTGCAGGAACTCTATCCTGTTGGAAACCTCCAGTGCCTCGGCATTGGCCTTGGCAACAGCAAGTGCTTCCTCGGAAATATCCACTGTTACAGCTCTGGTCTCAGGCAGATAATGAAGCACTGACAGGCAGATTGCACCGCTTCCCGTACCAATATCTGCTATAATTCCATTCTCCTTCTTTATAGCCTTGAGTCTTTCTATGGCTGCCTCCACCAGGATTTCAGTATCCGGTCTTGGTACCAGGGTATATTCATTAACCTGGAAATCCAGGCCCATAAACTCCTTCCGACCGACTATATATGCCACAGGCATCCGCTGTACACGCTTTTTTATGCAGGCCTTGAAGGCCGCCAGCTCATCCTGCTGAAGAGGCTGATCGAAATGGATATATAAATATATACGCTCCTTGCCTAATACATGGCCCAGGAGCACCTCGGCATCCAGCCTGGCAGTCTCTATTCCGTTATCATTGAAATATCCCTCAGTCCATTTCAGCAGACTGCCTATTGTCCATATCTCTGACATAATGATGCTCCCGCCAACCCCTATTTACTGCGCGTTCTTCAGTCTCTCGGCTTGATCAGCTGTAATCAGGCCATTAAGAAGCTCATCAAGCTGGCCATTTAAAACAAAATCCAGCTTGTGAAGAGTCAGCCCAATACGGTGGTCAGTTACTCTTCCCTGCGGAAAATTATATGTACGGATACGCTCACTGCGGTCACCTGAGCCCACCTGGCTCTTGCGATCCGCCGCAATAGCATCCGATTGTGCCTGCTGTGCCTGCTCCAGTACCCTGGCCCTTAAAACCTTCATAGCCTTTTCCTTATTTTTAAGCTGGGATTTTTCATCCTGGCACTGCACGACTATGCCTGTTGGCAAATGAGTAATACGGATAGCAGACTCTGTTTTATTAACATACTGTCCGCCAGCACCGCCTGCCCGATAGGTATCAATCTTTATCTCATCTGGACGGATATCCACATCCACCTCATCAGCCTCTGGCAGCACTGCCACTGTAACTGCTGAGGTGTGTATTCGACCACCCGACTCAGTCATTGGCACACGCTGTACACGATGAGTTCCACTCTCATACTTCAGCTTGCTGTAAGCACCATAGCCCTCTACGCTGAAGGAAACTTCCTTGTAGCCGCCGATTTCAGTCTCATTAGCATCAATGAGACTCACCCGCCAGCCTTGCTCCTCTGCATAGCGGGAATACATCCTGAAAAGGTCTCCTGCAAAAAGTGCAGCCTCCTCACCACCTACGCCGCCACGTATTTCCACGATAACATTCTTATCGTCATTAGGGTCCTTTGGCAGCAGCAATATAGGAAGCTCATTATCAAGCTCCTCCTTGCGTACCTTGAATTCAGCCAGCTCATCCTCCACCATGTGACGAAGCTCGTCCTCCATAGGCTCATCAAGCATGGCCCGATCATCCTCTATGCCTTGGCAGACCCGTTTATATTCTCTATAGGCCTCAACAATAGGCACCAGATTACCATGCTCCCGGCTATAGCGCTGCCACTTGTCCATATCCGCAATTACTGACGGATCACTGATAAGTGATTCAAGCTCCAGGAATTTATCCTCTACAGCCTGCAATTTATCTATCATATTCATATCAAATCTGCACCTGTTTCAGTTTTTTCTTCATTTGCAGCCTGTTCCTTGTCAATATACTCACCGTAGCCAGGCACAAGCTCCTCTGGTGGCAGCACCGCCTTCACTGACTCGATAGCAACCTCTACCATATCATCCTCAGGCGGACGTGTCGTCATATGCTGCAGCCATAGACCAGGCTTTGTTGCTGCACAAACCATACAATTTCTGGAGTGGCCTGCCAGACGGATAAGCTCATATGAAATGCCTGCTATAACCGGCAGCAATATCACCCGGCTTGCAATACGGGTCAAAAGATCTGGCCAGCCAAGAAAGGCAAATACCACAATACTTACCAGCATTACAATCAGAAGGAAGGATGTACCACAGCGGGGATGCAGCCTTGTGTGCTTCTGCACATTCTCTACAGTAAGGGGCATTCCTGCCTCGAAGCAAGCAATAGTCTTATGCTCCGCCCCATGATACATAAACACCCGCTGAATATCCTTCATCTGTGAAATTCCAAAAATATATGCTAAGAAAATCACCAGGCGAAGAACGCCCTCCATCAGGTTAAGAAACAGCGGGTCCTCAGTTATAAAATGAAACAGCTTAGCTGCTCCTGTAGGTATTGCCACAAACAGGACTGCAGCCATTACAAAGGCAAAGGCTACAGTACCAGCCAGCTCCTTATCAGAAAGCTGCTCATCCTCCTCTCCTGCCATCTTAGCAGAATAGGAAAGGGACCTTATGCCCATCACCAGGGACTCAAAAAGGGAAACACAGCCTCTAAGCATAGGCTTTTTAAGGATAGGAAACCTGTCACTGATGGAATTTACAGGCTTTGTCTCCACCTTTATTTTACCATCTGGGGTACGGACTGCGGTAGCTACCAGCTTCGGGCCCCGCATCATGACACCCTCAATAACGGCCTGTCCTCCTATCATTATCTTTTCTTTTTTTTCGCTCATATTTTGCCTCTATATAAAAGCAGGCAGAGCATTTCTGCTCTGCCCATGAAAATACCTGATTACTTTCTTGCGTAACGCTTGTTGAACTTCTCGATTCTGCCACCGGCTGCAACATCACGCTGACGGCCAGTGAAGAAAGGATGACACTTGGAGCAAACATCGACTCTCAGCTCAGCCTTTACGGAACCGGTCTTGAAAGTATTACCGCAACCGCAGATTACAGTTGCTTCCTGGTACTCTGGATGGATACCTTCCTGCATTCTATACACCTCACTTTTCCCCAGTATTGGGAGTATTACAAGCCCACTATGCGCAGGCTTGGTCCGACTTAGCTTCCCATTACCGAGAAAAGCTAGTCAATTCTCTGTTAATCGAATTGCATAACTCGACTTCGCCTATTATATCACAGCTGTAAAGCCCTTGCAATACTAAATAAGAAAATCAGCCGACAGCTGCAGCCCTTGACATTCTGCCCTATTGTAGTATCATTAATACCAATCGTCGCATTTTTTATCCTTATATAAAGAGGACTTACATTATGGCAAATAACAATGAATTCACTCAGCAGTGCAGCTTCTGCAAGCGGAAGATAAAGGTAAAGAGCCAGTATGACCTGCCTATTTATGATCCAGCTACCGGCTTTGCCATCTGCAGCAGCTGTATCAAGGACATTTACCACTTTATAGAAGCTAACGACATCAAGAAAGATGCAATCAAGGAGCAGGAAACTGCTGCCAGGATTGAGGATGACCTTACTCGCATCAAGCCTCATCTCATCAAGGAGTATCTTGATCAATACATAATCAATCAAGATCATGCGAAAAAGGTACTGGCTGTAGCTGTTTATAATCACTACAAGCGCATGAAATACGGTTTTGAAAAGGGTGACAATGAGGACATCGAAAAATCCAATGTCATCATTTTAGGACCATCCGGCTGCGGCAAAACTGCTCTTTTGAGCCATCTTGCCAAGATGCTTAATCTGCCTTTTGCAGTTACTGATGCTTCCAGCCTTACTGAAGCCGGCTTTGTTGGCTCTGACGTAGAGGTAGCGGTCCGCAATCTCTACTACGCAGCTGATAAGGATATATCCCGGACTGAGCACGGTATCATCTATCTTGATGAATTTGATAAGATTGCCCGAAAATCTGGTGAAAACAATACCATCACCGCAGATCCTGGTCATGAGGGCGTTCAGCAGGCTCTCCTGAAGATGCTGGAAGGAAATGTGGTAGAATTTACAGCCCGCGGTCAGCGCAAGCATCCAGAAGCTCCTACCATTAAGGTAGATACCACCAACATTCTCTTTATCGTTGGCGGTGCCTTTGTCGGAATAGAAAAGCTCATTGCCAAGAGAGTAAAGAACAACACTTCCAATATAGGCTTCGGTGCTGAGGTTGCTGATAAGAAGATAGATGAACATTACAATGAGCTTATTCATCAGGTAACTCCAGAGGATCTGATGAAATACGGTATTATTCCAGAAATAATCGGCCGTCTGCCTATCATATGTACACTTGAAACCCTTGATGAGGCAGCTTTGCTCAGAATACTCACCGAGCCAAAAAATGCTCCGGTAAAACAGTATGAAAAACTGATGTCCATTGACAATGTGGAGCTGAAATTTGATGAGGATGCCTTAAAGGCAGTAGCACAGAAAGCAATAAAGCGCAAGACCGGTGCCCGCTCCCTGAAGGGCATCATCGAGGAAACCATGCTGGATATTATGTTTGACATCCCACGTTCCGATGAGCCTCGAATTGTTACCATCACAAAGGACTGCATTGAAAATGGTGCAGCACCAGTCATAACAAATAAATAATTGGTTGCCCAAATGCGTAGAGGTCGACGGTAATCGATCTAATGTAAAAAGAGGCTGCTGTATCTTGAGGGGTCACATCAAGATACAGCAGCCTCTTTATTTTACATATGATTCTTAAAAACTAAGCTTACCCCCTATTGCCAGCTTTATAGCATTGTAGAAATCCTTTGGATCTATTGGCTTGGTAAGATGTGCATTCATGCCAGCAGCCTTTGATTTCTGAATATCCTCTTCAAATGCATTGGCTGTAAGAGCCAGAATCGGTATGGTCAGGCTGTCAGACTTGCCGGATGAACGTATCATTTTAGTGGAGGTCAAGCCATCCATGTAAGGCATCCTGACATCCATTACAATGAGGCTATAGGTCTGCGGAGGATTTTTCATATATGCGTTGAGGGCCTCTTTGCCGTTTTCAGCAACATCAACCTCCAGGCCTCTCTGCACCATTAATTCCTTGGCAATTTCGCAGTTTATAGGATTATCCTCTGCCAGAAGAATACGGTGCCCTGCAAATCTGTAATCAGAAACATCTGCTGCAGCAGTGTCTGGTACAGCCTCCTCAGCTTTCGCAAAAGTCACAGTAATCTTAAACTCTGCACCAGCACCCTTTGCACTGGCTACCTCTATAGTACCTCCCATGAGGTCTACTATATTCTTGCTGATAGCCAGGCCAAGGCCAGTACCTCCATAGGCTGTAGTATTGCCTGTATATTCCTGTTCAAAGGCTAAAAATACCTTCGGAAGGAAATCGCTATTTATACCAACACCATTGTCCTTAACTATGAATTCAAGCTGACTGCATTCTTCTGAATCCTTTATCACGCGGCAATCAAAGCTTACAGTACCATAACGCGGAGTAAATTTTATTGCATTCTGGAGCAGATTTGACAGTACCTGCTTCAGCCTTATAGGGTCAAAAGAATAGGTACAATCACTTTTCTCACAGATTTCACTCTTTAAATATATGAGCTTAGAATTTGCTGCCGGCTTTTCTATCTCCAAAACACCTTCAAGAAAACTCTTCAGATTAACGCTTTCCATATGAAGATGAATCTTGCCGGTTTCTATGCGGGAGACATCCAGAATATCATTTATGAGAGACAGCAGATACTGTGATGAGTCATCTATCTTATCAATGCAATGCTTCATATATTCCGCATCATCAATCTTGCTCTTAGCAAGGCCGGTAAGACCGATAACTGCATTTAACGGTGTACGGATCTCATGGCTGAAGCGAGACAGGAATTCTGTCTTAGAATCATTAGCCTGTTTGGCAGCATCCAGAGCTTTGCTCAAGTTCCTTTTCTGTCTTTCATTCTCACGGAAGACATCAGTAATGTCAACCTGAGATATAACCATTGCAGTCTTATACTTCGGATCCAGATAACGGATCATAACCTTCTTGTAAAGCTCCGTATCACCATCCATGACTCGGAAATTGAAGGAAAGCTCCGGTCGCTTCTCCAGCTGAAGCTTCCATGATTCTACATTAACAAACTTGCGAACCCTTTCACGGTCCTCTGAAGGCACCAGCGCTGAAATAAGAACCGGCAAATCCTTATTGATATCGTACTGGTCAGAGGCTGCCAGTTTAGTGATTCTGGCATTTCTTTTCAGCATACGGGCCTTGCCAGTAGCTAAATCCAGACAGAAAACGAAGTCCATTGTCTCATCCATAACACCCTCAAGAGCCATTATGGTCTTGTGGATCTCATCTATATCGGAGGCATACACATAACAGCATATAGCCCCGTCATCCTTCTGCTGGATAATGTTCATAGTGGCTGAAAACCAGCGTGGCCCTAGCTCTTCGTCATCCTTCAGGAATTCAAACTTTGTGTTATAGACACCGCTTTCAAATGCCTGCAGGATATTTTCCCTGTTAAAAAGGCTATAAGTACGTTGCTTATCCTCTTCACGAAGAAGCGGCTTTACAAAGTATTCTGCCACCTCGTCAATGGTTTTTTCGCCACTGCAGTCTACAGAAACACCTGCTATTGCGTGACTTATCAGGCAGTCTCTAGTAACATTGATAATCAATGCCAGATCTGCACTTTCTGAACCCTTCACAGCATTAATCTTATGGGCCTCTTCATCATAATATTCTGTTTTGCTAATCCATTCGTTGTTACTCATTTTACCTCAGCCGTTCTGATTTACAGCAAAACACTACTCTATCGACAAATCATCCTTATCCATACGGTCCGCTCTGATTACCGGGAACCGTCCAGGATTTCTTACCCAGATACTACGGCGCTTTACTGCCTCAATAGCATCATGAAAGTCTTCTATCTGCTTTGGCAGATCAACATCAAAGAAGAAAATATACTCCCCCAGGCCCGTCCTGGCCGGCCGCGATTCAATTCTGGTCAGATTGACATTTCTCTTGGCCAGCTCCTGCAGAACCTCACACAGACGACCTGCATTCTTGCCATCTATCTGGCATATTACAAGGGCCTTCTGAGCCTCAGTCTCATCAAGAACGCATCCTTTTCTTCTCAGCTGATAAAATCTTGTACAATTAGTGTGATTATCCTGAATTTCCTCGGCCAGCGTCACCAGCCCATTCAGCTCGCCAGCCTTTCTGGTGCAAATTGCAGCCAATCCATCAGATGGTTTCCCCTCTGATGCCCTTTTTGCTGCAAAAGCAGTGCTGGCAACAGCCTCCAACTGAGCATCAGGAAAATGATCTCTCAGATAATCCCTGCATTGTGCAAGAGGCTGAGCATGAGACAGAATCCTTCTAACAGGTACTCCGGTATCCTTTACCATCAGCTGATTATGCACACTCCACACCAGCTCACGTTCTACTACCACACTGTCACTGTGAGCTAATGCATCCAAAGTAATGTTTATGGAACCCTCCAAAGAATTTTCTACCGGCACCAGGCAGGTATCCAGCTTACCCTCGGCTACTGCTTGAATAACTGCGTATATTGTAGGAAATCCTTCCATACGGCATGGCCTTTCCAGCATGCTATTCAGATAACAAGCCGCTGCTTCACTATGAGTACCTACAGGACCAAGAAACCCCATTGTTTCCATAAAAATCTCCCTTGAAAATATTAACCCAGATATAACCTTATCGCCTAATCATACTATTATATAATATCACACAACATCACCTTTGCGCAAATAAAAAATCCACTCCTAAACGAAATTTGTCCTTGACATAATATTATCAAATTGTTATATTAAACATATTAATAGAGTATGGTTACTTCCTATTATATATTTGGTGTGCAATATTGCGGCCTAGCATTTCTGAGTGTGAAATGCGTGGGGCGCTTATTGTTTTTAATGAAGAAATTTCAGGAGGGACAAGGATGAATACCGAGCTTTCTATAAAAATGCCACGCTGCAAGGGCTGTGGCATTTGCGTTGCATTTTGTCCAAAGCAGGTCTTAGCTCTGGATGAGCTGGGAAAGGTCCAGGTTGTTAATGAAGAAGCCTGCATAGGCTGTGGACAGTGCGAGCTGCGCTGCCCAGATTATGCGATTTTTGTAGATAAGAAGGTGGCAAAATGAGCAAGGCTAGACTGATGCAAGGAAATGAGGCCTGTGCAGAAGGTGCACTGGCTGCTGGTGTCCGCTTCTTTGGCGGATATCCTATTACACCGTCAACTGAGATTGCAGAAGGCATGGCTAAGCTGCTTCCAAAGGTTGGTGGCAAATTTATACAGATGGAAGATGAAATCGCCAGCATGGGTGTTGTACTTGGTGCATCCCTGGCAGGCAAGAAGGCTCTTACAGCATCTTCCGGCCCTGGCATTTCCCTTAAGCAGGAGCTTATAGGCTATGCTGCTGCTGCAGAGATTCCAGTTGTTATTGTAAATGTTCAGCGTGTTGGTCCTTCTACCGGCCAGCCAACTGCACCTTCCCAGGGGGATGTGATGCAGGCACGCTGGGGAACTCATGGAGATCACCCTATGATTGCCCTTTCTCCATGGAGCGTACGCGAGTCTTTTGATACTGCTGTTATGGCAGTAAATTATTCTGAGCGCTTCCGTACTCCTGTAATTCTTCTGATGGACGAAATTGTGGGACATCTCCGCGAAAAGGTTGAACTGCCAGAGGCTGATGAGATCGAGGTATATCCTCGCCGCCAGCCAAGCTGCAGCCGTGAGGAAGGCTATGAGCCATATACGCCTTCTGAAGACTTGGTACCAAATCCAGCTGATTTCGGCACCGGCTATCATATCCATGTTACTGGTCTGATTCACGATGAAACCGGCTTCCCAGTAGGCAGCCCTAAGATTACCCGTGAGGTAATCGATCGTCTCCATAGCAAGATTGAATTGGCACGAGATGAAATCACTCATGTTGAGGAATATTTCATGGATGATGCTGAGTATGCTGTAGTTGCTTTTGGCGGTACTGCCAGAACTGCCTATGAGGCTGTTTTAAACGCCCGCAAGAAGGGTATAAAGATTGGCATGGTACGTCTCATTACCATATGGCCATTTGCTGATAAGGTTATCAATGCTCTGGCCGAGAAGGTAAAGGGCATCCTGGTTGCTGAGCTTAACTACGGCCAGCTGGTCGGTGAGGTTGAACGCGCAGCTGCTGGAAAGTGCCAGGTTGAGCTTTGTGCTAAATATGACATGACTATTTTCGAACCATCTGAGATCGAAAAAGGCATTGATAATCTGGTTGCAGGAGGTAAGGCATAATGGAAAGAAGCTATGAACAGTATTTTCGTCAGAACCGCCTGCCACACCTCTGGTGTCCCGGCTGCGGCAATGGCATTGTAATGAAGTCCATCGTTCAGGCTATTGAAAAAAAAGGTCTGGACAAGGATAAAACCGTAATTGTTTCAGGTATCGGCTGCTCTTCCAGAGCCTCCGGATACATGGATTTTGATACTCTGCACACCGCCCATGGCCGTGCTATTCCTTTTGCTACTGGTGTTAAGCTGGCAAATCCTGAGCTTAATGTTATTGTTATCACAGGTGATGGCGACTGTACCGCTATCGGTGGCAATCACTTCATTCATGGCTGCCGCCGCAATGTTGACCTCACTGTTGTGCTGTTCAATAACAGCATTTATGGTATGACTGGCGGTCAGTCTTCTCCTATGACTCCAACCCATAAGAAGGCTACTACCGCTCCTTATGGTGCCATTGACAGAAACTTCGATGCCTGCAAGCTGGCTGAAGCAGCTGGAGCTACCTATGTGGCACGTTCCACTGCTTTCCACGTACAGCATCTCACCGATATGATTGCCAGCGGTATAGACAATAAGGGCTTTTCCTTCATTGAGGCCATTGTTCAGTGTCCTACTGCTTATGGCCGTAAGAACAAGATGGCTGATCCTGCGCAGATGATGATGTGGATGCGTGATAATGCTATCATGAAGGCAGCCTGGGATAAGCTTCCTGACGAAAAAAAGATTGGCGAAAAGTTCCCTATCGGTCTTATGCATCATGAGGAAGCTACTGATTATGCTACTGCATATGAAGAGGTTATTGAACTGGCAGGAGGTAAGGCATAATGAGAAAGCAGCTTAGATTATCTGGCTCCGGCGGCCAGGGTGTAATTACCGCCGCTATCATTTTCGCTGAGGCTGCTGTTGCTGAAGGCAAAGAAGCCGTTCAGTCTCAGTCCTACGGTCCAGAGGCTCGTGGCGGTGCCTCCAAGTCTGAGGTAATTATTGATGACAACCCTATCTACCACCCTCATGTAGAGTGTCCTGATCTGGTACTGGCAATGACTCAGAAGGCAGCCGACAAATACTACACCGATTTAAACCCAGAAGGCATCCTGGTACTTGATACTGACCTTGTCCCAGAGCCTCCTGATTTCCCTAATATTCTCCGCATTCCAATTACCAAGCTGGCTGTAGAGGAAATTGGCAAGTCTCTATTTGCCAACATAGTTGCTCTTGGTGCCCTGGTTCATATCACCGGACTTGTTGATTTTGAAACCATTAAGACCGCAGTATCTCACCGCGTACCGCCTCATACCATAGAGCAGAACATTCACGCACTCCAGGTAGGCTGGGATGCGGTTTCCGACAATTAATAAGCAATAGCTAAAACCGCCCTTTGGGGCGGTTTTCTGTTTAGCTGATACATCCTTACCAAAAACAAAAAGGCTTACGAATACCCTGACGTATATCAGGATTTCGCAAGCCTTTTATTATTTCATATTAAATTACTGCCATTACAGCCTGACCAGATGCCAGAGACGCAGGAAGATCTATAAGCCGCTGGTTACGGCTGCCCCTGAAAGACAGCTCCAGGTCTCTTTCCTCCAGAATAAACGGTCCATCTACTAGAACATCAGCCACCTCCAGCAGATGATTTACAGAAGGCTTATTCATTGCCAGCAAAGATTCCAAGGTATACCCAGAATAGCACCACAAGCTAAGGCCATGCTTCTTGATTTCTCTGCCTAGCTGAGCCAGAATCTCTGCCTGGCTGAAAGGCTCTCCACCGCTAAAGGTAACCCCCTCCAGCAGAGGATTTTCCAGTATCTGTCCCATCAGCTCATCTGTATCTATCCAGCTTCCGCCCCTGGGATCATGGGTCTGAGGGTTATGGCATCCTGGACACCTGTGTGGACATCCCTGCGTAAAGATGGTAAACCGGTAGCCTGGTCCATCTACTATGGAATCATTTACCACACCAGCTATCCTTAACTGATGGTTTTCCACGTCCTCCGCCCTCCTGGCATCAGTTTAAGCCGTGCTTAACCCTATCGTGCTCCTCAGAACGCTTTGCATTGTTCCAGCGATCGATAGTACCTACCAGATAGCCAGTAATACGGCGGATGCGCTCAAACTTTACAGGCTGAGTGGTATAATCCAGTACAATATTGCCGTCTTCAGCTGCAGAAATTTCTACGGAGCTTATTTCCTCGTCATTTTCCTGCTGCAGATAATCAATATAACCAATTACCTCACGCTCGGAAACACCCTCTACACCATTTATTGTTACATTAATACCGTTTACCAGCATTTAAATCAGTCCTTTCATCTTTTTCATATTAATGCTTGCACTTAAGTCTTGGAATTATTACTCTCCGCTTGTGCTGAGCCTCAGTACGGCCACAGCGTGGGCATACATCATTGATAATACCGTTATATCCGCAGACAGGGTCTCTGTCTACCGGATGATTTACTGAGCCATAGCCAATGCCATTATCATGCATACAGCGAATAATCGCCTCAAAGGCTCTCAGATTCTTAGAAGGATCACCATTCATCTCAACGTAGCTGATATGTCCAGCATTGGTCAGAGCATGATATGGCCCCTCTATCTGCAGCTTCTTTGCTGCCGCAATATCATAATATACAGGAACATGGAAGCTGTTGGTATAATATGGACGATCAGTTACACCTTCAACGGAACCAAACATCTTTCTATCCAGCTTTACGAAGCGCCCGCTGAGCCCCTCTGCAGGTGTTGCCAGCAAGGTAAAATTGAGACCAGTCTGCGCAGACTTATCATCCATGCGCTTTCTCATATAGCCAATAATTTCCAGGCCCAGCTTCTGTGCTTCTTCATCCTCACCGTGATGCTTGTCTACCAGAGCCTTCAGGCACTCGGCAAGGCCGATAAAGCCCAGAGAAAGAGTACCATGCTTCAGAATATCCTCAACGCTGTCATCAGGACCGATGGTATCAGAATCAATCCATACGCCCTGTCCCATAAGGAATGGGTAATTACGTCCGCGCTTGGTGCACTGTACCTTGAAGCGATGCAGCAGCTGACGGAATCCCAGTTCTATAACATCGTCAAGATATTCATAGAACTTCTTCATATCGCCCTTTGATTTCAGTGCCAGCCTTGGCAGGTTAATACTGGTAAAGCTCAAATTGCCACGGCCGCAGGTCACCTGACGATCATGGTCATAAACATTGCCCATAACCCTGGTACGGCATCCCATATAAGCAACCTCGGAATTATAATCACCAGGCTTATAATACTGGAGATTAAAAGGTGCATCCAGGAAGCTGAAATTAGGGAACAGTCTCTTCGCAGAGGTTCTTATTGCCATCTGGAAAAGGTCATAGTTAGGGTCACCTGGATTATAATTTATACCCTCCTTGACCTTAAAAATCTGTACAGGGAAAATTGGAGTTTCGCCATTTCCGAGACCATCCATGGTAGCATTAAGAAGATTCCTTATTACCATACGTGCCTCTACAGATGTATCAGTTCCATAATTTACCGAGCTGAATGGAACCTGAGCTCCAGCACGGGAATTCATGGTATTAAGATTATGTACAAAGGCCTCCATTGCCTGGAAGGTGGCCTTATCAGTAGCATCAGCAGCTGCCTCTACTGCAAAATCATGAGCCCTGCCGGTCTGGGTAGGAGAAATGCGCTGATAATTACGGCTTGCCTGGTGCTCAGGCAGGAACTCTACCAGCAGCTTCTTAAACTCTTCACAATTGCTCAGAGTAATCTCAAGGGGTATACTGCGACGGATTTCCTTAGACAGCAGCTGAGCATCATTCAGATTCATGTTGAACACTGCACGGAAAAACGCCGCCAGCTGCTCAAAATACTGCTTGCGGAAGGTCTTGCATACGCCTGGTGCCATTGCATAATCAAAATTAGGAATAGACTGTCCCCCATGCATCTCATTCTGATTAGCCTGAATTGCAATGCAGGCAAGAGCCGCATAGGAACGGATATCGTTTGGCTCCCTAAGATAACCGTGGCCAGTAGAAAAACCATTTGCAAACAGCTTAAGCAGATCAATCTGGCAGCAGGTCTCTGTCAGCATATAGAAATCCTTGTCATGGATATGGATGTCGCCTTCAATATGAGCGGCAGCTATATCAGCCGGCAGTATATAATTATCAATATAATATTTTGATCCCTCCGAGCCATACTTCAGCATAGTACCCATAGCAGTATCTGCGTCAATATTTGCATTTTCACGCTTGATATCTGCATCAGCTGCACGCTTGAAAGTGAGCTCGTTATAAATATCCATCAGATCTCCCTGAGCCTGACGTATCTTGGTATGCTCCGCACGATACAGGATATATGCTTTAGCAGTGCTGGCAAAATTATTCTTTATCAAGACCTTTTCTACGGTGTCCTGGATAAACTCTACTGCAGGAACCTCTTCTACAGAGATTTCCTCGACGACCTCTGCAGTAATAGCCGCCAGTGTATTTGCGGAAAAGGTCTCATCTACCGATTCAAGATTTGCTTTCTGGATAGCATCAGATATTTTTTTTGCATTAAATGAGACTATTTCCCCATTGCGTTTTTTAATATTATGCATTGTGCCCTCATTCCAATCCGTTGGTAAAATCTACTTTTTATTGCACTTTATTTTACTATATATTGTGGTTGATGTCAATCAAGACACTATATCTTGTGGTTTACTTATCCACAGAACACATTGCATATTATACGCACCTTTGCATAAATATACATTCCAGCAAATTGCTGGAATGTATATAATATAAGGCCTGCTACTGTTCGGTACTCCTGTAATGGACAGATTTGACAGCTTCTGAAGCCCCTAATATAAATTTATGTGGATAAGTAAATTTATTTTGTGGATTTCTCTCCACTATTTCCGACATTCTGCACAACCCTCATCGGAAAAGGTATTTCTATGCCTTCTTCTCTGTAACGCTTAACAAGCTCCTTGATAAACTCATGCTTCAGCAATGCCTGACGGTCAAAGCGGCTGCAGCGCAGTATAACATCAAAATCAATACTGGAATCGTTTAAGGTATGAAAACGCACTTTAGCAGAATTTTCATCAATTTCTTCCTCAATTTCCTTGGTAACCTTCTCTGCTACCTCAAGGGTTACACGTTCAACCTGCTCCAGGTCACTGTCATAAGCTACCCCGACCTTGACCAGTATACCTAAATCCTGAACCGGACGAGAAAAGTTTATCAAAGTGGAGGATGCTATATCTCTATTTGGTACAATGACCATGCTTCCCTTGATGGTCTGTATGGTGGTAACACGCCATGTAATATCAGTAATACGGCCCTCTTGGCCGGAGCTTAACCGCACATAATCATTGAGATGCAGGCTCTTACCCGCAATTATATACAAGCCAGCAAAAAGATTTGACAATGTGTCCTGAAGACCGAGTGCTACAGCCATACCGCCAACACCGAGAGCCGTCAGCATAGGAGTAACAGATACACCCCATTCCTCCAGACTTACCAGAATACCAATAATGTAAAAAATGACTGACACCAGATTACACAGCAGTGTTGCCTTAGGCATGTCAGAATTCTTTTCCATATGGAATTCTATATAGCCGTTAAAGAATCTCGAAAGCACCTGGCTGACTGTTATAGCCATGACAGTAAACCATAGATTGTCCATTATATCAGCAAACTTAGGATCTGAATCCAGCATTTTAGCTGCTATGTTTATGCTGGTAATTATAATCCAGGACCGTGGAACACCCCTGACAGCCCTGGCCATAACATACTTCATAGTAATCTCTTCATCATGCAGATACTTTTCTATCCACTTTTTTATGAGTACTGTTATCATCTGTCCCAATATACCTGCCACTAGCAGAATACATACAGGAAAGAAAAAAATCTCTATCAGCTCAGCTATATCCAGAGCCTCTGTCATATCTGCTGCAGCCTTTTTTGCCAAGGTATTCATACGCGTCACAGCTCCTTTCTTATGGCCAATATTATAACACTTTTTTTATTATCAAGGTAGGTTTAGCCCTTATCAGCGTCGAATATACAATACATGAAGATTAGATAATGAGGTGATATTATGGTTATTAAGCGTGTATTCCTGATAGTACTGGACAGCTTTGGCATCGGTGCAGAGCCTGATGCTCCTGAATTTGGTGATGCTTTATCTGTAAACACCTTAGCCAGCGTTTATAAATCTCCGGAATTCAATGTACCTAATATGAAGAGGCTGGGCCTTTTCAATATTGACGGTGTTGAGTGCGAGCCTAAGCCAGATCATTTTCTCGGAGCCATAGCCCGCCTCAGGGAGGCTTCTAAAGGAAAGGATACTACCATTGGTCATTGGGAAATTGCCGGCATCATATCAGAAACTCCGCTGCCAGTATATCCTGATGGATTCCCTGCTGATATTATCGCAAAGTTAGAGGAGGCCTTTGGCCGAAAAATTCTGTGCAACAAGCCTTACTCTGGAACTCAGGTCATAAAGGACTACGGACAGGAGCACATAGATACGGGTGCCCTGATAGTATATACCTCAGCTGACAGCGTACTGCAGATAGCTGCTCACGAGGAAATCGTACCACCTGATGAGCTCTACAGATACTGCCGGCAGGCCAGATCTATTATGTGCGGAGAGCATTCTGTAGGCCGTATTATTGCCCGGCCATTTATCGGTGAATATCCAGATTTTGAACGCACCCCAAATCGTCATGATTTTTCTATGGAGCCTCCAGGAGACACACTTCTGGATATGCTTAAGTTCAGTGGCAATACCACCATAGGTATTGGCAAGATATCTGACATATTTGCCGGACGAGGCCTAAGTCACAGTATCCCTATAAAAGATAATATCGACGGCATGGAAAAGGTAATTCAACAGCAGAGCAAGGATTATTATGGGCTGTGTTTTGCCAATCTGGTTGACTTCGATATGAAGTATGGACACCGCCGTGATATTGATGGCTATGCAGCTGCCCTCACCGCCTTTGATAAGCAGCTTGGCCAGTTTATGGAAAAAATGAACCGCAATGACATCCTTATCATCACCGCCGACCATGGCTGCGATCCTGGAGCATCTGGCACAGATCACACCCGTGAATATGTTCCGCTGATTATTTATGGCGAAGGCGTAGAGCAGGGCATTAATCTGGGTACCAGAGATACCTTTGCAGATATAGCAGCCACCGTTGCCTCCATGATGAGGGTCCCTCTCAGAACAAAAGGCAAGAGCCTCTGGAAGGATATCAAAGCGGATAAATAACATTTCCTAGGAGTTTAAAATGTTTAATATGCAAGAAATAGTCGGCAGATTTGCAGACTATATTAAGTTTGATACTGCCTCTGATCACGACAGCCACAGCTGTCCCTCTACAGATAAGCAGATTCCATTTGCCAGATACCTGTTTCAGGAGCTCCGGGCAGTGGGATTTCAGCAGGTAACTCTAGATGAAAACGGCTATATTATGGCTACGCTGCCATCTAATGGCTGTGAAGATGCTCCAACAGTCGGCTTTATTGCCCACATGGATACCAGCCCGGATGCCTCTGGCGGTCCAGTAGGCTGGCAGCTAATAAAGAATTATGATGGCGGACGTATAATCCTGAATCAAGAAAAGGACATTACGATGTCTCCCGAGGAATTTCCTGAGCTTGCCAGCTACAAAGGCCAGCATCTGCTGGTAACAGACGGTACTACTCTTTTAGGAGCCGATGACAAGGCTGGCATATGTGCCATTATATCCGCTGGAGAATACCTTCTGCAGCATCCAGAAATTCCACATGGCACCATCAGGATTGCCTTCACTCCTGATGAAGAAATCGGAAAGAGCTCTGACCATTTTGATGTTGATGCCTTTGGTGCTGATTTCGCTTATACGGTAGATGGCGGTGCTATAGGAGGACTAGAATACGAAAATTTCAACGCTGCCAATGCTGCTGTAGTATTTAAAGGAAGAAATGTACATACTGGCGATGCCAAGAATAAAATGATTAATGCCCTTACCATGGCCGCCGAATGGCAGCAGCTGCTGCCACAAGCAGAGCAGCCAGAAACCACCGATGGCTATGAAGGCTTTTACCATTGCCATCAAATAAAGGGCGATGTATCTGAAATACGCCTGGGCATGCTCATAAGAGACCACGATCGACAACGCTTTGAAAAACGCAAGGCCTATTTGAGGAGCCTGGCCAGCTTTATGAATGACAAATATGGCCAGGGCCGTGTGGAGCTGGTCTGCCGAGATGTATACTACAATATGCGGGAAAGGATAGAACCGGTAATGCATATTGTAGAGCTGGCCAAGACAGCTATGGAACGGGCAGGTATCAAGCCTGTCATATCGCCTATACGTGGCGGTACAGATGGTGCAAGACTCTCCTTTAAAGGGCTGCCTTGCCCAAATATTTTTACTGGCGGACATAATTTCCACGGCATATATGAATATCTGCCTGTACAATCCTTGGAAAAATCCTGTGAAACTGTAGTAGAGATTATCAGGGGCGCAGGACAGCTGAAACGATAGTAAGGGAAAGCAAACTAAAAAGACTATAGCAGGACTAAGCCATCAGTCTATGATATGTTCCTGCTATAGTCTTTTTCTTTTTTATGATTTATCCCAGCATCGTCATCAGCTGCTTACCGATAAGCACTGCCGTAACAATAATAAACATTGGCCTTATATAAGTAACACCCTTGCTCAACGCCATCTTCGATCCAGCGATAGCACCTGCAATCATGGACAAGCCCATTGGAATGGCATAGGAAAAATCCACCGCCCCCATGTAGCTGAACAGAATAGCTGCAGCCAGGTTGCTAGCAAAATTCAATGCCTTGGCATTGGCTGTGGCTCCAATAAAATCAAATCCTATCCAGATAAAGCCAAACAGCAGGAACGATCCTGTGCCTGGGCCAAAAAAACCATCGTAAAAGCCAAGGGTCAGAGAAAGCAGCATGCAAAGCACCAGCTTTTTACCAGTAATCTCCTGAGCAACAGAATCCCTGCCCCAGTCCTTCTTCAGCAGGCTATAAATAAATACCAGTATCAGCATTACAATTATCAGCGGTCTCAGGAAAGCAGAGTCAATCTGCTGAACCAGAACCACACCGATAAAAGAACCGATAAGCGAAATCGGAAACAGCTTCTTAACCAGTGCAACATCCATCTTGCCTGATCGTATAAAGGTTATAAAGCTGGATATTGCACCCATCACAGCAGCCACCTTATTAGTTCCCAGAACGCTGACTGGAGGAAGACCAGCCCACATAAGAGCTGGTATGCTTATCATCCCGCCACCGCCAACCGAGGCATCTATAAAAGCTGCTACAAAACCGCTTACAATGAGAAATAACAACATTTCTATTTCCAAAAACATAACCTCCCCTGCACATCACATACCAGCTAATACAATATGATATTCTACCCCAAAAGTCAATTCACATGAATCATTCATCTACATCCAGCCATATACGGCTGCCACCATTGCCTGATGCAACCCTGATTTTTTTTGGAATACATTCATCCAGTCTTGCAACATGAGAAATTATTCCTATCTGGCGCCTGCCGCAAGACAAGCTGCTCAGCATTGCTACAGCACTGTCAAGCACTTCGGCATCAAGGGATCCGAATCCCTCATCAATAAACATGCAGTCCAGCTGTACCGCTCCAGTACTCTGAAGCTGAACCGCCTCTGACAGGCCAAGAGCCAGTGATAAAGATGCTGCAAAGGACTGCCCGCCAGAAAGGGTAGCTGTTTCCCGCACAGTGCCAGTAAAGGCATCCTGTATTTTCAGCCCCAGCCCTCTAGCTGTCCTTCCATCGCCTGTTTCCTCAGCTACAAAACTGAATTCACCACCTGTCAAGGTCTCAAAGTGAACATTGGCCTGTTCAAGGATGCTTTTGAAATAGCTTTCAAGCACATACCGGCTGAAGGCAAGCCTGCCATTAGCAGCATCTGATAGCGGTCTTATCCGGTCCAGAGCCCTGCCAAGCAGCTGGCGCTTTTCGGCAGACTTTTCCAGCTGATACCTTGCGCTACGGTTCCGGCTTATATCCGCTGCCAGCTGATGCTCCTTTATATCAAGCTGCTCCAGCTGCTTATTTACTTCTTTTAGCTTGATTCCTATAGCCTCCATGTCCAGCCTTGGCCGGCCTGCCGTTTCTTCAGTCAGGTGCTTTATTTCAGCCTCAGTACTTTTCAGCTTTTCCTCATAGGTCTTCAGCCCATTCTCCATTTTTTCCAGCCATTCTCTAAGCTCCTGAGAATCTGCTCTGAATCCCTCTGGACTGAGAGCCAGAATATAGCTATCTGTATCAGCAAAGCCTTCCTTAGACAGAGCAGCTCTATAATTCTCTTCAGTTACCTTGGCATCCGCTTTAAGCTGCATGGATGCCTCCTGTAAGGCCTTAAGCTTTCCCTGAACCTCCGACAGTCTGACCCTGCAGTCATTGCAGCTCTTCAGCAGCTCATCAAGCTCTGACTTTATCTTCTTTGCCTGTATTCTGCAGTCATTAAGCTCAGCATCAGCCAGCACCTTGGTTGCAGGGAACCCCTCCAGCTGCTTTGCCGCAGCATTATGCTTCTCTTTGGCCGCAATAACAGCTTGAGCAGCTGCACGGTCAGATTCATCTGCCTGCTGCAAGGCCTTTTCGGCCTGCTCTAAATCTAGCTGTTTTTGTATTTTTGTCTCCTGTGCCTTCTGGCGCTGCTGTATCCTGTCGGCAATTTCAGCGGCTTTAGCCTCGAGCCTCTTCTTTTCTGTCAGACATCCGTCAATCGCCTTTTCAATAGTATTTCCAGCTAATAAAAGCTCAATATTATTTATGGACAAAAGCCGCTGTCCAGCCTGCTCTATAGTCTTAAGCTGCTCATCAAGGCGGCTTTTTGCTGCAGTAACATTACCGCTGGCAGCCTCTGCATCCCTTCTGGCCTTATCCCATTCCTTTAAGGCCTCATCAACATCAGCTCTAGCTGGCACATTCCCGCAGTCCTGAGCAAAGCCTGAAGCATCCTCCCTGACATGGACGCTTCCACATACCGGACAGATGACGCTATCCTCCTGCTCCAGCTGTTTTTTTAGCTCATTAGCCAGAAGCACTGCCTGTCCAGCTATAAATGCTCCATTAAGCTTAAAGTGAGCCTGTTCCTTTTCGTGGGCCAGCATTTTTGCAGACAGTTCTTTACGCTGCAGCTCCAGCAGCTCGCTCTTAGCATTATGAAAGCTATTCAGCTGGCTATTAAGATTATTAAAATCATCATAACGTCCAGTCTGAGTTTCTACTGCTGACGTTGCCGCTTTCAAAGTTTCCTCATTAGCATCAGAAAGCCCTGTCAGCTTCTTTTCCAGAAGCTCCAGCTCACCCTTAAGGTCAGACAGCCTTTTCTGACACTCAGCGGCCTTATCCTCAGTTCCTTTTTTCTGTGCATCAGCTTCAGCAGCCTCATTAATGGCATCAGAATAAGCCTCATATGCTGGCATAATACTCTCAAGCAGAGCTATCCTGCTATTACAGCGTTCCTGCTCATCCTGAAGAGGCTTTTCCTCAGCAATCCGTTTTTTCTCCAGCTGCCTGTAACGTTCCTCCAGTAATGCCAGGTCCTTGCCTAGGCTTTCACATTTTTGCTTGTTATCATCCATAGCTGCCAAAACCTTATTTAATGCTGATTCAAATGGCAATACACGCTCGGCTTTTATGCCAATATCTACTTTATTTCTAATGAGCTGAGATGTCTCTGCCTTTCCCTTCAGGGATTTCATTTCAGCAGCAGCGGCTTCCAGCTTATCCAGCCTTTTGTTATGCTCCTGACCAGCATTCTGTTCCTGCTCAATACTGCTCTTTTTTGCTTCCAGCGATTTTTTTCCCGCCAGCATAGCTTCATGCTGAACTGACATATCGCCAATAACCTCATCCAGATCAGCCAGGCTCGGCAGAGCCCCTTCCTCAAGCTGTGATTTATTCTTTTCAGGCCAGATACATCCGCTCCAGT